>JBHICH010000012.1:0-38803 GCA_046759465.1 Nitrososphaerales archaeon
AATTCTTGCTTGTGTAACTTTTCTTTTTCCTAGACATAACACGTTCGCACATTGACCTCAGTTTTCTTATGCTTTCTAGCATACTCTCGCAGGCGCCTTAATTTCAGTGTAACAATATCATTTATGGTTGGTACTAATTTATAGTAGACCATTTGGATTTAATGACCATGAATCTGGATAGCTTATTCTCCCCAACGAGCGTTGCAATATTGGGTGCTTCTAACAAGGACGGCAGTGTAGGCAATGCTGTCATGACAAACATTTTGCGTGGACACTTTACTGGCACGGTGTATCCTGTTAATCCTTCCGGCAATGAAGTTCTTGGTCTAAAATGTTACAAAAGCATTCTTGACATAAGTACTCCAGTAGATCTTGCAGTGATAATTACTCCAAGCAAAACCATACCAAAAGTGATGGAGGAATGTGGGAAGAACGGAGTAAAGAGTGCGCTTATAATTTCTGCAGGTTTCAAAGAGACAGGAGAAGAAGGTCAGCTACTTGAAGAGCAAGTCAAAGAGATTGCTATGAAGCGCGGTATTAGATTCATAGGCCCAAACTGTGTAGGAATGATTAATGCTGATTCTAAGATTTCACTGAATGCAACTTTTACTAAAGGTATGCCAAAATATGGAAATATAGCTCTCGTATCACAAAGTGGTGCGATCTGCAGCGCAATGCTCGAATACGCACGTTCAAGGAACATCGGATTCTCAAAAGTATTTAGCTTGGGAAACAAAGCCGATATCGAAGAGAATGATATTCTTAATATGCTTGCAACTGACAAAGCTACAAAAGTAATACTGATGTATATTGAAGATCTTGCAGACGGAAGGAAGTTCATAGAAATCGCATCAAACATAACTGGAGAAGCAGAGGAGAGGAAACCTATACTTGCATTAAAAGTTGGTGGGTCACCCATTGGCGCAAGAGCTATTTCTTCACATACAGGCGCATTGGCAGGCTCTGAAGAAGCATACAATGCGATTTTTACACAAGCCGGAGTCCTACGTGTAGAAACCACTGAAGAGCTCTTTGATTATGCTATTGCGTTTGCGAACCAACCCATTCCATCGGAAGGCACAGCTGTAATTACTAATGCAGGAGGTCCTGGTGTGATTGTAGCTGATGCAGCAGCGAAATATAAACTGAAATTGGCCAAACTCAGTGAAAATACTGTTAGTGAACTTGCAAAAATACTTCCCAAAACCGCATCACTCATAAATCCCATCGATATAATCGGCGACGCCGATCATCTAAGGTATGAAAAAGCGCTGAGAATTGTTCTACGTGATGCAAACGTGAATTCCTGCATAGTACTAGCTACCCCACAGTTGATGTTAAACATGCAGGCTTTGGCCGAAACCATCGTGAAGATCAATAAGGAATTCAGAGAAAAGACTCTATTGTCTACCATAATGGGAATTGCTTGGACTGAAGATGCCTTGAAGATAATTGAGCAGAATAACATACCACAATACCCTTTTCCTGAATCAGCAGTAAGGGTACTCTCAACCATGCATAGATACAGATCTTGGGTTACAAGACCAAGAACACAGATTCGTGTCTTTGATGTAGACAAAGCAGAGGTTAGGGATGTTTTTACTAATGTTAAGAGACAGGGGAGAAATTATGTTCAGGAGAGTGAAGCAATGCGTGTGCTCAAAGCTTACGGCTTCCTGGTGCCAAGATCTATGGTAGCTACGAGTGAGGTCGATTGTGTAAGGATATCGGAAGAAATCGGATACCCGGTAGTGCTTAAGATATCATCTCCTGATATAGTCCATAAGGTTGATGTTGGTGGCGTTGAGCTTAACCTGAGAAATACACAGGAAGTGAAAGATGCATTTCAAGGAATAATGCAGAATGTTAGACGGACTAGACCCGACGCAAAGATAATTGGGATCAACGTCCAGGAATTCATCAAGAAAGGGAGAGAGACTATCATTGGAATGAAACGGGACAAACATTTTGGTCCGTTGCTTATGTTTGGATTAGGAGGTATATACGTCGGAATCTTCAAAGATGTTTCGTTCAGGCTTGCGCCTATAAAGGAGTTGGGTGCGTATAGGATGATCGAATCTACAAAGGCAAGCAAGATACTATCGGGAGTCAGGGGGGAGAAACCGTCAGACATGAAGTCTATAGTGGAATGCTTGGAAAGATTGTCACAGCTCGTTACGGATTTTCCTGAGATCGAGGAGTTAGATGTTAACCCTTTACTCGTATTTGAAGAAGGAATGGGATGCAAGGCGGTTGATGCCAGAATAGTCATTTCATAGTAATAATACGATTTTTAATCCTGATAATCATAAATGGCAATCGACTTTCCAGTTAATAAGAAGATTCACGCATTTATAGCTGATAAAAATGGTCTATCATTGGCCGAGAATAACTGGTATCTCAGTAACAGGTGTAGGGATAGCACTTATTATATTTGCAGTCTGGGCCATGTTTGTGACAACAGCACCTGCAGAGCAGTTCCAACAGGATCCAATATTTGCTGGTCAATACGTCGAATACTATCGAAGTCTTACTGCATTCGGAAGTGTTATGATCATCGGAGGAGGAATTCTGTATTATCTTCATCGTAGAAGCATGAAGGAAATCGAGCGAGAGCGCTAGAACAATATTTATTGTCTATGACTAGCAAGAATGAGCTATAGAAATGAGTAAGCTCATGCTGGAGTTAGAAGAAATTGGAATAAAGACGGACATGGTGCATCGAAACCTTTCAGTCCCTTCATTGATCGAAGCAGCTGTTCGCAGGAATGAAGGTACCCTTTCATCAACTGGAGCCCTGTCAGTCGTAACTAGTAAGTTTACTGGCAGATCACCTGGTGATAGATACATCGTAGATGATGATGTTACACATGATACCGTGAATTGGGGCGAGGTTAATCGCCCAATCTCTGAAGAAAATTTCGAAAAAATATTCCATAAGATGACGAGGTATATTTCTTCTGTAGGCAAGGAGTTATTCGTATTCGACGGGTTCGTTGGCGCTTATCCGAAGGCAAGAATTTCGTTGCGCATAGTTACCGATCATGCGTGGCAGAATTTGTTCGCCCAACAGTTGTTTATCAGGCCTACTTCAGATAAATTGCAATCATTCAGTCCAGAATTAACCTTGATAGCAATAAACGAGTTCAAGGTGGATCCTAAGAAAGATGGAACTAGGACGGAGACTTTCAAAATATTAAACTTCAAGCGTAAAATTGTGCTCGTAGGAGATACCTCCTATGCAGGCGAAATAAAGAAGGGAGTCTTCTCTTCAATGAATTATTATCTTCCTGAACAGGGAATATTTCCCATGCATTGTTCCGCAAACATAGGAAATTATGATGATGTAGCTTTGTTCTTCGGTCTATCGGGAACTGGAAAGACGACTTTGTCTGCTGATCCCGAAAGAAGGTTGATCGGAGACGATGAACATGGTTGGTCCGAAGATGGTATCTTCAATTTTGAAGGGGGGTGCTATGCCAAATGCATCAATTTGGATAAAGAGAAAGAACCACTGATTTGGAATGCGATAAAGTTTGGTGCCGTGATGGAAAACGTCGTTCTTGATAAAGAAACGAAGAAGGCAGACTATTCTGATGACAGCCTTACAGAAAACACGAGAGTTGGCTATCCACTTGATCATATTCCGGGAGCGGTGATACCCAGTGTGGGTCCTCATCCCAAGGTTATCATATTCTTAACTGCGGATGCATTTGGTGTCATGCCCCCTATTGCTAGGCTCACAAAGCAGGGAGCAATGTACCACTTTATGTCAGGTTATACGAGCAAGTTAGCTGGCACAGAAAGAGGTATAACGAAACCCAAGGCAACCTTCTCACAATGTTTTGCTGCACCTTTCATGTCTAGACCAGCAATAGTTTACGCAAAAATGCTTGGAGAGAAAATAGAAGAACATGGCACTAGAGTGTATCTGATAAATACTGGATGGTCTGGCGGCGCATACGGCGTTGGTAAAAGAATCAAGCTCCAATATACCAGAGCAATGGTAAGAGCAGTAATTAATGGCACTATTGAAAAATCTAAATTCATACATGATGATATCTTTAATCTTGATATTCCAACTTCTTGTGCAGGTGTGCCGAGCGAAATACTTGATCCTAGAACTACATGGCAACTAAAGGATGCTTATGATATTGCATCTAAGAGACTTGCAAAGCTTTTCGTGGAAAACTTTAGAAAGTTCAATGATACTCCAGATGAAATAAGAGATGCTGGTCCGAGGATAGTTCCAAAATCAATTATTTAATAATATAAATTTGGAATGGGAATTGCCTATCTACTTAATAAATAGATAAGATTATTGGATTTATGTGACAGCATACAGGAAGATACTGGTTCCACATGATGGTTCTGAGATGTCTGACAAGGCTTTAAAACACGCTCTGACCTTGGCTCGAGCCACGAAAGCTCGGTTACTAATAGTAACTGTTATCCCAAAAACGATAAGACCTATTGGGCTCTACTTGAGCGAAAGTCCTGGTGCTGGTGGCGCAAAACGTATCTTCGCAGGTCTTAAGGAAATGGTTAGAAAAGAAACAGCAGACAAACTAAGCAAGCTTAGCAGGCAATGCGAGAAACAAGGAGTCAAGGCTGAATATAGAATTGTTGAAGGTTATGCTGTTGACAAAATAATTGATACCGTTCAAAAGCAGGAAATAGACCTTGTAGTTATGGGTAGCCATAGTTTGATAGGAGTAAAGAGAATAAAAGCACTTGGAAGTGTAGCTAGAAGTGTATCTGAACACTGTACGTGCCCTGTTTTGATTGTGCACTGAAGAAAGTTAGCAGGAGAACTGTCCTTAGATTCGCAATAAAAATGAAAATCACTCCTCATTTAAGGTATTGAACGAAGAAGATACT
Source organism: Nitrososphaerales archaeon (assembly GCA_046759465.1). Taxonomy (GTDB): domain Archaea; phylum Thermoproteota; class Nitrososphaeria; order Nitrososphaerales; family UBA213; genus JBHICH01. Next base: position 4,882 of record JBHICH010000012.1, read on the forward strand.
GGCCATATTTTAGGCGTTCATATATTGAGTCCTAATGCTGAAGAAGTTATCAGTATCTTTGCTATGGCTATTCGATTGGGACTTCATGCGACAGATTTGAAGAGTGATCTTTGCGTGCCCAACAATCTCATCCAATATAAGCTACATGGTATAGGTTGTCATATTATCATCTTTTCAGAATCAAGAATAACAGAGGGAATTATAGAAAATTTTAACAACAAATAATAATGTTGTAACACAATATTTAGTCATGGATAATTTCCGATTTAATCTAATAAAAAGTGAGATAGCAAAGGAGCTGGTTCGAGGTTTGTTGGAGGATTCAGGTTATAATGCATATGCTTTTGGCTACCTAAGTTGGTTGTCACATATACGTTATCATGTGAAAATGAAATGTCCACCTCAGACAGATTCTATAAAGAGATTGAGGTCTACTCCTGACTTGATAGTATTTGATGAGCAGAATGGTGAGACGTGGTATGTAGATGTTAAATTCAGAAGAACTGACAATCCAAGGGAAGTAAAACTACAAGCAGAATCTCTAGTTTGGTATCAGCAGTACTGGAATGACTCTGTTCTTGTAGTTGTGGTACCTACAGATCATATATTTTACGCTCAGTATGTGAACAACCTTGGACAGTTGAGTTGTATTTCTAAACATGAGGGATGTATTTATGATGTCACTAAGGACTTCCTACCAATTGAAGAAATATTTCGATCCGTTGATCAAGATACAATAAAGAAATATCATTCGTTATATAGTAAGTTCCCAATGATGAACATACATCCAGGGCTCGACGAAGAGTTTTATGACGATTATGATGTGGAACGTCCTTACTAGCATACATCTCTATTGCATGAATCCTATTGTCAGTTCTTTAGATAAAAATAATTTATCCAGCTAGCAAAGAAAAAGTAAAACCGTTATGACAATTCTGTTTGGTAATTTTATACACCGAGCTGCTTCCAGTCTTTAATATCCTTGAAGAACCCTACGTTCTTGTTGTCTTTTGTTCTTACCCGGTAATAATTTCTGTTACAACATTCGCACTGCCACAGCTCTACCACTGCATCCCTTTTGTTATCCACATCCCCAATGCCTTGAAACTTGTGCACTTTAATCTCCTTACAATTAGGATAGGGAGTCTTGGCTTGGTTTGCTTGCATAGATCTGCTATTAATGCAAGGTACTTATTGATATAGCTTAATAGTTATGCTTTTTTACGAATGGTATAATTTTCTTCAAAATTATAGATTCATGGTTAGCTTCTTTATCAAAAGCTAGCAACAGCATAGAACTGCTTAAGGGGATAGCTACTCGCTTTACATTTTCGTATAATGTAGATGTATAAACGATTTTACCTAACTTTTTCTCGTAAAAAAGTTTGTTTATCGTTTCTAAAGTCTGCTCCTTGTGGGCTGCACGCTTACTAAATACCTCTTGTTCTTCGCCAACCAAAAAATGACTTGTTCCCTTCCTGTACTCTATCATAACTAATTTGCCAGTTTTACTGAGGATAGCTGCTACTCTGATATTCTTATTTAATCCCAGAATTTGTTTGCAAAGTTGCTTTGGAACTTTTAGCTTAACCACATATCTACATTGGGAGTACTGATACATAATTATTTCTAATGTTAGTTCAAGAAATTTTCAAATAGTTGATCATCAACAGGGATCCGCCTTTTTCCACCTTCTCCCTTTTTGTCATTCCTTACCAGCTCGATCAGTCTGCTCATTACTGTAGTGGCTTTGAACGGACGTTTTTCGTCCATATAGAGGCCATACCAATTGAGCTGCAAAGCAATATTCTGGGCGAAAGTCAGCGCTGTTCCGATAACTGACCTTGTCTTCGGCTTGTATGTTGCACTACTCATTTGCATCTTGCACCATGAGATTCTTGCTTGCAATTGCGTATAAAAAATCACATGCTTTAAGAGTACGTGTGGGAATTTAACTCACACTTAATTTCCTGCCCGCGGGACTACACTGCCAACTTTGCAATGAAAATACTAACTTCGCAATGCAAATAAGAGGGAAATAAGTTACTTTTGAGTATGAGGAAAGAATTCATAGTTGTAAGAATAGATGCTGCTCCTGATAGTAGCCCACAGGTGCTAGTATCACTAGCAGATCCAAAGGATGTTAGAGATAGAGGCCAAGCACAGTTTAGCAGCCCACAAATGATGGGAAGTTTTGGCTCAATGGAAGATCTAATGAAAAACATAAACAAGGTATTTGCAAGCCAGATGATGGGAAGTTTTACGACAACACTAAAACTTAGCATAAAGGAGTATGAAGATTCTGCAATGAAGGTTGGAGACAAGATCTACCTAGATGTAATAAAACCTGATCGGGAAACAGTGTCGAACGAATTGGTATTGAGTCCAGACCAGATGCAAAAGTATGAAAACGTTGTAAGCATGCTTAGTGATGCTGGTGTAGGGCCAAGTGAATGGTCTTCAATCCGAAACGAAATACTGTCCATGATAAACAAGGGTGTTCCAGCTAAGGAGATTACCGATACAGTGATCAGAAATGTAAAGGACAAGAAGAATCGATAATTTTTAGATATTAGAACTATCATTTTTATTACGAGGTGCTTTTGTCCAGGTATACTTATATAATTGTCAAAAGACTGAAGTTTATGAATAGCAAACATCTGCTGGCGATTTTGTCGGCCTTGTCGCTGATGATGCCAATGTCTTTCCAAGCCTTCGGTGCATTTGAGGACAGAAGAGCATCAACTTCAATAGAACTTGACCAAATAGAAGAGTGCATTAACACTATGCAGTGCAATGCACAAGTCTTCACAGGAACCACTGTAAAATTCACGGGGATACTTACAGATTCTGAAGGAACGCCATTGCCAGATATGCAGGTGAATATGGTTGCGTTGATCCCAACACCTGAACTTGTAGTGTTGACAACAACAACAACCGACACAGATGGTATGTTCGAAGCTGATTGGGTCGTCAAACTATCAGTGCAGAAGACAGCATTTCAGGATGTGCTCAGTCAGATCAGATCAGAATCATTAACCATTTTTGCTGAATTTCCTGGAAGTGAGAACATGGCACCATCGAAGTCAAACAAACTTGTAATGAGCGTAACAGTGAACACTATAAACGCTCTAGCTAACTCTGATAAAACACTATACGATGAAGGCGATACCGTGACAATCTTTATAGCATTCATTGACAGCGCAGATAACTTTGTCGACCCAGATAGCGTAATTGCAAGTCTAAACACTCAACGAGTCGAATTGGAGAAAAAGAAGGAGGGTTCATACACATTTACAATTACAGAAGTTGAAAGAAAACATCAGCAGCTGATTGTGGTTCCAGAGAAGGCAGGCTGGAATCTGTCAGTTTCATATCTAACGATCATAGTGGGCGGGCTACGATAAACTACTCCTAAATTTTTTGTTGTAACCTATTAAAGTATTTTATAATATGCTATAGTTACTTGAATTTTTATGGGATACCCTAGTAGGTTAAATCGCTATATACTAGATTAACATTATATCCTTTATGCCATCTGCCTATGTGCTAATAAACTGCGATCTTGGTTCAGAAGAGACCATAATTAAAGAAATAGTGGGGCTCGACGGTGTAAGGGAAGTCAAGGGCACTTACGGGGTCTACGATATTGTTGCGAAAGTCGAATCTGACAATATGGAAGCACTTAAGGATACAATAACATGGAAGATCAGAAGAATGCCAAAGGTTCGCTCTACAGTCACTTTGATTGTAATAGAAGGACAAGGACAGTAATCTAAAAGTTGCAGCGCCTAACACCCTAACCTTTTGTTTAAGCCCCGATTTTACGAAGGTGAGATTACCGCTCTACCAATTATTTTTCCTTCTTTCAGCTGGTTCAGAGCATCATTAGCTTCATCAAGTTTGAACCTTCTGGACACTACAGACTTTAATACACCTTTTTTCGCTAGAGCTACCAGTTCAACCAGATCTGTGTATTTGCCCGTATAGGAACCAACTATCCTGAATGCTCTTAACGGCATCAATGCTAAGTTCAATTCTACAGAACCGCCAAACAAGCCAACCAAAATCAGTCTTCCCCTTTTCCTTAACATGTTGATGTCTGTTGCGACAGTTTTTGATGCATTTACAAAGTCTACTATTGCATCTGCACCCATACCGTCCGTCAAATCTTTTATTTCCTTAACAGGATCCTTGTTAGCAGAATTGATTAGGTTAACTGCACCCAACTTCTTGGCTTCTTCCAGACGTTTGTCATCAAGATCGATTACAGTTATTGTTGAGTTCGTAAGTGTTTTTGCTATCTGCACAGCCATGAGACCCAATCCACCCGCACCCACAATGACCAGAGATTCTTCAGGTTTTGCTCCTGCATTCTTTATTGCACTGAACGCAGTCAAACCTGAACAGGATAATGATGCAAAGTTATCAGCGTTCTGATCTTCTATCTTGACCAGATACTTGTAGTGCGGCACTAGAACGTACTCCGCATAACCTCCATCGTGGTAAATACCAAGAGATCTGGGCTTGTCACATAGATTCTCTTCTCCGACCCTGCATGCAGGACACGAACCTTCTCCGATCCATGGATACACCAAAACTTTTTCCTCTGGGCTGAAACCTTCCACATCCTCGCCAAAACCTTCTACAACACCAGCAACTTCATGGCCAGGGATTAATGGGAACTTGACACCTCTATCTTCCACCTTCATGAATATTCCAGCAGGACCTGCATAGCCTCCTTCCCATAAGTGCAGATCACTGTGGCAGATGCCGGTTGACTGAACCCTTACCAGAACCTGGGTACTCTTGGGCTTTGGTGTCTGCACATTTTCAATTTTTAATGGCTCTTTTGGTTTAATTATTCTAGCAGCTTTCATCTCACAGCCTCGACCCTCTTTATAGGAGTTTGCGATTTATTATATTTTGTCAGCGAATAGCATAGTTTTTTATTTCTGCGAATTTGAGCTGCTTCCATGATTAGAGCTGTAGTTGCTGTTTTGGTTGCAATAAGTGTGACTGGTCTTGTAGGCATTCCGCTGGGAGATCCGGACTTCCTTCCAGAAGCGATAGCTCTTGAACTTTCTTATGTTGCTCTAACTGTACTTTCTATAAAGAAGATTAGGTATGTGTTTATACCAAATTTTGTTCTTGCTACTCTTGTTATTGCTGGGAACACTTTCTCATCAACACATGTTAGCGTAATGCTAGCACTGAACCCTCTCCACAATGCCATAATACTCATCATAGGAGGTTATGCACTGCAAGCATTGCTAATAATTACTAGCGTTTTAGCATATAGAAGTTTGAAAAAAGCCGCAATAAAGAGATAGGATAATTGACAATATAGATTGAGATTCTAGAGCATTTTATTGATATAAATAAGTAACGAACAAGTGCTATATTGAGCAGCGAAGAAAATCAAGCGACGCAGGAGTCAATCTCGAAACCCCCCGTTAACATTCTGTTCAATCCTGTATTAGTTACCAAAAAGAATGTGTGGGATATAGACATAGCATCATTGTTAGAAAAATTACTAGCCATTTTGAATTCTAGAGGCAACAAAGACCTAAGGATCTGCGGTGTAGCTGCTCTATCATCAGCAATGATACTGAGACTCAAAGTGGAAAGCATATTTGTGCTTGAAAAGATAGCCATGCAACGAAAGCCTGTGACAGATACCAGCATTTTAGAACATTTGGAAGTGCTTGACATGCCATACAGATACGAAGCTACATATCCTGTTTCGCTTGAGGAACTTTTGAACGTACTCGAGAATATGCTTGGACAGATAGCCAACCCTAAGCACAGGAGGCAGCTGGAGCTCGAGCCTATAGAAAGCAGGGAGCTGGACAAGTATTTAGTAAACTTTGAACAGCTGCTTGAAAAGTACAAAGATATGCTCTTTGACAAGATCAGACATGTAAGAACTATTATGCTCAGCAAGTTCGTCAAGGACATGGAACCAATTGAGATGGCTAGGTATTTCGTAGCGATGCTATACCTTGCAATGTACAATAAAGTCGAAATAGAGCAGACTGAAAACGAGGATATCAGGATAGTTTTGAAGCCTTGACAAGTTAGAAAATTTTACAATTGGATCAACTAGCAGTGAAAAGATCTTTTAAATTCTCTTTAGGCAAGTAAATGAGAGATGCGCGAAAGGGACATTGAAATGCTAGCAAGGATAGAGGCAGCGCTTTATGCCTCAGGCAGACCCCTGAGCATAGATGAGCTGCAAAGGGCTGCTGGTACCGATTCTGCCAATAAAGCTGTGAAAATGGCAAGAGAACTGGCCCAGAAGATCAATTCAAGCATGCGTGCGATTGAGTTAGTTGAATTTCGTGATGGGTCATTCGTTTTGCAATTAAAAGTTCACTACAACAATGTGATAAAGAGGTTTGCAACTAGACCATTCCTATCTCATGCTACTCTGAAGACACTTTCCTGTGCGGCCTATATGCAGCCAGTTACTTCAAAGCACTTAGCAGAGATACGAGGCAGCCAAGTGTATGTGCATCTCAAGTTGCTTGTGCAGTCTGGATTTCTAACCTATCAAAAGCTTGGCAGGTTAAGAATATACGAGACAACAAAGAAGTTCCAAGACTACTTTGGCATAGATGGGGACCTTGACAAGCTAAAGAAAAAACTGCTTAAGAAGGAGGTCAAGGCTAGAAGTATTTCGATTGCTCAACCCATACTCGAAAAGGCTTAATTAAGCTCTCATTTTGTAGCAACTATAATGAAGAAGCCAGTAGAGAACCTAGCAAAAAGGAAAGCCAGTGGGGGGCGCAGGAGAGCCATGAGAGGAAGAAGGAAGCATGAGAACGATAGATATCCAGGCGAGCCAGTTATCGGCGTGAAGGAGATAATTGTTAGAAGAGTTAGAGCTAGCAATCTGAAGTTAGCTGTGAAGACAATTGACTTCGCAAATGTGGTTGCTCCTCAATCAAAAAAGGTTTCAAAGACAAAGATAACGAAAGTTACCAGAAATCCATCGAACAAAGACTATGAGAGAAGGGGCGTTATAACAAAGGGTGCAATCATTGAGACGGAGGCAGGAACAGCAAGGGTAGTGTCAAGACCTGGGCAGGATGGCGTTGTTAATGCTGTTCTAGTAAGGTGAAACTAGGTGAAAGATTATGAGCATCAAATAATCTGGTTAGATTACTTCAATAAAAATTTGAGCAGGAAGAAGGGTAGGAAGGTCAACAAAGATAGAGCTGTTTTCGATCCCAAATTGGATGAGTTGATTCAAGCTGTTAAGGCAGCTGGTTACGACTCAAAGGAAGCAAATGCTGAGGCAAATTTTCCAAGACGAGCTTATGTCAGATCTGGATACATAATGGTAGAGAAGAAGTATACAAAGTCAAAAGTTGTTAACAAGATCGCAGAAAGGTTGGTGCAACAAAGGGAGAAAACTAAAGTGCAAAAGTGATCATGAGCATAAGATAAAGAAAGATTGACAGCCAAATATGATAATTAGTTAAACGATCATGATCTCCTTGCGGGAGGTTGGTGAGATCTTGCATATAGCAAAGAGCGGGCGAGTTATAGTCAAGCTGAACCAAAAGCTAAATTCTGGAGAAATTCTTCTTGATTCAAAAGGAAGAAAAGTTGCAAGAGTTGTTGAATTAATTGGTCCAGTAAAGGCGCCATATGCATCTGCAATTCCAATTACTGATAGGATAAAGAAGTATGTTGGAGGAAAGGTATACAAGGGGGGACGCAGATGAGCGAAGCCTTTTACTACAATAGCTGTCCAGAGTGCAATACTAACTTGATTGAAGATGCTAGCAAGGGCGAATGTTTCTGTCCAAGCTGTGGTTATGTTGTTATGGAGCAGATCGAAGATTTTGGTCCAGAGACAATTTCGTCAGATCTGGAACAAAGGATGAAGAACTCCAGAACTGGAAGTCCTATGAGCTATTCCTTGCATGATCTTGGGCTTAGAACAGAAATTGCATATAGTTTCAAAGACTTTAACGGTAAACCAATTGATTCCGCAGTTGCAGAGCAGATGCAAGGCGTCAGGAGATGGCATTCCAGAATAAGGGTTGCATCACCAAAGGAAAGAAGGTTATCAAATGTTTTATCCAAGATAAATAAAACCTGTTCGGCATTAAATCTGCCAAATCTAATCGTGGAAACGGCATCGATGATCTACAGAAACTATGAAAATCAAAATGCTGCTAAAGGCAAATCAGTTGCTTGCATGGCGGCAGCGACCGTGTATCTTGCTTGCAAAAGATGCAGTGTAGTTAGATCACTTGAAGAAATTGTGGAAGCAACAGGACTATTAAATGCTGATAATTGGTACCTCAAGCTGGCATCAAAATACTATCGAATGTTAGTTATGGATGTTGGGGGAATCAATATGCAGAGACTCTCAATCGACCATTACATATCTAAACTCGCCAATATGGCAAAGATAGATGTGAAGGTTGAAAAGCTAGCAGTTGAAGTTGCACACAAGACACAGGATCATGTGTTAGCTGATGGAAAAGCACCAAACGGTTTGGCAGCTGCATACATATACATAGCTTCAATTCTGTTAGGCGTAAATGTATTACAAAGAGATATTTCCGGTCTCTCAAATGTGACGGAGGTTACTATACGAAACAGGTGCAAGGACATACTGACAAACTTCAAGTTAAGAATTGCGCTAGAACCAATAACATACTCCCCATAATTTTTCATTTTTAGTTACAAATCTTTATATTAGATTTTGCAAGTTAGTTGCGTGTATGCAAAAATTAGAGATCAAGGATTTGCATGTCAGCATAGATACCAAGGAGATAATCACAGGTCTTAACTACACTGCAAATAAAGGTGAGGTGCATGCAATAATGGGCCCAAACGGTTCGGGCAAGAGCACTTTAGCTTATGCCTTGCTTGGGCATCCAAAGTATACTGTTACCAAAGGTGATATCTTGGTTGATGGTCAAAGCATACTTGATCTGTCAACAGATGATCGAGCTAAAAAAGGATTATTTTTAGGATTCCAGTATCCAAATGAAATATCAGGTGTCGGTTACAGTAACTTTCTAAGAAATGCCTACAACTCCTTGAGCAAGGCATTTGGTCAGGAAAAAAGGGAAGTTTTTCTAACAGTTAGAGAGTTCCACAATTATATAAAGACCAATTTAGGATTGGTTGGACTTGATGATTCGTTTCTAACCAGATACCTTAACGAGGGATTTTCAGGGGGAGAGAAGAAGCGGTCGGAAGTTTTACAGATGCTTGTGCTCAAACCAAAAGTTGCTATACTCGACGAACCTGATTCGGGTCTTGACATCGATGCAGTGAAAGCTGTTGCAGGTGCCATAAACAAACTTGTAACTCCTGAAACTGGTGTTATTCTAATAACACACTATGCAAGAATTCTTAGATATGTAGACAAGCTTGACTACGTACATGTTATGTCAAAGGGTAAGCTAGTAAAATCAGGTGGGAAAGAGCTCGCAGAAATGCTGGAAGAGAAGGGCTACAGCTGGCTGCAGGACGTAGACGAGGAAGAAAAAACTAATTAATATAAAACTTTAATTTTAAATAGAGTATTCATTTTCTGTTATCTCAATGGAAAAGGATTCAGAGGCCAAGTTCCTAAATTTTTCATTCTTTAAAATAGATCTAAAGTGGAGATGGATGAACGAGATGACAAAGGAGGAATCTGCTAAAGAGTTTGCTTCCATAATCAATTCATTCAGCGATGTTCAGTGTAGATCCTATTCCACACTAGGTTTGAGGGAAGATGCAGATTTCCTACTCTGGTTTGTCTCTGAAAGTTTGGATAAAACACAAGAGGTTATTTCAAAGCTTTACACAACTGTTTTGGGCAAATATATAGTTCCAAGTTACAACTATCTATCAGCAACAAGGCCATCCGTATACTCGCAAGGGTTCACACCAGCATTTACCAAGGGTGAAAAGCCACTGCGCTACGTCATCGTTTATCCATTCATAAAGAGCAGGGAATGGTACCTACTGCCTTTTGAAGAGCGTAAAAAGATGATGGAGGAGCATGCTCTAGTAGGCAAAAAATATCCAATGGTAAAAGTGAACACAACTTATTCATTCGGTTTGGACGACCAAGACTTCATGCTTGCGTTTGAAACTGATGATCTTGCGGCATTTCAGGATCTAATAATGCAGTTAAGGGAAACGCAAGTAAGTAGGTACATAGTTAAGGACACACCCATGATAGTATGCGTTTATAAAGAGTTAAATGATCTCCTTAAAAGCTTGGGCTGATGCTATGCAAGCACTAAAAGAATGGCAAACATTGAAGGAATGGGCCGTTGTTGTTAAGGCACTAGAAGAAGGAAAGCAGTGTATCTTGTTTAGAAAAGGTGGTATACTCGATGCCGGTTTCTCGCTTGAAAGCCCAGAGTTTCTATTATTCCCAACATTTGAACATCAAACCAAAGATTACTTGAAGGAGGAGTACAAAGGCAAGTTCGATGAAATACTTGTTAGCAGACGTGCTGACAACGTTACAATAACATCAGCTGCAAAGCTTGTTGCTTCAAAAGAGATAAGCAGCAAGGAAACTCTTCTCAGTCTTGCAAACTATCATGTTTACAATGACGATTTTATTGATTACAGAATGCGGTGGAACCAAGAGCAACCCATGAGCGTCTTGTTTGTGCGAACATACAGTCTCACAAGTGCGTTGACAATCGAAATTCTGCCAGAGTACGCAGGTTGCAGATCTTGGATAAAGGTCAATGCAAATGTAAGCCTTGGTAGACCTTCATTGCAAGATAAAGAGTTTAAGGAGCTTAAACAGGAGATTGAGGAGCTGGTTTCATGAAGTACAGAAAGTTAGGCAAAAGCAAAATAATGGTATCTGAAATTGGTTTTGGAGCATGGGTCATTGGTCTAGATTGGTGGGGCAAAAAAATGGATGACGAAGAAGGTTTGAAGCTGCTGAAACGTGCGTATGATCTTGGGATAACATTTTATGATACAGCTGACATTTACGGAAAGGGTAGAAGTGAAAAACTGATTGCTAAAGCGTTCAATGGAATGCGTAACGAAGTTGTTATATCAACGAAGTTCGGTTACGACATCTACAGCGACGTTGAGCAGGTAGGTCATCAAGAATTACCGCAAAAATTCACGCCAGAATTCGTTAGATGCGCGCTTGAGCAGAGCTTAAACAGGTTGGAAACTGATTACATCGATCTTTACAGCCTGCACAATCCAAAGATGGATGCAATACAAAATGATAATGTGTTTAGACTCTTGAATGATTTGATCAGTGAAGGAAAGATAAGGCATTACGGTGCAGCATTAGGTCCAGCAATAGGCTGGAAGGATGAAGGCATACTTGCAATGAAGAAGAGAAATGTTACAGCGATACAAACCGTTTATAATATCTTGGAGCAGGATCCAGCAAGGAACTTCTTCCCTGTTGCGAAGGAGATGGATGTTGGTATAATGGTAAGAGTTCCAGATGCCTCTGGCGTGTTAACTGGTAAACTTAATGCTAACACAGTATTTAGCAGCAACGATCACAGGAGTCACAGAAAGCGCGAGTGGGTAATGGAAGCGATGGAGAAAGTGGACAGTCTAGAACCATTTGCGGAGTCGAAAAAGTGGAGTATCACTGAACTCGCGATCAAGTTCATACTTTCAGAAAAGGCAATAGCAACTGTGTTGCCTACAGTTACAAGCGTTGAAGAGCTGGAAATGTTTGCGGATATCTCTAATGGAAAGTATCTTAACGAAAAGGAGTTTGAGGAGGTGCGAGAGATGTATAACAACAACTTTTACGTGAAGGTGCCCAGTTAATTCTGTAGAATCTCCTGATATTCTTCTTCGAAATACTTCACTCGTTCCTTCTTGAATTCTCTTGAACTGAATAGAATCTTGTAGTCTTCTATGCCTATATGCTTGGACATCTCGATTGCGATCTTTTCACATGATTCCTTTGTCCTTGCATGTACCATGCTGAACAGGTTGTAGGGCCAGTCATTATAGACTGGTCTTCTATAGCAATGGCTTACCTGTGGAAATTCAGCAAGTGTCATTCCAACTTCATCTATCTTATCTTCAGGAACTTTCCAGACTATCATTCCATTCGCAACGAAGCCAGCGTCTCTATGCCTTAGTATTGCAGCAAATCTTCTCATGACACCTATATGCTCATACCACTTGGCCTTTTCAAATAACTGATCAACACTTACACTCAATCTTTTTGCCGATTCATTAAATGGCTCATGAATTATCTCCACATCTTTTTGCAACTCCCTTATGAACTGCTTGTCGCTATCACTAGCATTGAACGGAACCTTTTCCACATGCTTAGGCTTGTCCGTAGGTTGTGGGTTTTCGGGATCATCATTGAGCATGTCAAGCCTTACACCTATCTTGTAGAGTTTGAGCGTTGGTAGAATTCTATACTTGATAACACCTTCAAGTTTGGCAAACTTCTCTAGATCGCGCTGTATGCTACCATCTGGAGGAACTGCAATCGTGAACCATAAATTATATTCATGATCTCGCTCGTAATTGTGACTCACACCTGGATGCTTGTTTATTTCATTTGCAACATATTCGAAATTCTCAGACCTTATACTCATTGCGATCAGAGCACTTTTGTAACTTAACCTTCTGGTGTCAAATATTGCATTGACCTGTCTTATAATGCCAGTTTCCTTTATTGCTTTGATACGCCTTATTGCTTCATCTTCACTTATATTCAACCGCTTTCCAATTTCCGCAAATGGTCTGGTGACTAAAGGAAAGTCCCACTGTATCAAGTTAAGAATGGCTTTATCGGTATCATCAAGGTCGACCATAACTATTACGAGTTATATTATGAGGGTTAAAACTTTAACGGAGGATTAATTTGATGAAATTCATGTAATCTATAAATACCATACAAACCCAGGCTAACTCATCTCGGTGTATAGTTTGATAATTGACCTGAACCTTGCTGGGAAACCAGTTATAGTGGTTGGCGGGGGTATTGAAGGGACGAGAAAGGTGAAGTCACTTCTTGGTCAGAACTGTAAAATTATTGTGGTTAGCAACAGACTCAACAAGTTCCTACTTGGCCTTGCAGAACAAGGCAAGATTGATATTGTAAAGACAATTTTAAGGGATGCCGATTTGCTTGATAGGTTCGAGAAACCATTTCTGATTCTGGCAGCAACAAACGACCGCGAATTGAATAGAAAACTGGTTCAGAAGGCAAAGCGAATAGGAGCATTTGCTTATGCTGCAGATGATCCATCTATAAGTGACTTCATTCACCCTGCCGTGATAAACATTGACAATACGATCTTCATAGCAATATCTACCAAGGGAAGAAGCCCGGCAATGGCTAGAACATTAAGGATCAGGGCTGAAAGGATATTAAAGCGGCTGATCAAGAAGGAGGATGTCGATTATATTAGACTTGCAAGCTTTGTTAGGAGTGCTGCACGGAATAGTTTGAAGGATCCAGATTCCAGAAAGAAGTTCCTTTACACTGTAATTAGAGACCGCAAGATCAAAAACTTTATCAAGAACAAGAAGTTTGAGGATGCTAAAAGTGTAGCGATGGAGATACTGAAAGCATGGGCTTGAACAAATTGAACGTGATAAATGTGAGGATAACGTATAGGAATGCTCCTATACATATGTTAGAGAAGTTCAACTTCAAGGATCTTGAATCTGCATACAAACTATTCAAGAAGAGTGACTCCATTAGGGAATGTGTTATTTTGCAGACATGCAATAGAGTTGAGGTTTATGCTGCATGTGATAATGCTGATTACAACAAGTTAATAGAGTCATGGGCAAAAAGCACTGGTTTAAGTACCGATATTTTCAAAGATCATTTGGAGCTAAGCGTTGACGAGGATGTTATTTTGCATTTGCTAAAGCTAGCATCTGGTCTTGATTCATTGGTTATAGGAGAGGATCAGATACTTGGTCAAGTGAAGCGTGCATTTGATGTCGCAAAGAGGAAGAAATATGTTGGCCAGCACCTAGGCGTGCTCTTTGATAAAGCAATAAGAGTCGGAAGCAAGATTCGAACTAGTACTGGGATAAACAAGGGAACCGTATCATATGGCTCTATGGCAGTAAAACTTGCCGAAGAACATTTGCGTGGGTTGAAGGGCAAGGCTATACTGTTGATAGGATCTGGAGAAGCTGCAAGTTTGGTCGCCAAGGCGTTAAAGAAGAGAGAAATCGGGTTAATGGTTACCAGCAGAACTTTTGAAAGGGCGAAGTCATTTTCAGAAACTGCTGGAGGAGAACCTATTGCATTTGAAAAAGCATTGGAGATTCTTAATAAAGTAGATGCCTTGTTCGTCGCAACAACCGCACCTTACTATCTGATTACATTTGATAGAGCGATACAGGCGATGCAGAACAGAAAGAGCGATATGGTTATAGTTGATCTCTCAAATCCAAGAACAGTCGAAGAGAAGGTTACTACTCTAAAACGCTTGAAACTAATTAACATAGACGAAGTTTCGGCACTGGTAGAAAAGAACCTGAGATCGAGAATGCATGAAGTTAAGAACGCAGAAAGGATAATAGAGGACGAAGTTTATTCTGTTGAAGCTAGGATGAAGAGATTGGAAGCAGAGCCAGTTGTCGATTCCCTGTTCAAGAAGGTCGAATTGATAAGGGAGAAAGAGTTGGGAAAGGCGTTGTATATGTTAGGCGAGCTCGACGAAGAGCAGAAGAAGGTCATTGAGCGGTTGAGTCATGCAATTGTAGAGGGCATATTATCAAACCCAATGGACACCTTGAGAAAGGCTTCAGAAGGTGGGGATAAGGAACTTATGAAGGCTGTTTCAAAGTTATTCAAGTATGAGCGATAATTCTTTCCCCAAGTTAAGACTGCGAAGATTAAGAAGAAATGCAAAGCTTAGAGAGCTACTGCAAGAAGTTCATCTTTCGGTTAGCGATCTTATCTGTCCTGTTTTTGTGCAAGAAGGCATACAGAAGCCAGAGAGTATCAGTTCAATGCCAGGAATAATGCGGTTGCCATTGGAATATCTTGCTGGCGAAGTAAAGGAGATAACATCACTTGGCATACCAGCAGTGATTGTTTTTGGCATTCCAAGCGAGAAGGACGAGCATGGAACGTCTGCATTTGATGATAATGGCATAGTGCAAGGAGCAGTTTCATTGATCAGAAAGGAAGCTGGTGATCAACTAGCAATTGTTACTGATGTCTGTTTGTGTCAATATACAACATCAGGACACTGTGGCTTGGTGAATAATGGCACGATAGATAATGATAGGAGTACAAGGACCATTGCAAAGATAGCCATCAGTCACGCGAGAGCTGGTGCAGATATGGTTGCTCCATCTGCAATGATGGATGGTCAAGTTAAAGCAATTAGAGAGGGATTGGACAGCAATGGATTCAATGACGTTGCTGTAATGTCTTACTCTGCGAAGCACGCGTCGCCGCTTTATACACCCTTTAGAGATGCGGCACACTCAGCACCCAAGTTTGGGGATAGGAAGAGTTACCAGTTATCATACACAAATCCAAATGAAGCTATGCGCGAGATTGAACTTGACATAAATGAAGGCGCTGATATTGTCATGGTGAAGCCAGCAATTGCTTACCTTGATCTTATCTACATTGCGAAAAGGCTCTTTAACATTCCAGTTGCTGCCTACAGTGTATCTGGAGAATATGCGTTAGTCAAAGCAGCAGGAAGGCAGGGATGGATAGATGAGGATGAGGTTATGCGCGAGTTACTTACTGCAATAAAAAGAGCTGGTGCAGATCTGATCATAACGTATTTTGCAAAGCGTGCAGCAAATTTTTTGCCAAGATAATTATTCAGACGCCAAAGCCAAATACACCAAATGCTATAGAGAAGAAAGTTGATTCCATTGTTTAGGCCGATCTTTAGTGGGACAAATACAGAGCCTCGCCCTACAGCAGCTAGAAGAGCAAACGTAATGCCCTAAGAATCATTACGATTCAGATACAGTTGAGATAGGTAATTAACACTTGTTGCAAGTTCGATACAATTATAACTTTAACAGCGAGGATCAGCAATGATGAATAAATCTAAGAGGTTATTCTCCAGAGCAAAAGATATGATCCCTGGAGGAGTCAACAGTCCGGTTAGGTTTTACGAACCGTATCCGTTCTTCGCATCAAAGGCAAATGGAAGCAAGATATTCGATGTTGACAGAAATGCATACATAGATTACTGCATGGGATATGGTGCTTTAATTCTGGGTCACAGTTACAAGTCTGTCATAAATTCTGTTAAATCACAATTGAATAAAGGAAACTTGTTCTGTATACCAACTGAGGGAGAAGTTGAACTTGCTGAACTAATTGCAAAGTGTGTTCCATGTGCAGAGATGGTAAGGCTTGTTAACACGGGAACAGAGGCTACCATGCATGCAATTAGACTTGCAAGGGCCTATACAAAACAGAATAAGGTAATCAAGTTCGAAGGTTGTTATCATGGAGCGCATGATTATGTTCTGGTCAAAGCTGGTTCTGGAGCTGCGCATCAGGGTATACCAATTTCAGAAGGAATGGTTGGTGGAATAGCAGAAAATACATTGGTAGTTCCCTACAATGATCCTACTGCACTGGAAAGGGCGATTGAAAATAATGGCGTTGGCGCTGTGATAATCGAACCTGTGATTGCCAACATGGGTCTGATACTCCCAGAGAAAGGCTTTTTGAACGATGTTAGGAAGATAACACAGCAGAACAATGTCCTACTGATATTCGACGAGGTAGTTACAGGTTTCAGGCTCGCGTTAGGAGGTGCACAAGCGTACTACAACGTAATGGCAGATATAGCTACATTTGCAAAAAGTCTTGCAAATGGTTTCCCAATTGCTGCCATTGCTGGAAGAAAAGAGGTTATGGAGCATCTGACTCCTACAGGCAGGGTCTATCAAGCAAGCACATTTGCTGGTAATCCGCTTTCAGTAGCAGCCTCTATAGCAACTCTGAAGATGCTTTTGAATAACAAGAATTCATTGTACTTGAAAATTAGCGGGATGTGTGATGGGATCGTGAAGGGAATAAGGGATACTCTGCGTAGCTTAAAATTTGAGGCCACTGTAAATTCTCTTGGCTCGATGTTTCAGATATTCTTTACAGATGCGACTGTTAGAGATTATGAAAGTGCGAAGAGATCAGATACCAAGTTATTCAAAAAACTATTTGATCATCTGCTGGAAGAAGGTATATTCGTGCCACCATCACAATTCGAAACCTGTTTTGTTAGTTATTCACATAACAATGATGATGTTAAACAAGCAATAGAAAGTTTTGAAGGAGCATTGAAGAAGGTGAAAGATTGAAGTTAAAAGTTGGAACAAGAGCTAGCAAGTTGTCACTTGTACAAACACAACTGGTAGTAGATTCATTAAAAAAAATGAACCCTGATCTGGAGTTTGAAGTTGTCACAATAAAGACAAAGGGCGATACCGATGCAAGACCTTTGTATACAATAGACCACAAGGGAATTTTCGAAAAGGAGATCGATGCTGCAGTTCGTGGTGGGTGGGTTGATTTTGCCGTGCACAGTCTAAAGGATATACCGTCAGAGTTACCAAGAGAATTGACAATTGCTAGCGTACCAAAGCGCGAAAGTCCCAATGATGTGTTTGTAAATGACAAGAAAGTACAGTTGAAGGATATTGCAGGTAAGTCTGTTGTTGGTACCAGTAGTTTGAGGCGTGCAGTGCAGATAATGAGATTGAGGCCAGATGTTGTTATTAAACCAATTAGAGGCAATGTTGAAACGAGAGTGAATAAGATGTTGAAGAAAGAGTTCGATGCCTTGGTTTTGGCAGAAGCTGGGTTGTCAAGGTTAGGGCTTGCCGGTGTTATTGTTGAGAGATTACCTATCGAAAACTTCCCACCTTCACCAGGACAGGGTGCAATGGCTATTGTTTCTAGAGAAGATAATCTTGATCTGATTGATTTGCTAAAGAATGTTGAAGATAGGAAATCAAGAGTAGAAATAACTGCTGAAAGAGCATTACTGCTTCACATAAATGCTGGCTGCAGATTCCCACTCGCAGCACTTGCAACTGCAAATCAAAGTAAACTTACTCTTTACGCTAGCATTTACTCTACGGATGGAAGCAAGAGGATATATGTCACGAAGAGCGATGTGTTAGATAACACTGAAAGCCTTGGCACAATTGTTGCGGATGAACTGAAAGAAAAAGGCGCGATGAAACTTGCCGAGCAATGGAGAGATGCTGTAAAGGAATGGGGTGGTAAAAGGTGAAGGGCAAAGTCTACATAGTTGGTGCTGGCCCTGGAGACGCAGGTCTGCTTACAATTAAAGCATTGGAACTCATCAAGAATGCTGACGTAGTGCTTTACGATAGACTCGTTAGCGATGACATATTAAAGATAGTACCAAGCAAGGTGCAGAAGGTTTACGTTGGCAGAAGTGTTGGAGATGATTTTAGCCATCAAGGCGAAACCAACCAGTTGATGCTTGAATATGCCAAAGATGGAAAGAAGGTTGTAAGATTGAAGGGAGGCGACCCATTCATATTTGGCAGGGGAGGCGAAGAAGCGGAGTTCTTGAAAGAGAAAGGAATTAACTTTGAAATCGTGCCAGGGATTTCATCTGCCATTGCGTCTCCTGCATATGCTGGCATACCACTAACCCATAGATTGCTCTCATCCTCAGTTGCTATTGTGACAGGGCATGAG
Source organism: Nitrososphaerales archaeon (assembly GCA_046759465.1). Taxonomy (GTDB): domain Archaea; phylum Thermoproteota; class Nitrososphaeria; order Nitrososphaerales; family UBA213; genus JBHICH01. Next base: position 23,567 of record JBHICH010000012.1, read on the forward strand.
GATGCACAGAAGGATGAGATGATAGTTAGATGGAAGGAACTCGCAAATGCCGTTGATACCATAGTAGTTCTGATGGGATTAGGGAGGCTGCAGCAGATCGTTGATGACCTTATTTGCGCAGGAATGAATAGGGATACAGATATCGCTATAATTGAAAATGGCACTACAAGTGATCAGGAGGTCTTACTGGGCAAGCTAATCAACATCGTTGATAAAGTGAAAAGCAGTGGCATAAAACCACCCGCAGTTATAGTAATAGGCAAGGTAGCAGGTTTAGCGGAAAAGCTTGATTGGTTGGGCGCAAAAAATGCTTGACGGAAAGGTTATCGCAATAACAAGGGATGAAGAAAGCGCCAAGGACTTTGTGCATATGGTTGAATTCAACAAAGGTAAAGCTATCGCTTTGCCTACAATATCACTTGTACCTAGGGAGTCAAAAATAATGATCAAGTTCCTAGATTTAATAAAGACAAAAAAACATGACTATGTTTTGGTCATGAGCGCAAACGCTGTCAAGATAATGTTCGATGCATTTGATAAGATGCAGAAGATAGATGAAGCGGTATCGCTAATAAATTCTGCAAAGGTTATTGCGGTTGGCCCACGTACAAAGCAAGAACTGCAAAATTATAAAATTAAAGTATCAATGATGCCAAGGAAATACTCTTCCTATGGAGTAATCGAGCTATTTTCCAACGCAGATAAAGGCAAGAGAATTCTTATTCCAAGGAGCAGTGCATCTACGAACTATCTGGCTAAAGCGCTTACGGGTTTAGGAATGCTAGTTGATGAAGTCCACGTTTACGATGTCAGTGCAACGGGGCATGAAAAGTGGTCTGAATTTATGGGAATGCTAGCAAAGAAGAAAATAGACTGTATAGTATTTACGAGTGCATCCTCGGTAAACTCATTCTTTGAAATTGCTGTAAACTATGAGAAGAATGAACATATTACAGAAATCCTAAACTCGCTGAAGGCAATTGCAATAGGCCCGTTCACAAATGATGCTTTGATTGAGCATGATGTGAGGGCGGTTATGTCATATGAACACACAATAGATGGTACATTTAATCTTGCAGTAAAATTACTGAGTAAATGATAAAAAATTAGGTAATCCTAACACTTATCTTGAAGAAAATGTAATGTTTAAATAAGTATAACAGCGTTATAGGTGCATATGACTACACAAGAAGAGATTAGGAGAGATTATTCAAAATATGGTTTCAAGGATTCAACAGAAGATTATGTCTACCTGAGCAAGAAGGGACTTTCAAGGGAAACAGTTGAAAATATAAGCGATATGAAGAAGGAGCCTGAATGGATGAGACAGTTTAGGCTGAAGGCATACGACGAGTTTTTGCATCAAAAGATGCCTAACTGGGGAGGCGATCTGAGCAATATCGACTTTGATAACGTATACTATTATGCTAAAGCATCTGACAAGGCGGAAAAGAGTTGGGACAAGGTTCCAGAGCAGGTCAGGAATACGTTCGAAAAACTCGGTATTCCTGAAGCAGAGCGTGCTAGACTGCTGGCTGGCGTAGGAGCACAGTACGACTCTGAGACTGTTTACCATAATCTAAGGGAAGATCTGGAGCAACTAGGTGTGATATTCTGTGATACAGATACTGCGTTAAGAGAGCATGAAGATATACTAAAGAAGCACTTTGCCAAAGTAATACCGCCTAACGATAACAAATTTGCTGCGTTGAACAGTGCGGTTTGGAGTGGTGGTTCGTTTGTTTATGTACCCGAAGGTGCTACAGTTGATCTCCCGCTACAGGCATATTTCAGAATAAATGCTGAAAATGTTGGTCAATTTGAAAGGACTCTTATAATTGCAGAGCCAAACAGCAAGATGCATTATATAGAAGGATGTACTGCTCCAATTTACTCTACAGAATCACTGCACTGCGCAGTAGTAGAGGTCATTGCAAAGAAAGGAGCGCAAGTTAGGTACACAACACTGCAAAACTGGAGTAATGATGTATATAATCTAGTTACAAAGCGTGCATATGCATATGAAAATGCTTTAGTCGAATGGGTCGATGCAAATATCGGTAGCAAGCTAACAATGAAGTATCCATCTGTTTACTTGCTAGGAAAGAATGCAAGGGCAGAACTTTTGTCAGTTGCTTTTGCTGGCAAGGGACAGCATCAGGATGCAGGTGCTAAAGCTGTCCACTTGGCGCCAAATACAGTATCGAGGATAACATCAAAGTCGGTTAGCAGAGATAATGGAAGGTCAACATATAGGGGATTATTGCACGTTGCGAAAGGTGCAACAAACGTCAAATCAACGGTAAGATGCGATGCACTGCTTATTGATGAAATTTCAAGAACAGATACGTACCCATACATAGAAGTAAACGAGGATGACGCTACTATTACACACGAAGCCAGTGTTGGCAAAATAGGTGAGGATCAAGTATTCTACTTGATGAGCAGAGGATTTACAGAGTCTGAAGCACTGAACTTGATTGTAACGGGATTCCTAGAAGTGTTCACAAAAACACTTCCGATGGAGTATGCGGTTGAGTTCAACAGAATGATCCAGCTAGAGATGGAAGGTGCCGTAGGTTAATACAACATTCTTTTTTGATCTACCATGGAAGACATCCTTTTATCGTCGCTTAAGGACGATTACGTTAGAGCGATAAGTGAAAAGGAGCCCGAGTGGCTGGCTAGTATTAGACAAAAATCTTTTTCTTACTATCAAAATCTACTTGATGAGGTTTCTCCTTTATATAATAAATATTCTGGAGTTAATGTGTTAAAGCCAGAATCTGTACATCTTTCAACTGACAACAAGACTAGTGAGCCTTATGCAGAATTAAAACTTAGAGTTGATGAAATCAAATCTGGTGTTGCTGCATTACAAGTAGGAAATTTCCTGCACTCTGTCTACTTACCCAGTGATCTAAGGAGCGCTGGTTTGATAATTGAAAGTATTAGTGATGCGTTAAAGAATCACGAAGAACTTATCAAGGACCTGTTTACGAACAACATAAATCCTGCAGAAGACAAGTTTCTTGCGCTTGAATGTTCGGTCTTTAATACTGGCATATTTGTTTATGTGCCAAAAGGTTTGGAATTAGGCCGCCCGATTACAATTATAAACGCACTCGCTAACGACGGTGCGTCAAGCGTTGCCAGAAACATATTTTTTGCTGATGCAAACAGCAAGGTAAGTATAATACAGGAGTTATATTCGCCAAACATAAATGGCAATACTCAGCAGGCATACTTTGAATTCTTGGAAACTTACTTGGCAAGTAATACTCAATTGGAAATGATTACACTGCAGACAATGGGTAATGGGAGCGTACACTTCTCCAACAGGAAGGCTTTCGTTGGAAGAGATGCCAGAATAAAATGGTACCTAGGAGCATTTGGTACAAATCTATCAAGGTACAAGGTGGACAGTGTATTAAAGAGAGAAGGTGCATCTGCAGAACATATCGAAATAATCTTTGGAAACAAAAATCAGGCATTTGATGTTACAGCAAACACGATCCATGTTGGTCCAAATTCAAAGGGAAGAGTACTCGCTAAGAGTGTGTTGAAGGATACAGCAAAGTCGGTGTTTAAAGGAATGATAAGGATACGAAAGAATGCCAAATCTTCCGAATCATATCTTGCTGGACATGCTATCTTGCTCGATAAAGGAGCCAAGTCGGATTCAATACCTGGCTTGGAGATAGAAACTAATGAAGTAAAGGCAACACACTCCGCTTCTGTTGCCCAGATGGATGAAGAACAGATGTTTTACTTGATGAGCAGAGGTTACAGCAGGGAAGGTGCGAGGAAGGTTATCATTGATGGCTTTCTTGAACCTCTTGCACGAAGGATGAGCCCACGGGTTAGAGCTTGGATAAACTATCTTATTGACAGCAAGTGGCAGGGTAAGCCCTTGGTGCTGAAGACAGATGAAGTCATGCGCGAAATGATAGAGGTTGAGGAAGCTAGAGTTGCAGATACTGACATATTCGAAAGACACTACAAGTACAGGTGAACGTATGGAGTGGATTGAGGCATGCGATCTGAAAAGCATTGGCGATGGAGAGTTGCTGGCAGTTGATATTGATCGAAAGGAAATTATGCTAGTCAACAAGAATGGCAAGATATACGCCTTACACAGAATTTGTACTCATGAACGTGCTGATCTTTCGCTGGGTTTTTTGGGAGAAAATTATGTAACTTGTCCATTGCATTTGTCGCAGTTTGAGCTTGAAACTGGAAAAAATTTGAATCCTCCTGCCGAACTACCATTGAAAACTTATAAGGTTAAAATAGAGGAAAATGTGGTTTATGTCATGTTGGAGTAATTTAATATGAGTACATTTAATGTTACAAAGATCAGAGATGATTTTCCTATTCTCAACAGAAAGGTTCGCAACAACAAACCATTGGTTTATCTGGATAACGCTGCAACAACACAGAAACCGAGACAGGTTATAGAAGCTATGCATGATTACTATATGAACTACAATGCCAACATACATAGAGCTGTGCATCAATTGGCAGAGGAAGCAACAAATGCTTATGAAGGCGCAAGGGACAAGCTTGCAAAGTTCGTAAATGCGAGTAGGGAAGAAATTGTATTTGTTAGAAATACAACTGAAGCAATCAACTTAATTGCATATGCATGGGGAAGGGAAAATGTTGTCAAGGACGACAAAGTCGTGATAACCGAATTTGAGCATCACAGTAACATAGTTCCATGGCAGTTGTTAACGCAAGAAAAAGGTGCTAAATTAGAGTATGTAAGGATCAGTGATGATGGTTTGCTTATGCTTGATGATCTGCATGATGCGTTGGCTAATAATAGCGTAAAACTTGTTTCTCTTAGTCATATGTCCAATGTGCTTGGAACGATAGCACCTGTGCAGGAGATCATAAAGCTTTGTCATGAAAAAGGAGTTCCTGTTTTGATTGATGCTGCGCAATCTGTTCCACAGATGCCAGTTGATGTGCAAAAACTTGATTGTGATTTCATGGCATTCTCTGCCCATAAGATGCTAGGACCAACAGGAGTTGGTGTATTATATGCCAAACGCGAATATCTTGAGAAAATGAGACCATTCATTGGTGGAGGTGACATGATCAAGGAAGTGCACAAGTATGACACCAGATGGAACGATCTGCCATGGAAGTATGAAGCTGGTACGCCAAACATCGCAGATGTAATAGGGTACGGTATTGCTATTGACTATCTCAACAAGTTGGGAATGGGGAATGTTAGAGACCATGAAAAAGAACTTACAAAATATGCACTCGATCGAATAACAGGTGTAAAAGGAGTTAGTGTGTATGGAAGCATGGGTATTGAAAAAAGAGGAGGCGTGATTTCATTTAATTTTGGAGATATTCATCCTCATGATCTTGCGAGTATACTAGATGAAGATGGAGTTGCGATTAGATCAGGACATCACTGTGCGCAACCATTGATGGAGAGATTGGGAGTTGCAGCAACATCAAGAGTTAGTTTTTACATTTATAACACAAAAGAGGAAGTCGATGTATTTATAAACTCCTTAGATAGAGCAAGAGTGATATTTCGGATCTAAGGTGAACGAAGTATGGGTAGCGCAGATATCTACAGAGAAATAATACTGGATTACTATCGAAACCCAAGGAATTTTGGAAAGATAGATTCTCCAGACATATCGATCAGGGACAGCAATCCATTGTGCGGTGATGAAATAGAAATTCATGTAAAGTTTGATGGTGACAAAATAAAAGACATAAAATTTACCGGTAAGGGATGTGCGATAAGTCAGGCAAGTGCGTCCATGTTAACAGAAATGATAATGGGAAAGAACCTTGAAGATGTGAAGAAGATTGGGAAGGAAGACGTGCTTGAATCACTAGGATTGCCAAATCTTGGTCCTGCAAGAATAAAGTGCGCCTTGCTATCACTTAAAACTCTAAAGTTAGGTGTGTATTCCTACCTAGTAAATAAAATTGGTTCTCCAGATGCTGAAAAGCTGAAAGAAGAGGCATCAAAGCTCTTCTAAAATTTGCTACATGTGTTTTTTGCCATCTCTTGTAGCCATTTCAAGAACTTCGATCAAAGGTAGGCGCTTCCCAGCAAGGTAAAGCACTAATGCGCCTCCAGCAGTACTAACATGGTCTATTTGATCTGCAATGCGAAATTTTTGCAATGCCGCCGTAAGATGTCCGCCGCTAACTATCGTGGTGCTTAATGATGATGCGACTGCCTTGAGCAGAGTTTCAGTGCCGAAGCTGTAATCTGGCTTCTCAAATGCACCTGCTGGTCCGCTCATGAATACAGTTCCAGCACCCTTGATTATCCTTGAATAGTTCTCAACCGTTTTGTGACCTATGTCCATTACGACATCCTCCTCATCCAATTGGTCAATATCTTTCTCTACCCTATTTCGATTCTTTTCCACAGCAATATCAACTGGAGTCATAAACACATTAGGATACTTGAGAATTAGTTTTTTTGCCTTGTCGACTAGCTCATCTTCCTTTGCAACCATAAGGTTTCGTTTTATCTTTCCTTGTGCGATAAGGAATATGTTCGCAATCAACCCCGTTACGAGTATCTGATTGGCTCTGCCGCTCTCTATCAGCGTATCTGTTGCCTCCAACCGATCGGAGATCTTTGAACCGCCAAGCACAACTATGTATGGTGCCTTCGCTACTGTTAAGATATTGTCAAGTGATTCCACTTCCTTAGTAACGAGTCTTCCACCGCATGCTGGCAGCAAATAAGGAAAGCCAACTATCGATGGATGCGCTCTGTGTGCAGAGGGAAAGCAATCTAGCACGCAAACATCTAGCAATTCACTCAGACGCTTTACCATCACAGTATTAGCGGCGTCCTCTGGACTAAATTCATAATTTTCTTCTGCACAGAACCTCAGGTTGTCAAGCATCAAGACATCGCCATTACTCATGTTTGATATACGCTTTCTTGCTTCTGGGCCGATTATATCTTCAACATAATCAACCTTCTTGTTAAGCATCTTTTCAAGCATCTTTGCATGCTGCTCCATGCCTATGTAGTCGTATCTTCCTACCCTTCCTTGATGGGAAGCAACAACAACTTTTGAACTGGCAAGATCCTTGACCGTTGCACTTGCTTCATTAATCCTGCTGTGTTCAATTATATCTAACCTTTGAGGGTGAATGGGGCAGTTCATATCTACACGAACGAAGACAGTCTTTCCTGCCGTATCTAAATCATCTAATGTTAGTATGCCCACATGCATACTACTTATTGAAACGATTAAAAATCTTTCATCTCATTATCTTATTAAGCTATAACTCAGCACACTTACAGATAGCCTATGCTTAGCACGAGAGATGCTGTAATTGAGTTAAGATCTGGCACGTTTGTGTTGTTGATTATTATCTTGGTAGCAATAAGTGTACTTGTAGCATCCGGTATAACTGCTGAGTTTGACGAACCGATTATCAGGGCAATAGTCGATGCAAGGGGAATTCCTTCCGTAGATGCTCTAATGCTTGTTATAACTTCACTCACAGACCTATTCATAATAGTCCCTTTTTCGCTTATTCTGTTAATCAAGAGAAAGACGAGAAGGCTTGGTGCAATACTGCTAATGGCACTAGTTCTTTCGACCTTGGCATCAACTTACCTAAAACAAATAGTTGACAGAGAAAGACCACAATACGAGTTCCAGCCCAGTATTGACTTGGGCTATAAGCCAGAACAGGATGTGATATCACGATCTGCAAGTTCTTTTCCCTCAGGACATGCAACTAGAAGTGCGGCATTTGCACTGATAATAAGTTATATGATAAGAGATCGATTTCTTGCAGGAATTCCTGCAGGAATAATGATGTGGGCCTTTCCAGCAAGTGTAGCTTTCAGTAGGATATACATAGGAGCCCACTATCCAACAGATGTTATTGCAGGCGTAGTTCTTGGAATTATTATTGCCAATGGGTTGGGCAGAATCTTGAAGTTTGAAGCAACTGTTCAGCAGTCACAAACGTAATTTTGCAAGTGCTTCCTCGCTGACGATTACTATTGCATACTGTGTAGGATCATGATGATAAACAAAGTATCTTAGATTGTGCATGTATCTCTTCATTCTCAAGCCTTTGTTTAGTTCATTGACCATTGTGTAACCTATCCTTTTCGCAAGGTTCTCATCTTTTGGGATAAGTATTTTGAAACCCAGCTCCTTACTAAAATCTCTTGTAAGCATATCGTTAAGGACAGCCGATACTTCAGAATAATCCTTCACGTCAAAAGTCTGGCTTATCGGTATATGTGACGGATGCATATCCATCAGTTAACCATGCAGTATGCTCAATAAATAATTTTAGATGAGCTGTTAACACTAAAATAACGATCAGTTGGGTAATTTTGCATTAATAATTATAAGTATAGAAAAATATGCGTATTAACAAAACGGCAGCCATTGGGGTCACTACAAATCCCCAACCTGATTTTTATGAACAAAGCAGTTTAAAACAAAGCAAAGAAATCGAAGAACCGAATTTATGGAATGATCTCATATTTCATCAGTAATAAAGATCTTTAACTGCTTACCCCTGAACGCTTTCACTTCCTTGTGGAACTCTTTTGGAATCCAAATAACCAGGTTATCACCCATGTTGGAAATCTTGCCTACAAATTTAAACTGCATTGTAGTTTTAGTCATAAGATATTATATAAACACATCATATTTAAATATAGTATACTATAGTAACCTATATAAGTGATGTATGAGAAAGTCTGGAAGTGCACAGAGAGTGAGAAAATCAGCGTGAAGATGACAGCACTACTACAGGGAACGGCGCAAGCAACAATACGATACGGTGATCAGAAATGAGCAAGAAATCTCCATCGATAACTATACAGAAAGACGCATACAATCTCCTCAAAAACCTGAAAAAACTGTATTTTGTCTTTGTTGTATAAACCCTAATGCCGAAGAATGACTTATTAGCTAAAGTACCAGTGCAAAAGTAGTAAATGCGTCAAAAAATTACTTAATGCTTATAAATATATGGCAAGTAGATTATAATCGCTTATGAAAGCTTACGTAGAGATAAAGGTCGAACCAGGCAGCAATATCCAAAGCCTTTTGAGTGTGATGAGAACTGTTGAGGGTATTAGAGAAGCTTTTGCCGTTACAGGTCATACAGATCTAGTTGCTTCGATTGAAGCAGGCGATCTCAAGGGCATTGCCGATGTCGTAACACAACGGATTCACGCTATAAGGGGAGTAGCAAGCACTGAGACAATGGTTTGCGTTGAAGAATGAGCTCTCATTTTTGTTTTTAGTTTAACATTTAAATTAGTTCACGCATGGTAATGTGGTATAATGTCTGAAACATTAAAAGTAATTTTCAAAGTCAGCAAGATGCCAGAACTAGAAGAGCCGTATCTTATTTGCGGCTTACCAGGTAGTGGTTACGTTGGGAAGTTGGCAGTTGAGCATCTTGTACACGAGCTTAATGCCAAATTACTTGCTGATATTTACTCGTACTCCTTTCCTCCACAGGTAATAATTAGAAATGATGGCACTGCTGATCTTATGAAAAATAGTATGTACTATTGGAAGAGCAATGGAAAGTCTGATATTCTAATGCTAACTGGTGATGCTCAGCCGTCAACGTCAGAGGCAGAATACATACTTGTAGATGAGATCTTGGGTTTGGCCAACAAATTTAATGCAAAGACGGTATTTACACTTGCAGCATACATAACTGGCGTATTTGTTGATAAACCAAAGGTGTATGCAACTACCACTGACGCTGACCTCCTGAAGGAATTTCAAAGCCAAGATTTGCTAAAAATGGATGGAGGGAGTATAACCGGTATGAACGGTCTGATAATTGGAATTGCCAAATTAAAAGGGATGCGTGGAATGTGCCTGCTTGGAGAAACTTCTGGCTATGTTGTAGATGCCAAAGCATCACAAGCAGTTTTACAATCTTTGCTTGGCATGATTGGCGTGCAGGTAGATATGAAGAATTTGGAGAAGAGGGCTAAAGATACAGAAATGTTGATACAGACAATTGAGCAGCAGATGCGTAGAAGATCACCTTATGAAGAACAGGTTGGTAAACAACCAAGTAAGGATCTTGGCTACATAAGTTAATATTCGATATTGTGAAAAAAATAAAGATGAGACAATGGCAGAAGCCATTGGGTTGGTTACATACCCCTTACCCTACCTAATTTTGTATTGATACCTATAAAGGTTAAATAAAAATTTTTAATCATAAATGAGTTCATATTAATCAATAATAAGATCATTGTATCAATCATGACAGAATTTTGGTGTGTACATACGAAACATTTAGGCAGGCAGTTACATCTTCGTCTTTCTGTAATCCCATGTTGAGTAGTAACTTGGAGTTATTTCGAGTATTACCGAAAGCCCACTTTTCACAGCATCCATTAGTAACCATGCTACCTTATTATCAAGACTTCCTGTATACTTGATCATTATCTTCTCAGCTATTGGTATGTTGCTATTAACATCTTCAGAAATTCTTACTGTGCCCTTTCCACGAACCCCTTTATATGGAATAGTCTCGTCATCTATGCAAAAGTAAACGGTATTCTTCGTCTTTATATTCTGTACCTTCTTGGAACTCTTACTTGTCTCAATGTATATCTTGTTGTTGTCGAAGTAATACCATGTAGGATGCACATTAGGGTCGCCCTTGTCGTCAACAGTACCTAACAGGAGATTCAATTTACTAGCTGACAGAAAATTCTTTACTTCCTCTTCGGTCATAGGAGAACCAAAACCTGGACTTGCATTGAGAACTTTCATACCATATTCTAATTATTGCTTTATTAAAATATTTACCAATTTTGAACAAAAGATAGGAACAGAAAGACTCTTAAGAACGGCATTCTCTCTCCCTCTAAAATGAAAACTGGAGTTATAGATACAAATTACGGAAAAATCATAATCGAATTCTTTCCAGATGACGCGCCAAAAACGGTAGAAAACTTTGTAAAATTAGCCAGTTCCTCATTTTATGACGGAACGTTATTTCACAGGGTAATACCTGGTTTTATGATTCAAGGAGGGGATCCAAACACCAAGAGTGGTAATAGGAGGTCTTGGGGCACTGGTGGTCCGGGTTATACTATAAAAGCAGAATTTAATTCGAAAAGTCATGTAAGAGGAATAGTTTCAATGGCACGTGCACAGGATCCTGATAGTGCTGGTTCACAGTTCTTTATTGTTGTGAAGGAGTCCAAGTTTCTCGACAGGCAGTACACAGTATTTGGCAAAGTTGTAGAAGGAATGGATGTAGCAGATAAAATCGCAAGCTTGGAAAGAGACAGTAACGATGCCCCAATACAGGATTCCAAGATAAACAAGATATACATTACTGAATAAAAATAGAAGGTTGGCAATTCACACTTTAACTAATATTCGATAACGTTTAGTTTACCATATCTTCCTACATTAAGAACGTTTTCGCCCCTAAAGCTTCTGGTATAACCATTTTCAACTGCGATCTTTGAACCTGCTTTCACCATTGCAATCTGATCCTCCCAGAGTGAAAGCTTCATCTGGCCACTATCGTCTTGGATGAGACAGTCTGCAACTTTGGCACTGCCACCATCTCTCAGATTCACTGTTCTTGGTTCTGATATACTGACTACAGAAGCCTCCACAGTTACACCGCTCATGCCACTTTTTAGCTGCCCAATGTTCATAGCTGCGATATATTTAGTCTGCGTAATAAAAGTTACTATGCATGCATAGTTGTGGCACAATAATTATATGATTATAATTAAAAGTACATTTGTGGTTAAAAAAGGAGAAACTGCCCCTAACTTCTCGTTAGAGTCGCATGATGGGAGAGTTGTTAAACTACAAGACTTTTTAGGTAAGAAGAACACAGTGATTTACTTTTACATCAAGGACAACACACCGGGTTGCACAAGGGAAACGTGTGGCTTCAGAGATATGTATGAACAGTTAAAGCAACACGGTTTTGAGGTTTTTGGGATAAGTCCTGATAATATTGAATCGCATCAAAAGTTTGCCAAGCAGCATTACGTTCCATTTCCATTATTGAGTGATAAAGGTAAGCAGGTTGCCAAAGCATATGGTGCTTTAGGTATGATGGGCTTGATGAACAAGAGGATAACCTTTGTGATTGGAATTGATGGTAGAATAAAGAAGATCGTTGAAGCTCTAGGTGCTGGCAAGCATTTAGACGAAGTTGCCAAAACAATAGAATAAGAACGAATTATATATTGAAAATTTTTATCTGTGCATTGCAGGGGTACCCAAGCCAGGTCAAAGCCTTCATTTGGGCGACAAGAGGGGACAGAATAGATGTTCAGACTCAAGATCTGTTTGCTTAGGCATTCGTGGGTTCAAATCCCACCCCCTGCATTATTTTTATATGGAAACATTTTATTTGAAATGCTGCGGATACTAAACTTGTTGCTTTGAAATTAAGCGTAAAAGAAAAATCGTTCATAGCTAATCTAACAACTATAGGGAGAAAGACTGGAAGAGAGCATGCTGTGCATCTTCGGATTGTGTTTTACAATGGCAAGTTCTATGCATCGAGAACAAATCCTGAAGGAGATTGGCTAAAAAATATTTTGAAGAATCCCTCTGTTTCAATCGAAGTAGATGGAAAGAATGTGAGAGGTAAGGCAAGTATAGTAAAGGATGAAGAACTACACAGAAAGGTATCATCATTAAAGTATATTGATGCACGTGCATCTATGGAAAGGATAATTGTTGAGATAATACCGGAAACTGATTAATACTCACTTTATACGAATCAATGTTGTAAGACCACGCTTTTCAACTCCAAGGTTATCTGAAAACTCCTCTACCGTAATTGTAATTGATATAATGTCTGATGGTTTGCAAGTACTTGCATCCAAAATTATGAAATCATCCAGTACATCTTTTGTCTGAAAATTTATTTTATTCTCATTGACAGACGCGTTACCGGATGCAAGAATCTGTGCAAATTGTGTCTTGCTATAATTCGATATCTTCACCTGTCTATTTTCTCTTGGCTTAGCTTTAACATTGAGTTTTATCTGCCCTGCAGGATGGTACGCATATCTAAATTGGTTCTCTACAATGATTCTGAAGTCGAATGGATAGCCAGCGGTGAACTCAGCCATCTTGTTTACGGCGTCATCCTTGATGATATCTATCTTCCTTGTACTATCTCCAAACTTACCGATCCATTCATTATTAGTATCGACAACTTGGTCTATTGCACCTTTCCTGAAGTTCCTCTCTTCTTCAGGCAAGTTGTATCTGTCAACCCAATCCTTGTAAGCTGAACTTATCTCCACGATGAATTGCATGCATGTTATCTTGTAATCATCGGTACTTGTTGCCCTCTCAGATTCAAAGTCAGCAGCGAACACAAAACATCATGCATATTCTTGCTTAAAAAGTTGGAGATTGTACGGTTATTATATTGTTATCAGCGACAAAACGTTGTTGAGTTTCACTTCACTGCTTGATGAGCTAAGGATTCAACTCGAAGACAAAAGAAGTGGTATGCAAAGTATAGTAGCAAAGAATCCACAACAGGTCTATAAAGAATTAAATGAGATCGCCAACATGGTTGGTTCGAAATATGGAGTATTGTTACAGTTGCACTTTCCTGATGCAAAAAAGATGAATGATGTAGAATCGTATGGTATGGAGAATATTGGGATTCTTGTTGACAAGCATCGAAAAAGATTCTCGATACCTAGAGACACTATAAAGGAAAAGGCAAGAGAGTTGCTTGGCAAGGTGGACACAGAAGATGCATACATGTATGAAGGCAAGGAAGGGTTGAAGATCTTCTTACAAGAAGGAAGGATGGACGTACTACCGGGTTTGATAAATTTGTGGTGCAGACTTGATGACAAAATCAAAAAATTCGTTGATTGGCTTATGGTAGAATGTTATGGAATAAAAACAAACTAACTTTGTATCGACTCGAACTTGAATTGCAAGTTTCCATCAGCACCATATACCTCTCCTTTTACTGGTAATGGTTGATCTGCAACTATCCACAACCTGCTTTCCTTATCTTGTATGCTGTAACTCAAAACGTACGAATCGAAACTTCCAGCTTCTGTTGAAATGCTTTCTATTGATGTGATCCTCAACTGTTGCGTTTGCAGGCCATGAGTTATGGTTCCCCAACTGGCACCTCCTGCAAGAAACTTGGGTTCAACTGCATAATCAGTGATCCATAATATAGAACCCTGTATCATTTTCATGTATGGTTGCAAGTCTACAGATATTGGAGCTGTGGGTATCAGAGAACTCGACATCAGTAAATCTTCTGTGACCTCTGTAGGTTTAGAGGTGTCCTCGACCTCTAGGAAAACATGCCACCCATTAACTTCATGCTTTTCAAAATTAAATGTCACAATAAGTTCTTGGTAGTTGTTATCTGCATGAGAGAGTTTGTACTTGAAGGTTGTGTTTGGTTCCAAGGAGTTACCGACCGCCCACTGCTCAGTTGGCTGCTGCAGGATGCCTTCTCCTGCTGGTCTAGATAGCTCGCCGTAAACTATTATGCCGATTATTACAGCAGCACCAATGCCCCCTGCAATTCCTATTATCTTTACAGCGGAACCCCTTACGGCCATAGAATCACACCTAGCAATATGCTATTTAAGCTGAACGAAAATCGAGTTGTTTACAGCTTTGCTCTTACGCTTATCTTCTTGAACCTTGTAATTGCAACCATCATTGCAACTATCGCTGCCATAACTAGCGTTATGCTTACTGGAAACTCTGGAACTACAATTAGAGTAAAATCTGCTTTTTCGATGAGCTTTCCTGGCAGACCAGTTGTTAAGGTTCCAAGTACAGTTACCGTTACTGTGGTTTTTCCAGCTGACTCAAAGCTTACTTGATGTGTTCCCTGACCTTCACTGGCAGTAAACGCATCGATCTTTTTTATGACATTGCCTTCAGAATCGGTAATCAGCAGATCGTATTGAATGTTCGTAACGGGTCTCTTTTGCTGATCAAAGACCACAATGGCAATAGTTGTAGTTTTGCCTGGTTCTATAGTAACTGGTTCCCAGTATAGATCTATATTGAATGTTCCTGATGTTGATTGTTTGCTAAGTGGTGGTTCTGGTAGTTGCAACGTTGCTTCTGGAGGCACTGGCGGTGTTTCAGATATTCTAGTTTCCAGTAACTCAAAAGAAAACTGCACTGGAATTGGTTGTTGTGAGCTTATAGTGAATACCTT
>JBHICH010000013.1:0-36672 GCA_046759465.1 Nitrososphaerales archaeon
GTTCTAGTTTGAACTCTGCCTAATCAAACTATGCCATTTTTAGTTTAAGCTTGATGTTGCTTCCCACTGTTTATTAAACCGCTCACACCCTTTTTTGGAGGTAAGGCACGTAGGCTGAAGAAAATAACAATCCCAACTCCTAGGTAGTTCAGATTAGATGTGTCACCAAATAAAATTGACTCGTTAGATTATAGGATTAGCACTCTTTCGTAATGCGTGGACATTAAAGTATATAGTCAGATACCCCCTCTCAGAAGAGAACTCGAAGAATTCAGGCGTAAGATAGAGTCTCTCAAACAAGAACTTAAGGATTAAAGTTATAGCCGGTCGAGGATAGGCCGTAATCATATAATTTAGTATGTCATTTTAATATGTCTAGTTTTGCTCTGACAGTAGTAAATTCTTTTAGTTATCTAGTTATCAAGTATTGCTGCTTTTTTCTCTTCATATGGAAAACAAAAATCATGATTCGCCTACCTGAAATATTTGTCTAGGCTGCATCAGGTTTTAGTACCACAGATATCATATGGATAGCATGAACAAGGACGACTCCGAGATCCTGGGTCAATTACTGAAAAGATCTGGATCATCTGAAGGCAAGCTTTCTTTGGTAGATGCTAAAGTGGAGAGTGAATGTAATATGTGTATCTTCCTATGGAATCAGATTCGTCTTGCCCAGTCTTGCAATGACATTATTGCTGAAAAACATCTTATACGACTTCTTGAGCACCACTAAACGTAACTTAACAACTCGACTTGAATTATTCGACTAATAAACCGTGATGGCATTTTTTGATGAAATGACATAACAAGATAACGATAAAATGCTCATGAAGTTTGGGCAAGTTCTTTCAGAAAGTCTTTATATCTACCTATCATTTCGCTACCAGTCTGTGTAAGTGTGTAGATCCTTCTGCGGTAGCTGCGTCGTGACTCCTGAACTAGGCCCCTGTTGATTAGAACATTCAAACATTCCTGAACAGGTACCCATGATAGGTTTGTTGCGTACATAAGTTTGGTTGGGTTTTTCGGGCCATCGAGTAGCGCCACCAATACATCCATATATATTTCCAGCCTTGACCTCCTTTTCATGAAATTTTACATGCCAATATTGCTAAAATTTATTTGTAATATAGTTATGTGACACAAATTCTTGATGATCGCTTGGATCCAATCTCATTTGGCTAATTCTGCTCGAATACTCTTGCAAACGAATCAGGTTCCATTATTCAACAGGCCCTTGCGAACTGCTTGACAACGTACATCATCAGTTCTATCTGAGCCGCTAAAGTGATGGACCGGCTTGTATCAGTGACGATAAAGGCTCGTAACCCAGATTTTGGTGCTCCTTGCCTAGATAGCGTACCCCCCGTCTATCAAACTCTGGATGTAGCATACAAAGTAAGTAAGTGTACAGTGTACTCCAAAGATTATTCTATAACTATGATATGGTATCGTTAATGACGATAGCAATACTTTGGAGTATTAGGAGCAACAATAGTTTTCGAGGATGATAAGACTTGATCGAATTTCTAGCCACACTCAGCATGACGTTATGCATACATGCTCAGATCTCTGAAGATTGTATGATATGGCCTAACCTTAACATATCGTACTCTGTTGACTGCACACCCTCCGTTGAATGCACGCAATACAAGTATAGGGTTATGTGGGCATTCGGCTCCTGGGAACAGAAATTTAGTAAATTAGACTTTGAATACAAAGAAGAACGTCCAAGTGACATACATGTCTGGATACTACCAGGTACAAAATACTATTGTGGAGGTGAAGAATTTGGATGCGCTCTCTACAAGCATGAAGTTGGTAAATACATAAGAAGCGTAGAGATCTACCTTAAGCCCATTTCTCCAGCCTGGAAGTTTATGCAGATAGCCAAGCATGAGATTGGGCATGCATTAGGCTTGGCAGATATCCCAGAAGACCTGCATGTCTTTGAGACGATAATGGTTAATTGGTTTAGTAAGGATACTGATATATCAGATCCAGATATACAGAGGCTAAAGGTGAATTATCAAGAATAGGAGTAAATACAATGACGGTGAGTGTGGCGTACCAGTAGCAGGCCAGCAAATTACAGTGACTATAAAAAAAGATGAAGAGCGATTATTTAGCTATAGTTACTATGTATAAATAACTATACGATATAATTCAAACTAAAGACCGTCTTGACGTAGGTTCAGTTTTATGTCATCCTTTATGACAACATCGAATGTTGCTATCTTGCCCATATTTACAGCAAATACATGTATCTGTCCGTAGCGTTCTTCTCCATACCCACCCTTGTAAATGAGCTCAATAGTTTTCTTACCATCAAGAAGTTGTATTTCCTTCTCGCTTATGTAAAGCTCTCTTTGACTAAAGTCTGAAGATACCAATTTTATCTGCTTTACCGGACTATTAGTCTCAAGCGTTATCCCTTCCACTCCGTGATGAGGGTTAAGCTCACTTTCAATTCCTATAGTAAAGCCTTGTTCTTCATCTATGACAGCAAATCCATTATCAGTTGAACCTGTAGTCACTCTCATTAAAACCATATTCAGTATGCGCTGTTGTGTTGTAGTAAGATCCGCATTTCTAGCAAAAATCCTTTCCAACTCTGCCTTCTGCCAAGCATTGCTAGTCAGGCTATCGAATGCAATAGGGTCCTTCAACACTAGATCGTAGGTACCGTGCCTTGGCTTTTCTTGATGAAGTGAAAGCCTTATATCTTCACTGTCTACCTTGACATCAAAGGTAGCTAACAGTCCCCCGTTTGCAGCGAACACGTAAATCTGTCCTTCCCTGTCAACGTACCGTCCTTTGTAGTTCACAACAACTGTATGCTCTCCGCTCAGCTCTTTTATCGCGTTCTCGCTAAGGTGCAGTATTCCTTCGTTGCTAAAATCTGGCGATCGAGCAAGCCTTACCTGCTTCAATACATCATCACTGCTTAGAACTATACCTTCAACGCCGTGATGAGGATTCAGCTTCTTCGATACAACGGCAGAGAAGCCCTGCTCTGTTCTGGATGTAACCTCTTCTGTTCTGGGTGTAACCTCCTGTGCTCTGGGTATCTCTGTTGTGTTGATCGCAACCATTTCGCTCTCGTTACCAGCAACATCTGTAGCAACGACCTTTATTATAGCTGGCACCGGCCCAGTTGTGCAGAAGGTTCCGTTGTTCTGTCCTGCCCATCTCGGAATTTCAGCTCCGTTGTAACTGACAGTAGCAGTTCGTATGTTATCAAGTGTCTCAACACATACGTTATCTGTTGGTGTAACGTAGGCTCGTATTATATCTGGCGGCTCGTTATCAATTATTCCACATCTTCTCCAGTCAATGTTGGATCCCATCTGTGCTATTGTTTCATCATTTACAAAGTTGAATTCTCTGCATCCAGATTCTCCTACTCTAACAGCTTCCTCTACAGCCCCGACCAACCCTAACGCAACATCCATCTCATTGACTAACGTCTGAAACTGGTGTCTAATGAACTCAAGTGTAAGTGTAGTAACTATGACATGCCCACTTCCAAGGCTGTACTCGGCCCACACCGGCCTCTCCAAGCCGCCCTCTTCTCTTAGCACCACCACAGCATCAGCGGGGAGAATTCCAGCAAGTGAACCATGGTTATCAGAACAGAAGGTTCCTCCAGGAGGGAACGGGTTGCCAGCTGCTGAAGGTACCGGCTGCTTCTGTGCATCTATCTTGTCGTTATCGAGATCGTCGGAAGTCCCGGGCAGGCGGTCGGGCCCAATCACCAAGGGGTGTGCTGCATCAACGATGGTAATGCCGCTGCAATTGGTAGCGTCGTCGGCTGTGCCCAACAGACCTGGCACTCTGTACGCTCCACTCGGATTGTCTCCTAGGTGAGCGACTAGGACTCCGCCACCTCTAACAAAGCTGTCTAGATTGGCTTGGGCAGCAGGATCTATTTGATCTGAGATCATACTCAAAAGATCACCTCTACTGGCAGAGGGAATTATTATGACTTGGGTTTCAGATGGGATCCCAGTCTGTAGGGCCGACATCGGCCTCACCGCGTAATCGGGCCCTCGGAGAAGCCCAAGTGCCTCAAGGGCCTTTTCATTTTTCTCCTCGTTAAAGAACCATGGGATGTAGTTCTGGTAGATTGCAACAGAGGTACCGCCACTATAAATTGGAATCCGAGGTTCTAATCCCTCAGGGGGTATCGTCGTATTCGCTACAACGGGCGATTGAGCTGAGGCGTCCGGAATGATCTGGAGTGGTACAGATAAAGCTGATGTCACCAGTACTAAAAGAGCTCCAGCCAAAAGCAGAAACTTCCCTCTAATGCGAATAAGCCTTCTTAATCCGTGATCGCGCACCCACGATCTATACTTGTAACCTATATTAGTATTATGTATCTTAAAACCTATATTTCAAGCACTCAGCGATAATACTTGAAACTGAAGCTGATGTAATACTCCCTAACTAAATTTTTGACATCTTACAGGACTAATTCAGATTACTAGTTTCAATTCAGAAGCAAGAGTACCGGAATAAAATCTAGTGTATGTATCCATGTGATACTCGCTCATGAAAATTAGGTCTTCCAATACTATGAATTCAAAGAATGGTATCGTCTAATCGGTTTGCAGCAATAATAATCGCCATTGCAGTTGGGAGCTTATTGATGATGCCAAACGCTTTGATAAATGCCAACGCTCAACCAATAACTAAATATCTTGATGTAGAGATAAGACAAAATGACTACAACTCATTGGAAAAGAGGATTATACTCCGCAATGATATGCTTCAACCTATCAAACAAGTGAGATTGACACTGTCTGCTGGCATTGCTGATAGATTCCTACTGAGCGACTATGCCTTCAAGGAAATAAAGTGGTATGAGATTGTAACTATAGAGAAGAATGGCAAGTATGTAGGCCATCCATATACTGGTTATATAATAATTGCAGCAGCAAATACAGGAGAACCAGCTAAATTGATAGTCCGAGTAGGTGTCGATGGATATACCATCGAAGTGCCTAAATGGAAACCACCTCATGGACACATAGAACTGACACTGATCTATATGAGCTGTTTTGATGAATTGAGGTCTGAAGCGAAGAACATATGGCAGAAGTCCGAAATCGATCTAATGGAAGAAGATTATTTTGCTAATAAGGGATTCGGGAACAAGATACGAGAGTTCTTCTTTAATGAAGTAGTGACTTGCAGTAAGACAAAACAAAGTAAACTGTGATGTGCTACGAGAAAACATATCCTTGCTAGCGTCTCAGTCATAGTAATCGTTTCGCTGTCTGCACATACAGTTACTCACCTAGCTCCGGCTGTTATCATTCCTGCAAGTGCTGATATTTATTCTACTGTAGACGGTACTATAGAATTGGAAGGCTTTACACAAGATAGAGATCCTGTAGTGTATGGTGTTGATATGACGGTGTTGCACTCACTAGATAGTTCGACTAAAAGCCAGTATTTGGCAATGGTGCTTGGTGCATTTGACTCGTGGTCGAAAATAATGAAGGAGAATATTCATCCTGACTATTGGAATTTTGAACTTAATGATGATGGGGTTGCTGTTGATGAAGAAGGGAAGCTGAACAAGGACATAGTTGTTATATTTGCTCGTGATAATGATGGCTATTACTGCAAACTGGGTGAAGGATTAGCTGTTGGAGATCTTGTATATCCGATTACGGATCTAGAAGGGAATGTGAAGATGATGTATGTAATTGTTTTTTTGTCGTGCATGGATAAAGAAATTGAGTTTAAGTTTTCGAATTACAATCTGATTCATGGAATTGGTCACGCATTAGGGATCGGTCATTCCGATAGCTTGGACTCAGTTATGTTCTATGTTGTTAGGATTCCTAATCTCGATAGTCCTAGAATAACGGGATTAGAAGTGAAGAGTCTGCAGCATCTCTACGGTAGCGACGGATTTGGTGGAAAGAACCGTTATCATTAATGCTACTGAGATGAAAAAGGTCCTATTGTCAAGGGATCATCATATTCTTCCATACACACCATTCTAAAAAATCCTATTTAAAAACCGCTAAATTGATGGACCGGGTGGGATTCGAACCCACGACCTCTCCCATGCCAAGGGAACATCCTACCAGGCTAGACGATTGGGCGATCGACAACGTAAAATAGTTACCGATCTCCGGCCCGTTATCCGATCCAACCTTAAGCCGCATTAAAATGCTTAATAATGTTTGTTTCAGTTGTAGCTATTATTACAAAAATATGCAAAGGTGAGTTTTAAATTTTCAGAAATGCCACAAATATATTTATAATATGGTTTGAAAGTAAAGGTTTGGTCAGCTTTGGTTGTTGACAATAAAGGAATTATCTCATATATCAGAGTGCTTAAGGATGACTTGGCTATCTTCAGGATCAAACCACGTAATGGCACCATTCCAGACTTTAAGGCTGGTCAGTTCGTAACGTTGGGTCTCCCTGTCAAAAGCGAGGGGGGAAAGATGGTTCGAAGAGCTTATTCTATCGCCTCTCCTCCAGAGCAGAAGAAGTATTTCGAGCTTTACATAAGGTGGGTCAGAAAACCTCTTCCTGGTAGGGTAACGACCGAACTTTTCGAAAAGAAGGAGGGCGATGAAGCCTTCTGGCTGAAACCTACTGGACCCTTCGGAATTTTGGAGAAGAGGCCGGATGGATCGCAAGATACAAGGCGAATAGTAATGGTTGGAGGAGGCACTGGACTTGCTCCATTTGTGAGCTTTTCGCTTCACCTTAAAGCCAGAGGCGACAAAAGAGAGATCATTGTGCTGCATGGTGCAAGCTACGTTGATGAGCTCGGTTACAGGGAATTGCTAACTGAACTAGAAGAAGAGAGCATTGACAAAGGTCAAGATCACTGGAACTTCAGGTACAGGGCAAGCATAAGCAGGCCAGATGAGCCTCTCAACAGGTCATGGGGAGGACACAGCGGGAGAGTAGAGACATTCATAAGACCAGATCCAGCTACCGGAAAATCACCGCTTGAGGAACTTGCTGGCGAAAAGATAAAACCAGAAAATACAATGTTCTATGTTTGTGGCTGGCAGGGAACCGTTGATGGCTCGATGCAACATCTAACTCCTTTGGGATTTGTGGAAGAGAGAAAGAAGAGACCCGACAAAACATTTGACATAAAGTATGAATCTTATGGTTAGTTACTAGAATTTAACATCCAAAGATTTGCAACCATTTCTCTTCTCCAAGCTCGCAATCTTCGCGTACAGGACTTTCAATTACACAAACATCAAGGGATTAACTTTTTACTAGAACCGATCAATCACAAGTCACGGGGGCGTATGTCAGTATGGTTAGACTGCCAGCCTCGGGCGCTGGAGGTCGCGGGTTCAAATCCTGCCGCCCCCATTCTTTTGTGAGCACTATTGGAGCAAATGGGGATTCATTATCTCCTGGAATATTTGAATAAGAACATCATAACCCCCATCACGTATTCTCTTCAATTGACCCATAAGATACTTTTCTCCTTCGTCTGGTTTGAAAGCCAACTTCTTTTTTGCAACAGCCAAAGCCAAAATGTAAAATGCCGAAGATGCTGTGTTAGGAAAATCAGAACTTCTTAGATTATTTCTTTCAATGTACTTCCCTGTTGCATCCAACACAAGGTTATATGCCTGGTTCCTCCACTCTTCAGAATATTTGTCTTCTAATTCAGTAAAAGCTTTTGCCTCAACATCCTCAGCTTGCTCACTAGACATAATCCATCTACAAAAAAATTGATTATTTAATCCTTACACTAATTGTTGAGATACTCCCTTGAACCTTTTTATACGCGATAAGGTGATTCGTTGAAAGAAGCATGGAGTTTAAAGAGTATGACTATGTCTGGTTCGACGGCCAGATAGTTAAATGGAATGAGGCCAACGTGCCAGTAATGACCCATGCGATACATTATGGCACAAGCGTTATAGAAGGAATTAGAGCCTATACAGCGAAGAACAATACTTACGTTTTCAGGCTCGCAGATCATATGAAGAGGCTACAAAAGTCTGCTGCTGTCTATTCCATAGGAATAAAGTACAGCTCCAATGAACTTGTCGATGCTACGGTAGAACTCATAAGAAAGAACCAAATAAAGAGCTCGTGCTATATAAGACCTTTAGTATTTGTGGGCTTTCATGGAATCGATCTAGCTGTTACAGAAAAGTCCCCTACACATGCAGCAATACTTGCCTTTACATTTGACCAGTATCTTAACTCTAAAGGAATAAGAGTTTGTATATCTTCATGGAGAAGGATCAACGATCTTTCAACGCCTCCATTAGCAAAAGCTGGAGGAAACTATCTTAACTCTGTTCTTGCAACGCAGGAGTGCAAGAGGAACGGTTATGATGAAGCAATAATGCTTGACAAGGATGGAATGGTCAGCGAGGCACCTGGAGAGAATGTCTTCATTGTAAGAGATGGAAAGATCTCTACTCCCCCAGTTTCTTCTTCAGTTCTGGAGGGAATAACAAGGGATACTGCGATAACGATTGCAAAAGACATGGGCTATGAGCTTGCTGAGCGAGCGATACCAAGAACCGAACTCTACATAAGTGATGAAATCTTTCTTACAGGGACAGCAGCTGAAGTAACTCCTGTCATAAGTGTTGATGGTCGCAGGATAGGGGATGGTAGTGAAGGAAAGATAACGAGGAGCATGAGAGAGATGTATTCGAAAACGGTAAGAGCTGAAGTTAAACAGTATATGGAATGGTTAACGCCGGTCTGGGAAGTATAGTTAAAAATCATCCAATTGTGTTAATTAGAGTAAGAGGAGATATGGTTAGCGTAGCAGTTGTCGGAGTCGGAGGATGGGGCAAGAATCATGCTAGGGCTTTATCCGAACTTAATGCGTTAAAGGCAATTTGTGATATTGATACAGAAAGAGCAAAAACATTTGCAAGCAAGTATGGTGTTAACTCTTATTCGTCTGTAGATGAGTTGCTAAAGAATGAAAAACTTGATGGCATTGTCGTTAGCACACCGACATCTACACATTTCACAATTGCAAAGCAGATCATGGAAAAGGGCGTGAATATCTTTGTTGAAAAACCGATGGCGTCATCTTCACTTGAAGGTGAGCAGATGGCAACAATAGCTAGGAGACATAATGTTCTTCTAACTTCAGGCTATATTGAGCGCTTTAACCCTGCAGTTAATGATGTCAAGAGCCTCATTGCAGACAAGAAGTACGGAGATCTTCTTATGCTGGAGTTCCATAGGGAGAACAGGATCCCGTTGAATGTTCAGGATATTGGAATAATATACGATACATCTGTGCATGATATCGACACCGCAATGTATCTTTTTAATGACAAACCCAATATTGTATTCGCCAGGGCTGGCAGTATAAGCGGTGCACATGAGGACTTCGCCGCGATAGTTTTAGGATTCAAAAATCAGAAGATCGCCTTTATTGCATCGAACTGGATAACGCCTAAAAGAGTTAGACAATTTATCACCGTCTGCACAGACGCGATAATAACAGGAGATTTTATAACTCAAGAGATCAGGATCGACGATGGTAGAAATACGATAATCCCAAGAAGAGAGCAGAAGGAGCCATTAACACTTGAATTAAAAAACTTTCTTGATTCAATTGACGGAAATGCAAAACCATTGGTTAGCGCGGATGATGCTCTTAATACCACTAGGGTTGCAGAAGCAGCTTTACTTTCAAGCAAAACCGGTTCACCGATATATCTTGATCTAAAATGAATAAAAAAACGCTTGATATACTTGCTTGTCCCATAGACAAGAACTATCCTTTGGAAATTTATGAGATGAAAACAGAAGGTGATACAATAATAGACGGTGCTTTTTTCTGTGCAAAGTGTTCTAGATTCTATCCAATAATCGATGAAATTCCAATAATGCTTCCAGATGAGTTGAGAAACAAAGATGAAGATATTAGGTTTCTCAATCAGTGGAAGGATAAACTTCCAAGCAAAATAATCAATGATGGAAAACCATGGCATCTTGAGTGATCAGATGAAAATCACAAACTTTGTTGGCAGAAACGTGAAGAAAGGCAAGAATGTGAAGATATGGCACTATGCATACGTTGGTGACAGTACAAAGATTGGAGACAATGTGATGATAGGTTCTCTCTCACATATCGATTACAAGGTAACCATTGGCAATAACACAAGAATAGAAGGCATGGTATACGTACCTCCACTGAGCAAAATAGGCAAAAATGTATTCATAGGCCCATACTCATGTTTGACAAACGATCCCTATCCTCCTAGTAAGAAACTTGCCGGTGTTATTGTGGAAGATAATGCTGTTATTGGTGCTGGTGCAATTGTAAGGGCTGGAGTGCGCATTGGAAGGAATAGTGTGGTTGCCATGGGATCTGTCGTAACAAAAGATGTCCCTGCAGATACTGTAGTTTTGGGCGTGCCTGCAAAGTTTTTTTACGACAGAAAGACCTACGATAAAAAGAGAATGAAATGGGAAGAGTCTAGATAAACTTATACAAACTTTCTTCGTATGTACACGTTTTTGATCTGAACCAGAATTTCTATCCATGCTATAACCAGTGCAAATGCTATCGCTGCCTTCAATGCAGAACTGGCAAAACTACCCTGTGGCAACTCGATCGGAGAAACAAGTTTGAGCAGGATAAAGGAACCTAACACGATTAATGCCCACATAACAACCAAGAATCCTACTATTGGTGCAATTCTCATAGTCTGATCCCCACCAGTATTGCCGTCAGGATCGCTAGTCCTGCAGAGAAACCTGCCAGTTTGAAGATACTTTTTGCTATATCTCTCTCATGCATTGGTCCATTGGCAAGTATCAATCTAACAAGTGTTGGGGGAACACCCTTCTCTTTTGAAGCCACAATAAGATCATGATCATCACTTAGCATCGCAGCCCTCTGGACCTTCCTGTGCTCGGTTGCAACTCTCTTAACATTTACAAGATACAAGAATGAATTCATTATTGCTGGAAGTAAAGCTACTACACCTACAAGCTCTACCCCGCCCACAATTGCTATAGCACCATACATTGCTCCCCACGCAACTGTGCCCGAGTCTCCAGGGAAGATTCTGCTTGGATATTTATGGTACCTGTAAAATGCCAGTGCAGTTAAAAGCAACGGAAGTGCGGCTACAGCAATATCTATCTTATTTTGCAAAAATAGCGTTATTATCAACGGAACACTTGCTATGGCAACAAACCCACTGGAAGCGCCATTTAGAACATCTATTGAGTTTATTGTGTTACCAGTCACTGAAATTCCAATGAAGATCAAAGCTATGTAGAGCAAAGGTATCTTTGCAGAACCGAACAAAGGAAAATCAAGATAGAAATCATAGGTACCAAGCAATACGATTGGTAGTGCAGCAGCTACAAGCATCCCAGGTTTAAAGAAACCTGGCATAGTCCTTTTGTCGTCAACGAGTCCTATGAAGAAGGCAATTATAGTCGTGGACAATATCGCGAGAATAGCGTGATTCATTGTTGCAAAGAAGAGTGTAAGTTCCGCAGCAACTATGGCTATAATTATAGCGATCCCACCAGGTCGTGGCACTTGATCTTTGTCACGTTTAAAGACGTCCTTAACTGTCATCCCATGATTTTTCAGATATCCGATTAGTGGAGGGCTGACGAAGTAAACTAGGAAAAATGCAATCGCAGAAACAATAGGAATAAAAAGAAAACTCATCGCTGCATCTTCTTGATCTGTTCCTTCAATCTATTTGCAAGTGTAGCTCCTATCTTTGGCACCTTTGCAATTCTTTCAACTGAAGCAGTTGCAAGGCTCTTTATGTCCTTGAATCCAGCATCATGCAAAGCTCTTGCCCTTACCCTTCCAACATCTTCTAGCGAAATCAATGGGATCAATTCCTCCTTGATTCCGTATCTAACCCTTCTTCTTAACATGTATATCTCTCGCAGAAGATCCACTCTTTTGAATAACTTTGCGATTTCATAAAGCGAATAAAGCAGCCAGTCACTTGTTTGCACAATTCTGTACATATCTCCAGGCTCAACGCCTATCTTTTCTAGAATCTTTCTTTCACTTGATTCCTCAACCCAAGAGTGAAGTGCTAACAAACTTCTCGAGCAATCATACTCGTTAAGGTCAAACAGTAACTCGTCCTTGTACTCCTCTATTAGCATTATAACTTCATCAAGATCCTTGTTCCTCAACTGCAGCTTTGGGTAAAAGTCTGTACAGTCAGTTATTATGTGCAGAAATCCAAGTGTGTGTTTCTTGCCCTTCTCAGCTCCAACTACACCCCTCTTGAACTCAACTGCGGTTGAGGGATCAATGTAAAGCAGTGATATCCTCTTTCCAAAAATACTTGCAATGAACCTTTCACCTTTGCTCTTTACCATGTCCTCCAGCGAAAGGTAATCAAGAGCTGACTCAACTTTGGAGCGAATTGTTGATGCCTTGTACTGTTTTGCAAGTAATGTGCTGGAAAACAGACTGTTGATCTCCTCTCTCTTTATTCCTCGTAGCGTTGCTATCGTGCTTAGCAGGTGAACTCTGATTGCTCTGTCATCACCAAGTTTTGTTCGTATCGGTTCTGGCCAGCCATGTACATATCGCTCGAATACTTCTTCTGCGTTTGACTCTGGCGCAACTATTATTGCCTCTCCATATGTGTCGTACTTTGGGCGACCTGCACGACCACAAAGTTGCTTATATTCTAAAACACTGATGGGAATACTTGCACCGTATTCATAATCATACCTCGTAAGGCTACTGATCACAACTCTCCTTGCTGGCAAATTGACACCAGCTGCAAGTGTTGGTGTTGCGGTAAGAACTTTGATCGTTCCATTCTTGAATGCATCTTCAACAATCTTCCTACTTGATGGGTTCAAACCCGCATGATGAAAAGCGACACCATTGCCAATTAAGCTTGCGAGTTTTTGTGAGAGTTCGGTATCGTCACCTCTCTCGATTATATGCCTTGCCTTCTCCGCTGCAATTTTTTTCTCTTCACCACTCAAAAATGTTTTTACAAGTTCAGCAGCCTTTGCAGCCAAAAATACGGCCCTTCTCCTGGTCTCTGCAAATATGAGCGCTTGTCCACCATGTGCAATTGAATCAATTGCCAGATCGATCGGTGCGCCCCGGTTAGTACTCTTTATGCTTATAGTATTGCCGTCCTGCAGCTTTATAGAACCATAATCATAAACTCCTTCGATAAGTTCTGTTGGCCTCCAGTTCATGCTGATTAAATTGCAATCAAGCCATGATGCGATATCATCTGCGTTGGTTACCGTAGCACTTAATGCTAATAATTGAGCATTATTTCGCATCATTCTTATCTTTGTAAGCATCATTTCAAGCGTTGGACCCCTTTCCTTATCACCGAGCAGATGCACCTCATCCGCGACGAACAGTCCTACATCTTTCATCCACTCTGCTCCATGCCTCATGACTGAATCCATCTTCTCATTCGTTAAAATGACAACATCGCCATGCTTGAGCTCATCACTAGCAGAATCATAATCACCTGTTGATATCATAACCCTGACACCGCTACCATCTTGCTTCTTCATCTTCACCAATGCCTTGAACTCATCATACTTCTCACTTGCCAATGCCCGTAGCGGAGTTAGGTAAATCACACTTGCATTTTTCTCGAGCACCGTTTTTGCTGATGCCATCAATGCGATAAGCGTCTTCCCGCTTGCAGTTGGTGTTGTTATAAGCAGGTTATTACCATCAAGCAGACCTTGCTTTATCGCTTCTTCTTGTGGTGGATAAAGGGTCTTGTAACCTAGATCGTCTAGCAGAGCCTTTAGCTGCTCTGGAATATTTATATCGATAACATGTATCATGGTCGCTTGTAGAAACCACTCTTCACTTCATAAATCGTTCCATTTCTATTTGCTTTACTTATGAATACCTTTGCCTCTTCATCTGTGAACTTTCCGCTCTTTACAAGCTCACTTATCAGTGCTTTCTCTTCAACCGGGTTCTTCTCTATCCCAGATAGCGCATTGAAGAGATCGAAGAACAACTGCATCTTGGTTCTTTCACTTTGCGGCATTCCGTGCAACACTCCAAGGTCAACCTTGCCAGTTCTAACATCAACACCTACAGTGTGTAGCATGTTGTTGAAGAGATAGATCGCTCTTTCTGCATCGCTAACATCGACGCTGTCTTTTAGCAGTAGTCTTGCCCTTGCAGTGGCCAGTCTAATCAATGCTTCCAACTGCCTAGGAGTTACGGTTATCATATCTTCTGATTCAACATTTCTCATCTGCATGTAGTACTCGTAGATCTTGTCTTCAGCCTCCTGGCTTATTGCTGGGACAAAACTCTTTGCATATGTAAGGTATTTGCCAAGCATATCAATGTCAAGCATTGGTGCAACTGCATAGGTTCCCCTTCTGTGCATACCAAGGATGTGTCTGGCAACATTTGAATCTGTTTCTTTTTGGGGTTCATCTATTATGGCAAAAATAAGGTCGAACCTTGTTAGCAATGGAATTGGTAGGTTAACATTTTCATTTATGTTTCTGTAGCGATCATACTTGCCAAGCAATGGGTTGCATGCTGCAAGTATTGACGTTCTTGCGTTTAAAGTTGCTACAATACCGCCCTTTGCAACGCTGCACGACTGCTGCTCCATAACTTCATGCAAAGCACCCCTATCATCAGCCTTCATCTTGTCGAACTCGTCAATGCAAACAAGACCCTGATCTCCAAGCACCACAGCACCTGCTTCGAGCATCATTATGCCACTCTTGTCCCTTATTACTGCAGCAGTTATTCCGGCTGCAGTCGTACCCCTGCCAGACGTGTAGAGGCCCCTTGGAGCAACCCTAGCAGCATACTTCAGCAATTCACTCTTAGCAGTACCTGGATCGCCTACGAGAAGCACATTGATATCACCTCTGATCTTCGTACCATCTTCTAGTTCTCGCTGAGAAGAACCTATTATTTGAAGCAAGATTGATTCCTTGAGTATATCATGCCCGTAGATGTGAGGTGCAAGTGAAGTGATCAATTTGTCGTATGCCTCAGTATTGTTTGCTATGCGTTTGATCTGAACTTCATCCTCTTGTGTTATGAAAAACCTTTCGCTACTCCTAACATCTTTATCGCCTGTTCTGGCCCCCAAAAATTCTATGTTGTTGCCTTCCAGTCTTAGTCTGAACAATCGCATCTTTGTTCGCAGATTTTCATAATCTTGCTCTATTCTAACAATGCCAGTTAAAATTATCCTGTCACCTGGTCTTGCATTATCAACAAGATCATGTGTTAGCGTAATATCGGAATAATGCGGTAACTGACCTGGTGGAAGATCTTCTGGAAGCTCCTGCATTCTAACAATCTGGAAATCGATAAACTTGCTCTTGGTTAGATCAAGTTCAACAATATCGTTGCACTGATTGCAGCGGACAGGTTTGTGGATGGCAAGTTCTTTTTGCTCTACATGCTGGGTATGCCCTTGGGGACACTTGAAGGCTATCAGATCAGCAAGCGGTTTTACTTCTGATGCTCTAACAACCATGCCAGAGACGCTGACAAGCCTACCAATTTGTTCAGCATCGATATCTCTTAACGTTCTTTGAGCTGGATAATTTCCTATCCTTACCCTTGCCTGTTCCTTGATCTTTTCCGCATAATCTGAATGTTCCAGCTTTAGGGTTGTATATAGAGCATCGCCAAAGGCTCTAAGCACAGTATCAGGCTCTTCCATCAACTTTCTCTCTATATCTGGGCTGTAGGCTGCTAGGTCATGGTGATAAACGACTATCGATTTTTGATTACGGGCCTTCATCTGCCCTATCTTCTCTCTATACTTGTATACACCATCCTTATCCTTGAATCCCTTGAGGAAGAACTCTAGTTCCTCTGACAGTTTTGCTACAGTTACCTCAGTCATTGCTTACCACCAAGAACACATTCTTTGAAGTCCTTCGATGCCTTATGTATCAATTGGAATAATGTTTTTTCGTCATAGGTTAATTTTTGTTCCAAGTCGGAGGTTAGAGGTGCTGAACGCGCGAGGTGAGTTATCTTGCCCAATCTTAGAAGCACCATATCCTGCATCGATATTGCCAATTTTTCTCTTTCCATACCATCTTTGCCCTTGATGTAGTCTTGCAATCTAACGTAAAAGTCTGGCCTTAATGCCGAAATCTGGTCTGCTCCAGCTATTCGTTCTCTGCTCAATGCGCGCAAGAGATCCACACTCATATCCTGTTCCTGAATCTCCACCAAATCGTTCTCCTCAAATACCTGCGCAAGCCACCTGTGAATCGTTTGCGTATCGTTCTCTTGAGCATCAATAGAGACCTGAAAGATATTGATTTTGACGTTTTTCTTGAACCTCACCTTGACCTCCTCAATCATGTAGCCAATAGAATATACGTGAGCAAGTTCGCTGATACTCATCGCTAATTGTTAGTTAAAGGCTGCATTTAACATCTTTGTTCTTTTGTATCAGCAGCTTAATCGCAAATTATTAATCAGCCCAAACTAGCATATATGATGCTTAATCATGGAAGTTTCGCATTTAATGTGGGTAGAGAAGTATAGGCCCCTAAAGTTAAGCGAAGTTGCGAACCAAAAGTCGATCGTTGATGGCATAAAGAACCTGATAAAGAGCCCTGAAGAGCTGCCTCACCTACTCTTTTCAGGTCCAGCAGGTGTGGGCAAAACTACTGTAGCGTTGTGTATAGCAAGAGAACTGCAAGGCAATTACTGGAAGGATTACACGCTTGAATTGAATGCATCAGATGAAAGGGGAATAAATATGGTTCGTGAGCGTGTGAAGATGTTTGCTAGATATTCAGGTATGGCAGCAAAGATACCATTCAAGATAATCATACTTGACGAAGCAGATGAAATGACGGGTGATGCCCAAACAGCATTAAGAAGGATAGTTGAAGATACCGCCAAAACAACCAGGTTCGTTTTGATCTGCAACTATCTGTCACAGATAATTCAACCCATTCAGAGCAGGTGTATAATATTCAGGTTTACAAATCTAAGGGAGGAGGACACTGTTTTACATTTGGAAAAGATATGCAAGGCTGAGAAGGTAAAGTATGATGACAAGGCATTATCTTTGATATACGAATTTACAGAAGGTGATCTTAGACATGCGATCAATGTACTGCAGGCAGCTGCAAGCATGGACAATGTAAATGTAGCAAATGTGAATCAGGCAGTTGGCATTTCGGAGAAGGGCAAGGTCGGAGAAATTATAAAACTCGCTTTGAGTGGTAAGTTCCAAGAGGCAAGAACCAAACTTATTGAGCTTACAAGGGTTTATGGAATGTCGGAAAGAGATTTCTTGAAATTCGCAAATGAACAGGTTCAGAAGTTGAAGGCTCCCAACGCAGATCTCATTTCGGTTTTGGCCGAATGCGATTACAGGCTGGTTTCCGGTGCACACCCAGACATACAGCTATCAGCTCTTCTAGCTGAACTTGCCAAGATAGGCAAAGAGATAGGCTTTAAGGAAAAGTAGTCATTCCAAGCCTCTCACGAACTGGCTTTAAGTCTGTTATAAAGTGAACATACAACTGCTTTTAATCCCATTCATGTATAGGAAAGCCAAACCCCACATCTGCAAGACGTACCTTATGCACCATGGCCCAGTAAGGCAGAGCAGGTTTTGGCTCTGCCTCTTCAACTAAAGTTTGCTGATCCGATCAAATTTGTTAACAAGTATTGCCTATAGTGTCGATAAGTAAAATTTACGCTTCTAAGCCGTGGAAAGAACATCTAGCATAAGAGGCGACTTGATAGAAAGGTTCAGCCTATTCAAGAGTGCATACGCTAAGGCAAGAACTAAAGATGAGAAAAACCATATTGCGGAAGAGTTTCTGAATCACCTCACCGAAGACGAGGTTGAACTGATCAGAAATGTCATAGGAGATGTTCTGAATAGAAATAAGTTTTTCTACTGACAATTTCGTCCATTAGTGCACTTATGCTCGCGCCTGCAGATGCTGTCAGTATGTAGCCAACTTTCAGCGGCAGAGAAAACATATCCATTACTGGATCATTACTTTCTTTATATTTACTAGACTCGCTTTTGATCCTTTCCAGTATCCAGATCTTTAGTAGCGTTTCTGGTTGCATGTCCTTCTTCTTTGCTTCCCTCAGTATCATGCCATACATCTCCTCTGTAAACGGAATTCCAATTGTTGCCACGTCTTTGTATTAATCTGCCTTGCATATTTCCATTGCTCTTCTGAGCTATTGTGCAAAAGAAGCTTGCGAAATTCAACTGCTAAACTTTGGTAGGTAAGCACCCATGTAAATGTAGAGATCAAGCAAAAAGAGCTGGATCATGGCCCAGACCGTTACGCATGTTTTGGAGGATTCACGGTTTCAGAGGATGAGCCAAGAAATGTGTTATTCAATTACTACTATATTGTGGAATATCAAAAGAAGTAAAATGACCAAAATACTTAAATTTTAGATCTAGGACTTCTTGTGTGCTTCTTTGAGATGTTGCCACCTCTCAGATTCGTAAACAAACTCTTTGTGACATATCTTGCATTTGAGTATCGGTCTTTTATGCTCCTTTCTAGCATGAGCCATCAACTCTTCATAACTTGGCAGTTCGGTTGCACAATCTTTGCATTTATGTTTCTTGGCGAAGAGAGCGAAGTGCACGATCTTTATGGACATTCAAAGTATTTGTGTTTTATTCAACCTTATCAGAATGAAAGGGCGCAGGAGAGGAGATTCGAACTCCTGAGAGCCTTGCGGCTCACGGGCTAACTTTCGATGGACTCAAGGCCTACGCTTCCTTGACAGGAATCCGCGCAATAGTCCAAGCTCTGCCACTCCTGCGCAAGCTAAGATAAGAAAACTATGCAATATATTAGATGTTGGATGCGATTTATTGCATACTAGATTAATGCCTTGACTACTTCAACCCATGCATCGGCAATATTGTTTCTATTATAGCCGCCTCCACCAAGAGCGATTATTCTACCATTGCAATGCTTATGTGCCAACTCGTGTAACATGCTAGTAGCATACTGGTGCACATTCGCACTATACTGCAAGTGTGTAATAGGATCTCCCTTTAGTCCATCAGCACCACACTGCAAGATGATAAGTTCTGGTTTAGTACTGTCCAAAAAATCTTCTACTTTGTTGAATGCTTGCATGAAATCACTGTCTGTTGCATAGGGTTTTAACGGCAAATTAATTTTTGTTCCCTCTGCACCATCTTCACCAGTTTCATTTTCTGAACCGGTGCCAGGGTATAGATATTGGCCGTCCTCATGAATGTCCGCAATGAATAATAGTCGATCCTTGCTGAACTCGTAAAAGACACCGTCACCATGATGCGCATCGATATCAACATACGCAATTCGTTTTATGTTGTAATTCTTTCTTGCAGAAACTACTGCAACACCAATATCATTAAAGACACAGAACCCACCAGCAGACTCGCTTCTTGCATGGTGCAGACCTCCAATTGGGTTGAATGCATGGTCTACCTTCCTTGTCATCACCAGATCTAATGCTCGTGATGTCGAGCCTACAACATAGCTGGCTGCCTCAAATACGCCCTTGAACGCTGGTGTGTCTCCAGAGTCAAGAAAGCCCTCTCCAATAACAGATGCCTTCTTTACAAATTCAACGTAAACTTTAGTATGAAAGTCAAGCAGAACATCTTCCTCTGATAATACTGGATCTTCGATAACTAGATTTTTAGATTTATCAAGACTCTCACTCTGTAACTTTGACCAAAATGCGTATAATCTATCTGAACCGAATGGATGCGAGCCACCAAATGCATACCTTGCGAGGGCTTCGCCATACATCACGGCTACAGAGCACACGAAGTTTTTGTGAAAACGCGAAAGATAAACTTAGTGCCGTGTTTATTACCATTACTGCGACCAATTTTTATATTGGAACCGTTAATTGTAGCTGTATAATGAAGGAACACAAAGTGAAGTCGATATCTATACTCGTAGCTACCGACAGAGTTCATACCAGTCTTCTTGAGATGGGGTTTTCAGTTTACAGAACAGCAACTACGGTTAGTGACGGCAGGTTCTGGAATAAGTTGTTATATGTTAGAGGAGAGGAGCGCGTAAGCGTTTCTGAAGAAATTGGAGATGTTTATCCAAAGGATCCTGTAATTACTATTTGCGGCTCAACGAATACTATAAGCGAGATCGTTGAGGTGCTAGATTGATTGCCTTTTTACGAGTGTAATGAGAACCAGTTTGTTGAAAATGTAAGGAGGCTTATTGAATCGAAACAGAACTTTGTTGTTAACAGGAGAACTAGTATGTACGACGATTATAAGTATGGTTTGGCAACCATTCCTGACCAAGAATTTGAAAAATACTCAATGATATGCGACAGAAAGCGTTACAAGTATACAGTTTATGGAAAGGTTCCCTTCATAGATGATTTTCACGGCAGGTTTTATTCAGAGCGTGAAGCACTGCATTCTGGAAGTAACATTAACTTTCCTAAAATATCAATTCCATACTACAAGGTTGAATATTCGTTTAATTTATGGGGAAGCACTTACTCACATACATTCGATGCTTTGTTCGAACCAAATATTGTGATTGAAAAGAAGGATCTATCTGCAAGGATGAAGGAAAATATTCGAACAAGAAAGTCAAGCATGCTAGTGCATGTGTTAAAGTTCGACCCTCCAGATGATAAGATGTTAGTATTAAACCTTCCAAAGCAGGTAATAATATTTGATGTTAAAAAGATGACTAGGGTCTTTGATGCGTAATCTAAAATTATTGTCTAGTGACCACCGTGTGGAGGCGGTTGTGCGCTCTTTGCCAAATCTGCGTTATACGTACCCTCTGCCTTCTCATGGAACTCAAGGTTTGCCTGATCAACCTTGACTGCCTGAGGCGGACATACGGATACACATGCCATGCACCATATGCAATCATGCTCCCTTATCGGGTCTGCCTTGTCTGTATAGTCCAATCTTTCTTCCTTAGCTGTGGTACCAGTACCAGGGCTCTTCGTCGTTAGAACATCCTTGCCAGGAACATTTACAGCAGTTCTATACCACTCGAAAACTTGAACTGGACAAGACTCAAGGCATGCACCATCACCAATACACGAATCCCAGTCGATAGCGACCATCGTTCCATGTACACCCAATGGTTCTATCTTTTCTCCGTGTTCCTCATACGCTTTCTTTACATTTTCGTCATCAGCAGCTTCTGCAATTTTTCCTGGTCCCCATACAAAGTGGAAATGTTCGCCATCTGCAAGCTCATGTTTTCCTATAACTTGATGATTCTTTGGAAAGTCCAGATCTATAGGCATACTTTATCCCTTAAACCTACTAACCAATATCTTATATAAATGATATGCATACTTCTGCCAAGATAAGTTCATATTCTTTTCTTAATGGTTTTACAGTAGTGCATGGGCATACACAAGTATGACGTTTACAGAAGTCCTAACATAGGCATATTTCTCAAGGCAAACGACAAATTTCTGTTTATACCAAAGGGCTTTGCCGATTCAAAGTCCGAAAAGTTACAATCCTTTCTTGATGTCAAATGTGTTCATGCATCAATAGCTCATACAAGGCTATTAGGCCCACTGATGGTCATAAACAACAATGGAATACTAGTGCCAAGAATAACCGAAGATGGGGAGGTTGAGGATCTAAAGAAAGCAACAGATATGAATGTAGCAAAGTTAGGGGTAAAATTAACTGCGATTGGAAACCTTATTGCTGTAAATGACAAGGCTGCAATAGCATCGCCGATGCTGCCAAAAGAGGAGCTCAAAGAAGTGCAAGACGTGCTTGGCGTGCCAATTGACTATATGAATGTAGCATCATATCATCAGGTAGGTGCATTGGTAGTAAGCACTAACATAGGTGCTGTAGTGCATCCAAAGACAAGTGAGCAGGAAATAGGTTTCATCAAAGATGCCCTAAATGTTGATGTTGAGCCAGTTACAGTAAACGGTGGCATTCCATTTGTTGCATCTGGCATGGTTGCTAACTCACGATCGGTAGTTGTAGGAACTTCAACTACCGGTCCAGAATTGATAATGTTGAGCAGGGCATTGAAAATCTAGAAATCTTACTTCAATTTTGGACTAGGATTATTGAGAAAATCATCAAACTTGACCTTGGTCTCTGAACCTTTTGTCATATTTCTGAGAACCAATTCATTTTTTAACAGTTCTTCTGGAGCAAGTATTGCTACTAACATGTAACCTTTTTTGGACGCCTCCTCAAGCTGCTTCTTTAACGAACGACCTCCTATATCGAACTCCGCTACTATGCTGTTTCTTCGCAAGGCTGCAGCTAAGCTTACCGCTCTTTGCCTGAGATCCTCTTGAACATATGCAACATAGACTCTTGGTTTGTTTGGCAATTTAAGACCAGAAAGACCCTGCTTTAACAGAACAGATGCAATGCGCTCAATGCCGCCTGCTGCACCTGTAGCACCCATATCTGACCTGCCGAACGCAGCTGTCAGTGTATCGTATCTGCCTCCTCCAACAAGTGCCCCAACATCACTAGACTTTTCGAATGCCTCAAAAACTATGCCTGAATAATAATCCAAACCCCTAACTATTCCCATGTTTATTTTGGCATTTTTAACTCCTCTTGACTTAAGTGAATCGAGCAAGTTGGTAAGTTTATCGACCTTGCTCAAGCTATTTATGCGGTCGTCTGCAAGAACTTCATCAACATCTCCCTTAACCTTTGAAAGCTCGATAACTTTCTGCAACTTTTGTGCATCGAACCCCTTTGCAGTGTATTCGTCAATAACAGCCTTGTCGCCTTTCTTTGAAACCTTGTCAACTGCTCTTAACATAGCGAGCAGAGTGTCCTGGTCCTTGACCTGTAATCTAGTTCGAATAAAGTCCTCCAGCAATTCCCTGTCGCAAGCGTCTATCATAATATGCTTCAGCCCGAGCATTCTAAGATAGCTTGCAGTGAATTCAATTATTTCAGCATCAGATTCAATATTAAATGAGTCGTAAATTTCTACATCCCACTGGTGAAACCATCGATATCTTCCCATTTGAGGCTCATCATATCTCCACATACTTCCAAATGATGCCAACTTTGTTGGCAACCTAAGGTCACGTCTTGATACAACATATCTTGTTAAACCAACTGTCAGATCAAACCTTAGTGCTACATCTCTTCCGCCCTTGTCTTTAAAGCCATAAATTTCGTTTTCTATAGATGGACCACTCTTTGCCTCTACTGTTGATAAAAGTTCAATTGGGGATGGTTCCATAAAGTTAAAACCGAAGAGTTCAGCTGTATCAAAGAACTTTTGTTTGATCAGCTCGATGGTTTGATATTCTTCTGCCTCAAGATCGCGCATGCCTCTTGGAAGTTCGAATTTCAATATAGCATGACTTTGACGTATATACATTAAAAGATTTACATAAATATCTGCATCTGCACAAATTGAGTACATTGAAAGCGATGGTACTCCGTCAGACAGCGCCTATAGAGACAAAACCTCTAAAGTTGATCAATATTCAAGTTCCAGCGTTGAACAACAATGAAATTTTGATGAAGATAAAAGCCTGTGGGGTTTGCAGATCGAATCTACACCTGATTGAGGGTGACTGGTTGAAGTATGGCATACCTCCAAAACTACCAATCATTCCGGGTCATGAGATTGTAGGTGAAGTGGAAACAGTTGGCGAGGATATTGATAGGAGAAGCTTTTCTGCGGGAGAAAGAATTGGCATACAGCCTCTATACAATTCCTGCAAAGTTTGCGACTATTGTTTAACTGGGAGAGAACATCTTTGTGATTCAAGGCAGATAACTGGCGATACCGAAGATGGCGGCTTTGCAGAATTTATCAAGGTACCAGTGGACTTTGTTTACAAAGTTCCTGAAAATCTGGATGATCTGCACGCAGCTCCATTGTTCTGTCCAGGCATAACTGCCTACAGGGCTGTAAACCATGCAGAACTATCCCCTGGAAAAACCGTTGCAATATTTGGCATTGGAGGTGTTGGTCATTTGGCACTGCAGATAGCAAAACTACATGGTGCAAGGGTGATAGCTGTTACGAGAAGCAAGTTGCATCTAGACCTTGCATCAAAACTTGGCGCGTATGGAGTAATTTCACCAGAAGAAGAAGATGTAGCAGAATCAATCAAAAAGATGGGATATGCTGATTCAGCGATAGTCTTTGCACCAGCACAGGAAGCAATCAAGCAAGCAATCAGATCAGTAAAAAAAGGTGGCACAGTTGTGATGGGAGTTTTCGGTGTAATAGGTGATGAGTTCATGTTCATAGATGAAAAGACGATCAAGGGAAGTGTCATCGGTTCAAGAAACGACATGAGGGGAGTTATAAACTTGGCAGCAAACGGTTTAATAGAAATTTTTTGCGAAAAGTTTGCTTTAAATGAAGCCAATGAAGTGCTGGAAAGATTGAAACATAGCAACATAGAAGCAAGAGCTGTTCTGGTTCCCTAGATCAGTTTGTAATCATGTTACAAATTTACAAATGAATTTAATATCGCTTGATACGATAAAGTGACATGGGCTACAGAGTTCTTGACCATATGACAGATGCCTACATAGAAGCCTTCGGCAATACTATTGAGCAAGCATTCGAATTTGCAGCAAAGGCTCTAGTCGATACTATGATAGATCTTGGTAATGTAACTGCAACAAAAGAGGAGCCGGTTGTAGCAGAGGGACATGATCTTCATAGCCTCCTTTACAACTGGCTCGAACTTGTTATGAATAAGATGCTTGTGGATAGGCAGGCTCTGTCATACTTCAAAGTCTCAATATCACACAATAAAGAAAGATACGAACTGAAGGCTACTGTCGGAGGAGAGCCGTTAGATATTGAAAAGCATGGATACAAGGTTGAAATCAAGGGAGTCACCTATCACTTGATGGAGATAAAACCCAATGGTATAGTAAAGTTAAGATTTTTGCTTGATCTGTGAATAAAATATTAAATAATTAATTCATATATACTATAGACATGGCGGATCGTGAAGTGGAAGAGATCATGAAAAAGAAGATGGAGTAGATGGGCAAGGGAATCAATAAGCAGCTCCTTGAGTTGAGCGAGAAGAATTTTGATGGTATTGTTGCGAGGGCTAAACCCGTTCTAGTCGATTTCTGGGCATCGTGGTGTGGGCCTTGCCAGTTTATGCTCCCTATATTTGACAAGCTTGCGAAAAAATATGGTGACAAGATTACATTTGCAAGGTTGAACGTTGATGATAACCAGAGCATAGCAACTCGATTTGATGTTTACGCCATACCAACCTTCATGGTCTTTATGAACGGCAAGGCTGTTGATAGAGCCATAGGTGCAGTTGGAGAAGTAGGGCTAGAGGGTCTGATC
The DNA here is from genome assembly GCA_046759465.1 of Nitrososphaerales archaeon. Classification (GTDB taxonomy): domain Archaea; phylum Thermoproteota; class Nitrososphaeria; order Nitrososphaerales; family UBA213; genus JBHICH01. The sequence goes on from JBHICH010000013.1 coordinate 25,348, forward strand.
AAGAAACATACTTAATTTTTTAGTAACCGTACATTGGATTTATCCTGCGTTTTATTTCCACTATTTCATCTAGGACCTTCGATTCATCTTCATTCAACCTATACTTGAATCTGTTTAGCAACAGTTTAACATCCTCATTTGGAGGAACTGTGTAAAGAGTGTCTCCCTCATTGACCTGCCTTCCCACGGTTGCCTCGTTCATAGATACTGCAACCTGCATCTCTGCCTTTGCTTCTTCTATGTTCTTGTTCTTGTCCTGTATCTGATGAATGATGCCAATTTCCTTTCCTTCCTTGTTCATCACAAGGCTCTTCTGTTTTAAGCTGCCTGCTTTGACCTCTACACCAAAGATTGCTGGATTGTTTCTTCTGAAGACAAACCCCTTCAAGAAAATAAACTTGCATGGCGTTATCAGTGAAGAGAAGAGCGTGATTTCCTCTTTCTCCTTTTCAAACGTTGACCAATCAATGTAGCTCTTAACTAAATTATACATTACAGGTTCATTGAATATTTTGATTGTCCTATCATTTGATTCCACTTCTGCATCCTCAAGCACTTTAACGTTAAAGCCCAAGACAACGCCAAGGTAGCGATCCTTTTCCTTAACAGCAATTGCTTCTACTACATCCCTCCTTGTTATTGGACCAATATCTGCTATCCTAATTGGTTTGTTATTCTTCTTCAGCATTTCAGTCACTGCTTCCAGAGAGCCAAGCGTATCGCACTTGACAACAACGCCAACCTTGTCAGTGCTGATCACAATGCTCTTGATCTCGGCCTCGATCAAACTCTTTAGATTGAGAATATCTTCCTCGGTTTTTGCAACAAATACTGGAGTCCCTGCTAGAACACCGTCAAGATCACCTGCTGCTATCTTAACACCTGCTGCGGCAGAAACTTCTTCCACCTGAACAAACTTGTTCCTTGGGTCTCTGATCTCATCCAAAGGTTTTGGCAGGAGCAGGACCTTTACCTTCGTTACAATCACATCGTCGCGCTTTGCGAAAACTATGTTGTCTCCTTGCTTGACCTTGCCCTCAAGCAGTATGACATTTACAGTTGGACCTAGTCCAACCTCCTCTTTGACTTCAAGCACTATTCCCTTCACAGAATCTCCGCTCACTTGCAACTTCTGGTGCATGAACTGCTGTGTTAGGCCAACAAGCACTACCAAGAGTTCTGGCACGCCTTCGCCTGTTTTTGCGCTTACAGGGACGATCGCAACTTCCTTTGTAAAGTCCTTGACCCTGTAAAATGCCTCTGAATTAAAACCTAGCCTAGATAATGTGCCAACAACAGAATACAAGCGCTGATCCAGATCATCAGTAATAGAACTCTGTTGCTGCTTTAATGATTCTGTGATAAATGTGCTATTACTCTTTCTCCAACCTGGAACCATGTCGACCTTGTTAAGTGCAACAACAAATGGCACCTTTCTGCTCTTCAATATATCAACACTTTCATGTGTTTGTTCTTCAAATCCTTTAGTAGCATCCACAACAAGTATAGCAATATCAGCAGCTGAGCCCCCGCGCATCCTTAGATTTGCAAATACTTCATGACCAGGAGTATCGATAACAAGCAAACCTGGTATCTTTACATCTGTGCTTAGCTTGGAAAACAGTGCGCCACAGATCTGCTTAATTGTAACTATTGGAAAGAAACTTGCACCTATATGTTGGGTTATACCTCCAACCTCCCTAGCCTGAACTGCTGTGCCTCTTATTTTGTCCAATAGAGAAGTCTTTCCAGAGTCTACATGGCCTAGAACGGCAACAACAGGCTGCCTGAGTTGCAACCCAAGTTCACTTCAGCCGAAGATAACCTTTGACTCTTTTATGAAGCTTTCAACAGAGTCAGAGGCATGTATAGCGTTTTGAGTCAGACTTGTTCCAAAATTTCTCCTTACCGTGCCGGGTGCTGCCTCACTTGGTTTCGTTGCACCAATTATTGCTCGCACCTTGTTTACGGCATCTGAACCTTCGATAATTGCTGCAACTATTGGTCCAGATGTTATGAAGTTAACAAGCTCATTGAAAAATGGCTTTTCCCTATGAATGGAATAAAACTGTTCAGCCTCACTTCTACTCATTGTAAACATCTTCAACTTCATTATAACGAAAGACTTTTCTTCAAACCTTCTCAGTATCTCTCCAACTAAATTTTGCTTTACAGAATCCGGCTTCAACACAATCAGTGTTTGTTCTACCATTTATCCTCGTGCCTTTATTCCGCCCTTGACATATTTGCTGGTCCACTTGAACTTCCTTGCATCTCTTCCAAGTTTCAGCATATTCTTCCTACACTTGTTTGAGCAGAAATAAAGAATGCTTCCATCGTTTCTAATAAGCATTGTACCGGTGCCGAACTTCACTGCGTTACCACAAAAACTACAATTTTTAGGTGTAACACTCATGCATCATCACTTGATTTTTCTTGCCTCTCGTTCTGTTTCACGCAACATTAGAACGTCACCCATTCTAACAGAACCTTTCACGTTTCTTGTTAAAATTCTTCCTTTGTCCTTGCCTTCTAATACTTTAACCCTGACCTGTATAACCTCTCCAGCAATGCCTGTCCTGCCAACGATCTGTATCACTTCAGCAGGTGTTATCCTCTCTTCGGTCTTGCTCATAGCAGACTACTCCTTCTTAACCTTAAGACCTGAAACAGAGTTCACTATTTGTTCAAGTATATGTTGAGCTTCACCAGCATCCATTATGCATGCAGCTGCAGATGGAACATCGATACCCAATGCCTGACCTAGCTGTTGCTTGCTTGGAACGAATACGTATGCGCTGTTGCGCTCCTCACACAAAATTGGTAAATGTGCTACAACTTCTGCAGGCTCAACATCTTCTGCGATCACAACCAGCTTGCTAGCTCCTCGCTCAATCGTCTTTGTAGTTTCGTTCGTACCCTTCTTCACCTTCCCGCTCTGCTTTGCTACTCTAATTGCTTCATAAATTGCATTTACCAGATCCTTTGGAGTCTCGAACTTAACGTAATATGGCTTACTCATACATTATCACCCTAGTATTTGGGATCATCTCTTATCGCACAAACTGATTGTAACAGGTGTTTTAAAAGTGTTGTCAAACCTAATCTCCTTACTGTGAATAAAGCGTAAAACTTGAACTTACATTTTAGGAACCTTGCATGATTTTTGTTATCTGCGCACTGTAGTTGTTAGCTATTTCATTAAGGAACTTTTTATCGTTCGATTCAGCATAAAGGCGCATCACAGGTTCTGTGCCACTCTGCCTAACCATTATCCATGATTTATCGTTTATCCATATCTTCGCACCATCAAGTGTCTCGACCTTGCCTTTTGCATTGCTCATTAAATGCTCAACGACTTTGCTTGATTGCTCTTTTGTGCACATGAACTTAGTCTTGTACTGATAGAATTTTGGCAACAAGTTCATTATTTCTGATAAACGCTTTGATCTGTTGGCAATCATCTCCAGCATTAGAGCAGTGGCCATTGCACCATCCCTAACGGCTATATGTTTACCGTACATGAAGCCACCGTTCTCTTCAAGCCCTATCAATGCTGAACTCTTCAGCATCTCTCTTGATACTTCAATACTGCCCACCTTTGTTCTTGTTACGCTTACATTCCATTTTTTTGCTATGATATCTATCAACATAGATGAATTTATTGGAGCTGCTATCTTTGTATTTTTGATTTTTGATAAAACATTATCTGATAGTATTGCTCCTGATTTATCACCACCATAAATATTGCCTTGTTCATCACAAAAGATGCTTCTGTCCCCATCGCCATCATATGCAACACCCAAGTCCGCAGACTTTTCCCTGACAGTTTTTGTTAATAAAGCTAGGTTATCTAGAGTTGGCTCTGAGCCTCTACCTGGAAATGAACCATCTATCTCTGAATTTATGGTTATTACCTTGCAGCCAAGTGCTTCCATTAATTTAGGTGCGGTAACTGCTTGCGCACCATTTCCAAGGTCAAGGACTACCTTGAGTTTTTTTGACATGATCAAGTTTGTGTCCACAAGTGAAGTGATCCCATTCATGTATGCTTCAATTGCTCTTTGCTCCTCCACATCATTACCTATGTAATGATTTAATGGCTTGAAATTTTTGCTGAAGTAAATATCTTCAACTTTGGTCTCCTCCTCTCTGGCTAGTTCAACGCCGTCAGAAGCCATTGCCTTTATTCCGTTGTATTCAGAAGGGTTATGCGATGCAGTGATCATAACACCACCCTTGTAGCCAAGAGTTTTAATGCTGTACTGCATGCAAGGTGTTGGCACTAAGCCTGAGTTTGCCACATCTATGCCCAAGGAATTGAGCCCTGCTCTAACGATCTTTGATAGTGTTGGGCTTGAATGTCTACCATCGTAGGCGACCAAGATCGGTTCGTTATGAAAGTAAGTTGCTAAAGCGTAAGAAACTTCTAGAGTAAGATCTAAAGTCAGTTCTTTACCAAAGATTCCCCTTATTCCATTTGTTCCAAATAACCTTGCCATATGCAAAACTGCAATTGATAATAGATAAATTTGTGGTTACGTCGCTTGATGTCATGCGGGGGTTGCCAAGCATGGCCAACGGCGCAGGTCTCTTTTGAGTGCGAAGCTTAGAACCCTGTCCCTTAGGGGTTCGTGGGTTCGAATCCCACCCCCCGCACCTCAATTGTAACGCAATTGATCTGCCTTGATCAACTACTGACTTCGCTTTAACACTTTATAGCAAGGATTTGTTATGAGGCAATGAGGCAATGATCGTCAACAAGCAAGAACTACTGCGTTCTAGAACTTGTATTAGGGCTAGGAAGCTTGCTTTAGGAGCCATTGAAACAGCTTTGGTAGCTGCGGATGCAAAAGTTTCGGTTAAAACTCATGTGAAGATGAAGGGTAAAACTTTACAAATAAAGAAGGAACGATTTTCGCTTGATGGCCTTGATTCAATTTATGTTATCGGTGCTGGGAAAGCTTCAGGACATATGGCTGAAGCTTTGTTCAATATTCTTGATGATAGAATAGCCGGGGGCCTTGTAATAGTACCAGATTATTTGGATGCGAAGTTAAATACTGGCAAAATTCAACTTTGGAAGGCAAGTCACCCAATTCCCAGCTATAGGGGAGTTAAAGGCGTTATGCGTATGCTCACTCTGGTCCATAATGCAACCAAGAGAGACCTTGTGATCTGCCTGATATCTGGCGGTGGCTCTGCACTTATGCCATTGCCATATGAGAACCTCACAATCAAGGAAAAGCAGAGGATAACGAGTATTTTGTTGAAGTCTGGAGCAACAATTCAGGAAGTCAATTGTGTTAGAAAACACCTTTCAGCAATAAAGGGAGGCAGGCTAGCGGAGCATTTGCAGAATGCAAAGACAGTTTCACTCATTATATCTGATGTGGTTGGAGATAGACTTGATACCATAGCGTCTGGGCCAACAGTTCCAGACATCACGACCTTCAATGATGCAATGCATGTTCTCAAGAAGTACAATCTATGGCAGAGACTGGATAGAAATGTTAAATGTGTAATAGAAATGGGATTGTCTGGAAAAATAGCTGAAACCCCCAAGCCTGGCAGCAAGGTCCTGAGAAACACCAGGAACTTTGTAATTGCAAACAATAAGTTGACCTGTGAAGCCTCGATGAATTATTTGAAAGCAAGAGGGATCAATACAACCGTCCTCACTACCTTCCTGCGGGGCGAAGCAAGTGAAGTAGGCATAGTGGTTTCTTCGATAGCCTCAGAGATCAATTTTAGAGATAAACCCGTGCGAAAACCTGCAGCGGTCATAATGGGTGGAGAGACAACTGTAGCTGTTAAGGGAAGAGGAAAGGGAGGCAGAAATCAGGAATTGGTTCTCTCAGCATCTAAGGGTATAAGTGAGTTTGGCAATACTGTTATCATCTCAATAGGTACTGACGGAATAGATGGTAATTCAAACGCGGCCGGTGCCATCGCTGATTCTTCTACATTTAAAAGAGCTTCAAAAATGAAATTGGACTCGGATCAATTCCTACAAAATAACAATTCGAATACCTTTTTCAGAAAATTGGGAGATACTATTCAAACCGGATCAACTGGCACAAATGTCAATGATGTATTGATACTGATCTGTTTGTAAAGTCCAAAATTATTTTTAATTATTTTTATTCCGTTACAGTCACGGTCATTTCTAGCGATTTACCAAGCGGGCTTGGATTTGACACGCTTTCCCACACAAATATCTTAACAGTATAGCTACCAGGTTCATCTGGTATCCAAGACTGTGCCGCGCTTAAAGTTTCAGCAACAGGAAGCGTACCTGTTATCCATGATAACGATATAGTAATTCTATCGGCATCGTTTATCAAAACAAAGTACGTGAACGGTTGCTTTTCCTGCGCGTTGTTTCTAATATCTGCTTGCACAAGTACCTGCTGTCCAACAAAGATATCTTCTAAACCTTTTCCAGATTGATCAACAAGTAGGAATCTTCCAGGGGTCACTGTGCCCGATGCAACCACGTTGAACTCAAGCATTGCTGTAGCAGTGCCATCAGCATATTCAGCTTCAACTTTGTATTTTCCTGGTATGCTCAGCTTACCACTTAGTTCACCCGCTTCACCTATGAACGTTCCATCTGCTCTGATTTTATCTGCACTCACGGCAATAAATTTCCAGACAGCGCCATTCGGATTGTATATCTTGACTTCCACTGGGTCGATCAGACGAGGAGTAACCGTACCAATAATTGTTACCTGATCTCCCAAATCAAAAGTATTTTTTTCGACACTTATCGTAAGTACCGCTTTCTGCCTCACTTCAAATGATGTAGTCGCCTTCAAACCCTGATATCTAGTTTCAACTGTATGCACACCAAGCACGGTTGCTTGGCTTCCCTCAAGTGTGAATTCGTAACTATATGAACCCGTCTCATCTAACTTTGCGTTTGCATTTTGATATGACTGACCATCTGGATTTGTGACCGTTATTTCAACATCGCTACCTGGCGTAAAGGAACCGGTAACATCACCAAACAAGATTACAGTCATCCCGATACCATACACACCCTTGAATGGAGCTACTGTAAGAGGTGGCGGAGGTTCTTGAGCATAAGTATTCAGCTCCGTGACATATAGCGAGAAAGCGAAGGTTGAAAATAAGGATATAACCAACATATTTCTCGCTTTCGACTTCATATCAATGGGTTATATACAACTGTTATTTAAGCACTCATATTCGTATGGCTTAATCTGGGGTTTGTATATTTTACAATGAACAGTTTATTGATATTAAAAATTAGTCGGCCTCTGTCACTATAAAATATCATGCATCAGTTTTCAACATCAGATTTTTATTTGAAATAAGACATAGCTAAATCATGAGGCCTACGTCACACAGTTTTGAAGATTTACTTAACGCAGTGCACAAAGAAGGTATTACACTATCTGATTACAACGGTATTAAGATTCCATGCATATTTGTTAAAAAGGAAAGGTTCGATGAAATCGTGCAAGCGTGCTATGGAAAGCCTCTCTTAATAGATACTAACCTGAACATTCTACATGATGATATGAAGCACGTCTTTGTTGAAATACAGCTAAGATTTACCAAAGCTGGAGTGGAACAAAAGGTACTGCTTTATGCGAACGAAAGTTTAGAATTCTTTGAACACTTGGCACTAAGTGGGCTTTTGGCCTTGGCACCAGAGGCGACGGGCTCTTCAAGTACAAATATCTTCATGGTTCAACTGCCTAGAAAGGATGCAATTGAAGATGCGTTAGAACTTATCAAATCATATTTGAAATAGATATGTCTGATTACAGAGAGTTGTTTTTGGCATTACAATCATAGTTCGATATATTATCACAATATAAATAATTTTTCAGAATGGATAAGCGCCAATGATAAGCTTTTATTTCAAGACAGACAACTATAACGTGTGTCCAAAAGGTATTCTCTGGACGAGATTAAACACAAGATAGTGGATGTTCTGAAGGACACGGAGACAGGTCTTTCTGGGGTTGAGATAGCAGAAAAGACTGGCGTAAATAGGATTACAATAACAAAATATCTTAGCGTTCTGGAGGCAATAGGACTCGTAAAAAGGAAGAAGATAGGTTCTGTTAATGTGTGGTATCTTGGTCAAGGAGTCACAGAGTTTGAACTTCCCATAGATATACTTGATGTTCAGCGGCTTTACATGAAAGCATTGTTTAATCACTCGGAAGACGAAGCAAGGCGAATACTCATAACTGTTCTTCATTCTGACCTCGATCCTATAAAGATTCTTACGGATGTTATAACACCGACTCTGAACACTGCAGGCGAACTTTACAGCAGGGGTAGGATGACCGTAACAGAAACAATGGTTGTGACCAACTTGATAGCGGAATCGATAGACCTGATAAAGTTCAATGCAGAAAGGGAGGATACAAAATCAAACGCGTATACAACATTCATGAGCGCACCAGGTGAATTGCATACTATAGGACCAAAGATGATATCTGTAGCATTTTACCTGAAGGGATGGGACTCGTATTTCCTTGGAAATGTTGCATCTGAAGTAGACCTACTTTTCGACATAGATCTGCTTAAGTTCCTAGATAAGATATGGACAACTCAACGAGGAATTATGATAATCGGGGTATCAGTAACTCTTAAAGAACACCTGAAAGGTGTTGGCGAGACTATCAAATCTGTTAAATCGAAACTTGGCAAGAACGTATTTGCTCTCATAGGGGGTGAGGCAGCCAGTTCTGAAGACGAGCTTACCTCTAGCGTTGATGTCGATTTCTACGCTAAGGATCTAAATTCTGCCATTGATTGGGCAGAAGAATTGTATAAGAAGGCTAAATGGTGAACCTTACGTGTTATTATTTTCTCTGTTTTGATCATCTTTTTCTTTATCTGGAGTTGGACTTCGGCTTAGCAGTGATTTGATCAGACTTGCCTCCATCTTTCTGTTTATTACGAAGAATGTATCAAGAATCAATAAGATGAATATTCCCAGCGTTAAGAAGGATGATATTGGCAGTATAATATCGATTCCTGTAATCACAGAAATGCTTGGCGTAATAAAGCTAGACATTAACAACACAACAAATCCAACTATCAGGTTTCGGATTACTCTGTACACGTAATGAGATGTTCCAGTCCTGATAGGACCCCTCGTCTTGAGTAACTTTTCAGTGGTTTTGAAGACTGATTCAGTGATCTCTCCAGCTCTGCCAAAGATGCTAATTATCGGATATACCAAAACGGTAACTGTGAGCAGTAGTTCAAATATTTCATATGATATTACATTCAGTGATGGAAATGTTTGATATAATATTGTGATGTAAGGATCGCTTAATGAGAGAATGGAAAGCAGCACAACTATTATTGCTATGTTGACTAAAAGCTTTGGCAGAAGCTTACTTGTAGCTTTTGATATGCTCTCCTTTCGCTGGAGACTCGACATGAAGTTCCTGAATATATTTCCAAGGATTTCCAAGGGTACAAAGGCACGTGCTGGCATTATTGTCTTGGAATCTATAATTGTTGGTAATACTCTCATCATTGCAGGAATGACAACCATACTCGCAAAAGAAACTATCATAGTAATGGGAAAGAGAGCTTCTCTAACTGCGTTAAGGTCAACTCCTTGCTTGGCAATGATGAATGAGAACTCTCCTCTAGGAACCATTGTTATGCCAACCGTTGCAGCTCCTTCCCTGTTATGACCCACAAAAAATGCACCCAAGAAGTTACCGGTAAACTTGACAACTATAGCTATTATAATTATCGGAATTGATACCCAAATATATTCTGGAAATAGACTTATGTTGATCAACATTCCAATAGATACAAAGAATATGGTTCCAAAGAAATCTCGCAATGGGAGAACCTTATTAGTTATGGCTTCTGCTTTCGGCGCAGATGCCACCATCATACCCATCAGGAAGGCACCAATTGCTGTGCTTAGGCCCATGTAGTTTGCCAGTAGTGCAAGACCGAATCCTAATGCAAGGGCAGTTAGAAAAGGCGCTTCATCAAAATCTAATTTATCAACCGCGTCAATTATCTTTGGTACTACTTTCAGTCCAACACCAAGTGTTATCACGAAAAATGCTATGGTTTGAGCCGCTACAATGGAAACATCGAATATTTGCGCAGTTCCACTTCTTACTATGTCTGCAAGAATTACAAGTATGAGAACCGCTGTCAGGTCTTCTATTATCATCGTTCCTATTACAGTGTCTGCCTCTTTTGTATGCATTATGCCTGCATCTTTGAGGAGTTTAAATGCAATTGCTGTGCTGCTAATGGCAAGTATACCTGCTAGGTAGAGCGATTCTATTATGTTCCAACCAAGCAGGTAGCCTATTATGAAACCAACGAAGAACATTATTGATTGTTCCAATAGGCCCACTATGAGTGCGGTGCCACCAACTTCTCTGAGTTTATTGATGCTGAATTCAAGACCTATAACAAAGAGTAGGATAACAATACCAAACTCGGCTAAGAGATCAACCAGTTCAATATCCGCTACGACCCCAAAGCCAAATGGTCCAATTGCTATACCTATCAGAATAAAACCCAGGACAGGTGGATAGCGAACCTTTTTGATCAACGCACCACCAGCTATGCCACCACCAAGTAGCAAGGCCAGCAATGTAAGAAATTCAGTTACACTAGGCAGCAATTGCTTTCATTTAAAAATTTGCCGTTTCAGGTATTTAAGTTCAGTCGAATTTCATTGATTCACTGCTAACATTTTGCAACTCTTAATTGATGGGCCGGATGGGATTCGAACCCACGACCTATACCGTGTTGCAAAACATTTCGGTTATCAGCCGAACGCTCCAGCCAAGCTGAGCTACCGGCCCACCCTTTGAAAATCTGGCACTTATTTAAATTTGTAAAGAAAACAGTTAAAATTGAGCTCAACAGGCGTTATGCAAGTGGGCCGGTAGTTCAGAGGTAGAACGTCCGCCTTGCACGCGGAAGATGCGTGGTTAACTCCAAGATCCGTGAAAGGTCGAGGGTTCAAATCCCTCCCGGTCCACAACATTAGAGCTTAAAGCGGGTGATATTAAAAAGCAATTTTCTGCTATTCGAGATCACATCCGATTCGAAGAAGACCGCCTATTCTTTAAGGATAAAGATGGAGCAGAAATAATGTTCTAATGTTACTTCTCTCAAAATCGAGTTACAAGAGACTTTCAATTTTGGCAAAGGCTTATAAACAGTACCGCATTAGCGTGCTTATACAAGACCAACGACAGAGAGAAGCAAGAGGTTCAAATTGCTGCTTTTTTCTTTCCTTGCTTGTGTAAAAAGTGAAAAAATTGAATAAATTCAAAG
>JBHICH010000014.1:0-34928 GCA_046759465.1 Nitrososphaerales archaeon
GGCGATTCAGAAAGGCTCGGTCTTTCGCCAAGAACAACTGTTATCCGCATCGGTGCACCGTCCCTTATTACACCAATGATCATCTCGTCTCCAACGGACTTTTCTCGCTGGATATAAACCAGGATATCGTCAATCTTTCTAACAGGAAGGTCATCAACAGCAACAATAACATCACCACCTAGCCTTATCTGCCTACCATCAAGCGTCACCTGTTTGCCTCCGCCTCTGATGTCATGCTTATCTGCTGGGCCCTCTGCTACGACGTCGATGACCAAGAAGCCTTTTGTTTCTTTCAGATTAAGTTCTTCTGCAATTTCGGGTGTCATGTCTGTGCCAGAAACACCAAGCCATGGATGCCTGTAAGTGGCATCACTGATCAAAACTGGCACTATCTTTTTAACAGTATTGGATGGTATTGCAAATCCCACACCAGAGAACTCGCCTGTAAAAGAAGTTATAGCGGAGTTCACGCCTACGACTTCTCCTCTAAGGTCAAGCAATGGTCCTCCTGAATTGCCTGGATTGATCGCTGCATCTGTTTGAATAACATCTGGGATAGAAAAACCCCCCACCTGTTGGAGTGGCAATAACCGGTGTAACTGGCTTATTATTCCAGTGGTCATTGAACCGCTCAAACCAAACGGGTTGCCTATTGCGGCCACATGCTGACCTACCTGCAGTTTGGAAGAGTCACCAAGCGGCAACGGAGCTAACTTCTCTTTTGGCGCATCGACCCTGATCACAGCTAGATCTGTATACGGATCAGCCCCAACTACCTCCGCCCTATACACTGTGCCATCTAGGAATGTTACAGAGATCTTACTTGCACCTTCTATAACGTGGTTGTTCGTTATCATATGACCGTTAACGTTGTACGCAAAACCAGAGCCAAGCCTCTCGTCTTCAAAGAAGCGCGGATCTCCTGCTCGTACGGTTATCTGCACTACAGAATTTTCAACTCGCTTGAATAATTCCGGCAATGATAGTTCTGTTTCAGAAGGTTTTACTAGCGTTACCTCGCCTTGTGGTGCTATAGAATTTCCGTTGGTCTGGGTGAGGGGGGGCTTCGGAGTAGTTATCATTTCAGGCTGGTTCTGTATGAATGTGCTGTAAAAATATGTTCCAGCTACAATCGCAATTATGATGCCTGCAACAACCACAGTTTTCATTTAAGAGCAATTTGTATGTGGCATCTATATTCCTTTTCCCTTCAAACATATATGAATTCAAGACTACAAAGCTAACAGAAACTAGTTCTACAATTTGAATCCCCGTGAACTGTAAAGCGAGTAAATATACTTTCTTCCTCTCCATTCCACACTTTTCTTTCCGCCAGCCTTTATTACGCCAGAGAGGAAACCAAATGCAATTATAGCAGCACCTAGCGGAGCTGCAACTGCGTACAATGGGCTTATCTTCAGACTTCCATGAGCTTCTAGCATACCAGAAGCAACAATAAGCATGGAAGTTATGCTACTAACAGCAAATAGTAGCTCTGTTATCACAGTATCCATGAAGACTGCAGAATACGGCAAAATTAGAAATGGCGCTAAGAATAGGAAGAATGCAGCAACAAAAATGCCTATCGCTTTCAACTTGCTCAATGCATAAAGCGGTATGATCAATCTGCCAAGACCATGCCAAAGGGTGTGAAAGTCTCTAGCCCATATAGCTGAAACTAAATGCTCACCCCTGTACATCTTTAGCTTGAAGCCATTCTTCTTTACTCTTGCTCCAAGTGCACCGTCTTCTACCAGCTCATTTCTAACATCCATATGCGTTCCTACAGCTTCATAGACCCTGCGCTTTATGATGTAAAAACTGCCAAAGAAGTAACCTATGCCGTGCGATGGATCGTTAACACGGAGTGGCGAATATCTTGAATGAAGAAACGTGCTCAAGAAAGGTAGCGTAACTTTTGTCCAAGGGTCTATACACACAAGTCTTGGTGTAAGCGTTAGAGCATCAAGGCTTCCGTTAACTACATGAGAGACTGCCAAGGTGATCAAGTTCTTGGAGTAATTTGTGTCAGCATCAGTAAAAAGCAAAAGATCTCCGTCTGACCTTAGATAGCCTTGGTAACATGCCCAGTTCTTGCCAGCCCAGCCGTCTGGTTTCGGACCAGCTTCGACAAAAACAATCTTCTTGCTCCGTCTAGCGCAGTCTTTGATCAATTGAGCTGTTCTATCTGTTGAAGAATCATCGATAGCTATTATGTCGTAGCTTGGATAATCCTGTTCTGCTATAGATGCAAGGCAGTTGCCTATGAAACGTTCCTCATTTCTTGCAGGCACTATCACACTAACTTTTGGATTTTCGCCATTATTGTTACTACCAGTAAGTTTTGGTGCTTTTCTAAACGATCTCGCTATGTATGCAACAAAGTAAATCCATGTGACCAATACTCCAAACATTATTGAGAGTAGCACTATGTTGAAGATATCTAACTCTAGGCTCATAGCAATCACTAATTCTTTTCCGATTCTTCCCGGATCCTTTCCAGTGCATCTTTAGTGCCCCTCTCTATGTGCCCCTTCACCATGCCAGTAAACATTGACATTATCCCAGACAGTTTAATATCCCAGATAACATCTACCTTCGTTTTGCTACCATCATTCCTTAATGTGATGAGCTTGCTACCCTTCATAGGCCCCTGCGTTATGTTAACCTTGATGCTCTTCATTGGATTCAACATAACTGTCTCGATGCACTTGGAGTCCTTGAAGGCAATAATCACTTCTCTTGTTATTGTGTTACCTTCAACATTTAGATTCTTTACAGATTTTGTGCCATACCAGTACTTAGGTTCGTTATCAACATCGCTTGCAATGCCCCACACTTTTTCTAAAGATGCATCTATCTCCTTGCTTACCTCGATTCGAACCATTGTATAAGGTAACACAGTATGGTTTTATTAGTTTTGATTTAGCGTAATCAATTTTAATTGCCTCGTTGTCAGCTGTGTTATGGAATACATAACATACGAAGATTTTGTAAAATTGGATCTAAGGGTTGGTAAGGTGACAAAGGTTGAGAGGATCAAGGGCTTGACGAGAGTTGTGAAAGCATTGGTAGATTTAGGTAGCGAAAAGAGGGAGCTGATAGTTGGAGGAGCAGAATACTATGAGCCAGAATACTTCGTAAACAAGAACGTTATTGTTGTGGCAAATCTTGAACCGAAGAAGATTGCTGGTATAACATCGAATGGCATGCTCTTAGCTGCCGATGTAAATGGCAAGCCTATATGGTTAACAGTTGCAGATGACGCTCCAGCTGGAAGCAAGGTAGCCTGATCAGGCCACTCCAGGTCTAAATCCACCATGCTCCTTCTGAACATCATCTGCTGTAACAGCTTTGTACTGTTCCTCTAAATCTTTGGTGTTGATATCTGTGTTGATCATCCTGGAAATTATCTTAACTATGCTCTTTGCAGCTAATGGTTGAGGTATGTTTGGGTTATCTATCTGCCCAAAGAGTCCAAGAGCTTCAATACCTCGTTTTGCTGCTAAGCCAAGGATCAGTCCATTGAACCATGTGATAGAATTAACCTCGCCTCCAAGTTTTCCTATGTTGTATTTTTCAAATTCCTTAAGAAGTTTTGAATCATTTGCTGCCCCGTAAACCTTTGGCTCTTCAAACTCCTCCTGCATGAAGTATCCACCAGAAGAATAGAGCCTCTTTATCTTTCCATAACCTTGTACAGTGTCGAGCAATAGATCGCAAAGCTCGTATAGCTCATGAGCATCCTGCGGCTGGGTATCTCCAGTAAAAACGACTATTGAGTTCTCTTTATCCGCAAAGATCTTGTATTTGTCCAAATGCAGGTTTGCCAAACCGTTTTGGTGGACCACCCAAGGCTTTTCAATAGACTCGATCTCTGCAACTAGCTTTGCGCCAAGTTGTTTTGCAAGAAAGTTTGATACTAGGCCTCCAACCCTTCCCATGTCCGGCAGGGAAGCTATCAATATCATGTCATCCATCTTTACGCTTTCTATCTGCTTTAACTTGAGCATATCACTTCAATCGACTTTCCTTTTCTATAAATGATAGTATTCCTGTATAGTCTAGCTGAGCAAAGCCACTGTTGGCAGCATCTCTGTAAAGTTTGTCAGCAAGCAATGCCATAGGCAAAGATAAATTGAATGCTTTTGCCGCTTCTTTTATTGTATCTAGGTCTTTCATCATCATCTGCAGTGAAAATGTCGTTTCGAAGTTGTTCTTGATCATCTTTGGGCCCTTGTTTTCGCTCATCCCTGTTTTGAAGTATGTAGAGTTGAGTATCTGGAGGAATAGTTCAGGGTTCAAACCAGCACCTTTTGTAAGTGTTATTCCTTCTGACAATGCAAGTGCGATCATAGCAATCTGAAGGTTCAATGCCAACTTCATCGCATGTGCAGCACCATTATATCCAAGGTAGAAGGTCTTGTTTCCTATTGTGTCAAATACACTTTTGTATTTCTCATACACTTCTTTGTTACCCGCTACCATTACGACCAACGTTCCTTGCTCTGCAAGTTTCGGTCCACCCATTACAGGTATATCCAGCATCGTTATTGCATGTTCTTTTAACCTCTTTGCAATCGCTCTCGATGCTACAGGATTTATTGTGCTCATATCTGCAACTGTTAAATCCACATGGTTGCCACTGATTATTCCCTCACTGCCAAATGCAATCGATTCAAGAGCAGTAGCATCTTTTACCACGGTTATTATCAAATCAGAATCTTTTGCAACCTGTTTAGGGCTGTCAGCAACAATTGCGCCCAGACTTTTCAAAGATTCAGCCTTTTCCTTGGTTCTGTTGTAAACAGTCAACTTGTATCCAGATTTTAGAAGCCTGGTTGCAACTGCTTTCCCCATTATTCCAGTGCCAATAATTCCTACTTTAGCGCTCATGCCATACATTGTAATAATTAGATGATATTTGTTTTGTGATCTAAGGATTAGAGTATAAATATACCGTTACTCTTTTTATGCTGTTTTGATTTCATTCTGACAATACGCTAGTTCGCTCTTGCAAAGGGCAATAGCTTCTGCAACTTTTTCTTTGTTTGTCTTGAAGTGTATAACATCATCGTTCTCCAGAGCAGAGCGCAAATCGGTAAGCAAGATATTTGTGATTCTAACTCTCTGCCCTAGATTGTATAACCTTTCCATGAGTTCTGTTGTCATCTTTGCCTTACGCGCGTGATCGTCAAGCCTGTCATATGCGTACAGTATCTCCTTGAACTGCTCATGAAGATCATACATACCTTCTTTCTCTTCGCGAAGTCCTGCAAATTTGCCGATATTTGCTAGATCTATGGCTTTCGGCTTTTCTACAAATATCTGATATTTTATGAATGTCTGGTTAGCACAATCTATACAGATCTTTTTACCACGTATATCAATACTTAGCAAGGTCTCCTTTCCGCAGATGTGGCATCTTGCAACCGAACTCATGACAATGCAGAAAAACACCCCGCTAGATATTAAGGTATCAACTGATTTCATATGCCTTTGCAATCAGATCAACTGTCAAACCTAAATTTTTCCTCGAACCTTCTTCTATCTGCAGTTTGCAAGATTCTCCAGTTGTGTAGACTTCGCTCTCTTGTTGCACAGTATTAAACAGTTCTCTTCCGATCCGCATTGCCAGATCGTAATTATCCTTGATGAAGCTGTATGAGCCGCCAACACCACAGCAGCCCTTTTCAACTACATGGTGCCTTAGTTTTGGTATCAACTTAAGAAGGTTCAAGACATGCTTATCCACGCCCTGCACTATCGTGTGGCAGTGGAAGTGTATACCAACTTCTTCATCTATAGGCTGGAAGTTAGTATCTAACTCATGCTTTTTGTGCAGATTGCTTAGGAATTCATGGATATCATAGGTATTATTTGCAACTGTTCTTGTCTGCTCATTATCTAAAACGTTAAGGTAATCCATCTTCAATGCAATTGAAGAACTTGGCGAGAAACATACTATTGGAATATTCTTTGATGCATAGGGATACAAGTTCTTAACATTGTGTTCTGCAATTTCCTTGCCAATATCTGGTGCGCCCTCTAGCAGCGCTGGCAAAGCAGAGGACATCTGCGCAGGAAAGACTACGTCATGACAATTCCTTTGTAGCATCTTGACTATTCTTATTCCGAGTGCTGGATCAACATATTTTATGTATGTGTCGCAGAAGAAGGCAACTCTCTTATCGAAGCTTGTTTTTGATCCTCGCTTGTATTCCTGAAATACAACGTCAAAGGTCTTCCTGCTGAACTTTGGAAACATCTTTCTTTTATCTATCCCAGTTTTTCTTTCTAGTATTGCTCTAAACAGTCTATTGCTCATAAGTAAGTTTGATAATGGAGCAAGTTTGCAGCCAAGGGACGCGTGTTTGTCTATATTGATGAAATATTCGTAGCCCTTTGGCAAGCCCTTGACTTTTGCATATGCTGCCCTAGCTTCTGCCATTGACTTACCTACATTTACATTTGATGGACAATCAACAAGGCACATCTTGCACTGAACGCAATTCTTGTAGATTATGTCGCGGTACTCTTCCGTTTGAGCAAAATCTTTTGCAAGTCCGTCTACTTTGAACATCCATCTTAAAACATTGTTTCTTCCCCTGCAACTTGCCACCTCATCGTTCAGTCCTTTGAAGACAGGGCACATTCGCAAACCAAGGCTTAGTTCCCTGCATGCACCGCAGCCATGGCACAGATCAACTTCATTATTGTACCTTAATTCTGTGTTGTAACCAGTTATCTTGCTCGGAATCTTGCTGTCAGATATCTGCCAGTTTAGAACTTGTTCGAGCTCCTTCCTTGCATAGCCGTACCTGAAATTCTTGAAGAATGTTCCTGATGCAGAAACCTTCTTGTTTGGATTCATTATGTTGTTAGGATCGAACAAGTCCTTTACTTTGACGAACAACTGATAAATTTCGTTTCCATAGACATCTTTTATAAATTCGGATCTAGCTAAACCATCGCCATGCTCAGCAGATATACTCCCATGTACCTTTGTAACTGCTGTTAAGAGATCACTAGTCACATCCTTCATGATCCTTAAATCCTCGCTCTTACCAACATCCAGCATTGGTCTTGCATGCAAGTTGCCATCACCAGCGTGGCCGTAGATTACATAGCTCAATCCATGTTTCTGGTATATCTCTTGCAATTTATTGACCAAAAATCCAAACTTGTCTACTGCAACTACAGGGTCTTCCATGAAAGCAACTGGCTTCTTGTTATTGCTTCTTATCTTCATTGTATATGCTAAAGCATTTTTCCTGATCTCCCATAACTTACCAATCTCATTATGATCGAAAGATTTAGCAATTAAAGCAGCGTTTATTTGGGCTAGCATATTCATCAAACTTTCAATGGAATTTTTTATCCGTCCTATATCATTGCCATCGAATTCCACAAATAGCAAGCAGTTAGTACCAATCGGCACCTTTGATGCGAAGTCCTCACTTGCTGTTCTTGCAAGTTCAATTACGGTTCGGTCAATAAGTTCAAGTGCAGATGGTTTTATCTCCAATATTCTTGGAATAGAACTGGCCGCTTGCTGTGTGCTGGCGAAACCAAATAAGATCAATGCTTTCTGTTTTGGCAGATCCATTATCCTGAACTTGGCTCTAACAACAACGCCTAGGGTGCCTTCAGACGCAACAAACAACTTACTTAGATCAAGTGTATCATCTTTTAGCGTCCTGTCAAACCTGTAGCCGCAGGAGTTTTTGCTCACTTTTGGAAAACCATCTTCAATCAATTGCTTGTTAGGATACAAGATATCTTTCAATCCTCTGTATAGTCTACCTTCAATTGAATTGCTATTAATTATGCTGTCCCATTCATCGCTTCCGATAACGACTGGTTTTGTGTGTACCAGATCACCATTGGAGAGTATTACATCAAGTGATAGCACATAATCAATTGCACTTCCATACTTTACGGTATGAGCGCCACTTGCATTTGTAGCAATCATGCCTCCCAATGCGCAATAATTTGCGCTTGATGGATCTGGTGGAAGAAATTTCCCGTACTTTTTCAGTTCTATATCGAGAATGCCTTTGTATATCCCAGGTTCAACGACAACATAGTTTTCTTTATCATTGATCTCAACAATACTAGTCATGTATTTGGTAAAATCGATAATTATGCCATCACCAACTGCCTGGCCCGCCAATCCGCTGCCACCTCCTCTGGCAATAACTGGTATATTGTTTGCAGAGGCAAACTTTACAACGCTGATAACATCGTCAGCGTTTTTTGGCAAAACTATGCACTGTGGCAGAATCTCATAGGAGCTTGCATCGCTGGCATACATGCATCTTTGCCAGTCATCGGAAAGAATGTCACCGTTTATCAGTGATTGAAGAGATTTGGCAATAAATTCTGGATTCATTTAATTCGTGCTTGATATTTATTTTGAAAATGAGATATAAAGACTTTAACTCCTGAGGTAGGAATGTAAAAGCAAAGCTTTAATTTACTACTCGTAAATTGATAGTTCATAAGTATGGATTTAACTGCTATTCAATTACAATTTCCTTTCTTTCCAAATGGAGGTGGAGGTGAGGGATTTCCTTGGTGGATATACTTAATCTGGATTTTACCTATATTCTTCTTCATTTTCTATGGTCAGAAGTTTCAGATGTGGATGGTTCTTAACGATGTTTCAAAGTCGGTCAATAAACTGAAAGGGATGCAGGAAAAGGCCAGAACTGAAGCAATGGACTATGCTAAAACAATCAATCCTAACACTGATCCTACAGAAAAGGTCGATCACTTCCTTGAATCCTTCACAATAATGCCTGTCGATATAGATCCAAGTGGTATAATGAAAAAGTTGCAACATCTTGTGAGGGTTAGAGATGTCAGGGTTAAGGCAGAGGTCAGGGCAATGGCCCCATCGATGGATAATTTGACGGCGAGCAAGATGGAGAACGTACTCGAGGCAGCAACTATACTGCACCTGATCTACAAGATCGTCAGGCACTTCTACCTTATGGGGAAGAAGACAACAAGCATGTTCTATCTCGTTCAGTTACAGATGATAATGCCCATACTTTTGCAAGAAGCAGAAGCCTTGAAGCAGGCAATTGGCACTTTCAAGGCAGGCCAGCCAATTGGTGATGGTATAGGTGCAATGATTGTTGGTAAGATGATGCTAAATAAGGATAAGAAGATAATAGCAAAGGAGACCTTGGTTAGCGAGGATAAGTACAATGGCAGAACGATCTACCTTATGAAGGCAGAAGGTCCTTCCGGCAGTGTTGGAGAGCCTGGATCTGGTGTAGAGAAGATGATCAAAGAGATGGGTGTGAAGATAAATTCGATAATAATGATTGATGCCGCACTAAAGTTGGAGGGAGAGAAGACTGGAGAGCTTGCAGAAGGAGTTGGAGCTGCAATTGGTGGCATTGGTGTTGATAGGTTCCAGATCGAAGAGGTTGCAACAAGGCATGGCATACCAGTTTATGCAATAATAATAAAGCAATCAATCATCGATGCAATTACTGTCATGAAGAAGGAGATTGCTGAATCAATTGAAAAGGTTTCTAAATCTGTCTTCAATGTAATAGAGGAGAGGACGAGGGAAGGAGACAGCGTGCTGATAATTGGTGTTGGAAATACGCTAGGTGTTGCACAATGAGCGATCAGTCAAAAGAGAAACCTATGGTATACACGATTGAAGAATGTCAGCAGTGCGGATTGAAGACAAAGCGCACCTTTAAGTTTGGAGATTTTGTCTTTAAAATCGGAGAATTCTGCTCCAAGTGCAAAGGCTCAACGCTGATAACGATGATTTACGCTGAATATCTTAAGACTTAAAGTGTTATAATCATAACACCATTTTCTGTTGGTATCAAAGAGTGCTCTGCCTGAGCAACGAACTTCCCATTTCCCTCCAAAAGTACCGGATATGCTTTAACGAGCTTCTTCTTTATGAGAAGTTCTAGCAGGTTTCTTGCCCTCCTCTCATCGTAGTCCTTCAGAACCCACCTAAGCGCAAATGGTAGTGTCTTGAATTTGTTCCATAGATGGTCAAGGAAGCCGTCTGCTTCCTTGTCACCAGTTCTCTTTCTGGTTGCTATTGCAAAGATGTTCTTTATCTTGCCATTGTAAACAATGCCGCTTCCATCCTTGGTTGTTAGAAATGGTTCGATTGCATATACTTGATTTGGCAACAAGCTAAATGTGCCTATCGTCCAGATGTTCGGTATTGACTTGCCAGCATGGATCGTGTATTGAGCTAACGAGTGACCGCTTAAGTTGTGTATGGGTTTGAAGCCCATCTTGCTTGTTGTATGTTCAATGACTTTGCCTATTTCACTTGCATTTACTCCAGCTTTAACTATCTTTACTGCAGCCTGCAGTGCAAGTTCAGCCACATTAACCAATGAATCATACTTTGGATTGTAGCAGACAGTTACCGCTGTATCTGCAATGTAGCCGTTTACATGTGCGCCTATGTCTATCTTCAAGATGTCGTCATCCTTTACAACTGCCTCATCGTTTGGTTCCGCTGTGTAATGCGCAGCAACTTCATTCAAACTAACATTACATGGAAAAGCTGGCTCTGCGCCTCTTGCCTTTATCATTCCTTCAACATGCTCGCAGAGCGCAAGCAAAGTTTCGCCCACATGGTAACGCTTTCTTGCCTCTTCCCTGACTTCCGCAGCTACCTTTCCAGCTTTTTGATAATCTTCTATACTCAACAGGTAAAGCATCCTACAAGGGTTTAATATAAGATATGTTACCAAGCAAGGTTTTTAGATACTACATCGACCCAATACCGCGGGGTCGTGGGCTAGCATGGTATGCTTCGAGCCTTGGGCGCTCGAGGTCGCCGGTTCAAATCCGGCCGACCCCACTAAAAGAATAATTCATTAAAATACCTGAATGTTCTTCACTCTGATTGGTGATAAAGCAGTTGGATTCTGGAGGCTTTCCCAAACGAATATCTCTACAGTGTATTGCCCTGCCACATTTGGAAGCCACGATTGAGCTACGTTGAGAGAGTCACTTGCAGGCAGTTCTGAGATCACCCATGATAATGACACTGTTATCCCACTGGAATCCTTTACCTGCACTAGGTATGCAAATGGTTGTTTCTTGTCCTGCTTGTTCGTTATTTGTGATTGTATAAGCACCTGCTCGCCAGTAAATAGCTGCGTTACACTCCCTCCAAATGAATTAAGTAATACTGGTTCAGATGCTGGAGCCCTTTGCGTTGAAGGTATCTGCTTGCCGAATATGCTTGTAGCAACTACGTCCTTTACATCAAGCGTCTGTATCCCATCTGCAGCAAGCTTTGCTGGCTGGGGCAATGTGTTGTCAGTATATCTAACACTTATCACATCGCTATCAGCGACCTTCAGCCTATTGCCAGAACTTGTATCTTTTAGAGTGAACAGCAAGTGTTCTTCAAATATACCACTACTCCTGTCCGTCTCCCTTAATTTTAGAGTAAGACCGTTGACATCAGTGCTAGACCAAATCTTTACGCCTACAACATCAAATGTGTTAGGGTTCATGTTTGCATCACGATCTGTAACGCTGACCCTGGCTTCCTCAGTAATTTGATACGAGGAACTGTCAAAAGACACCACGCCTTCATGATATACAATAAACACGGTTTCGGTAATTATGTTATCAGCATCAGCTCTAAAGGAGACTGTTAAGCCATCGTCTCTGCGCACCTGCATATCGCCAGGGAACTTTGAGAGATCAGGGCTGAGCTTGATCTCCCCACTAAAAACGCCTGTACTGTAGCCTGTTTCTCGCAATGGTATCTTTTCTGTTGAAGCACCGCCTGCAACGGTAACTTGCACCGTGTCTATTCTATCGCTATCACTGTTCGACCTTGAATCTGTCAGGGTGATTATCATTCTGTCAAAGGGCGTGTAATCAGAACTATTCATTGTTAGAGTAGGAGCTGCAGCGACATTTGAAATGTTTAGTGAGGAAAGTTGCGTAAAGAGAATAAATGCTAAGAAAGAAACTACCAACAGATACCTTGCTCGCATTATTCCTACTTTGTCGTGCGTATTATAAATAGCTACAAAGTTACTGAGAACTGTTTACTCTGACATTGTTCGATAAAATGTGTAATAGTGCAACGTTAAACTAAAAGAGCGTACGTAATACTGGTAATGTTAAGACACCTAGGTCTTCATTTGGACTACAATGTGAAGAGCGAGGTGCGATTGTAGCAATTGGAAAATATGTAATTTGCAGAATTATGGATATTCAAATATTGTTGATTATTGTATCATCTCTTCCTTCATGAACTTTTCAAATTCTTTATCTGACATATTCTTCCTTGCTTCCATTACCATTGCAGCATCGTTACCAACCAAGTATCTGGGTTCAGGGTTTTCTGATGTTAATGCCTTCAGTATGGTCTTGGCAACGTCTTCAGGAGGCGCGCCATGCTCCAAAAGCATCTTTAATCCTGCTGCAACCTTTTGTGTCATCTGAGAATAGGGTGAATTGGGATCTGATACCTTCTTCGCTACAGCCATCCTATTGCTGAAGTCAGTTCTTACAGCTCCAGGTTCGATTATAATTACTTTGATCCCAAAGGGATCAAGCTCATATCGCATGGACTCGCTCATCCCTTCAAGCGCAAACTTCGTACTTATGTAAATAGGAGTTACTGGGAAGCCTATTTTGCCAGCAATTGAACTTATATTCACTATCATACCCCGGTTCTGCTTTCTCATGGTTGGCAGAACTGCTTGTGTGACTCTGATTATACCAAAAAGATTAGTTTCGAATTGCGCTTTTATCTCTTCCATAGACAGATCTTCAAGACATCCAAGTAGACCGTAACCTGCATTGTTTACCAAAACATCGATCCTTGCCTTTTCTGCAAGCACCTCATCGATCGCAGTTTTTACTGATTTATCATTCTTAACATCCAACTGGATCAGCCGCAAAGGTAAGTTCTGCTTTTTTGCAATATCGTTTATTCCATTAGACTTGGCAAGGTTACGCATGCTTGCATATGTGAAGAAACTATTCTTCGCGAGCAACACAGACGTTGCCAATCCGATCCCGCTAGAACTTCCTGTGACGATAGCTACCTTCAAATCTAAATCATACCAACTGATTGTGCCACATTTATTAACAATTCGCTGCCTATGAATTACACCTTAATGTTGATATATGTCATACTAACATCCATATATTTAGAACCGTATGCTAAGGTTTATGTATAAACAAAAGGAATTTTTTGAAGAATTTGCAAATAGGTGTGATGCCGAATGAAATGGAAGAGTCTAGCGCATAATGGTGTAGCATTTCCACCAGAGTATGAGCCCAAAGGTTTTCAGATTAAAATTAAAGGCAAGATAATTGCGTTAACTCCAGCGCAGGAAGAAATGGCTTATGCCTGGTCAAAGAAGAGGGATACGCCTTATGTTAATGATCCTGTATTTGCTGAGAACTTTGTCAAAGACTTTGTGAAACTCTTTCCACCAGAGTACAAAGATGTTACGATCAGGGATATTGATTTCAGTAAGATCAATGAATACGTGGAAAAGGAGAAGAATCTTGTTCTGGATAAGGAAGCCAAGAAGAAGCGTGCTGCCGTGAGGAAGAAGATGAGGGAAGATATGAAGAGCAAGTATGGTTGGGCAGAGGTTGACGGCAATAGGTTCGATATTGCTAACTGGCTAGTTGAACCCCCCGGGATATTCATTGGAAGGGGAAGCCATCCTTTGCGAGGTAGGTGGAAGCCCAGGGTTTATCCTGAAAATATAACGCTTAACCTTGGAGAGGATGCTCCTGTTCCAAAGGGCAACTGGGGCAGGATAATTAATGATCATTCCTCAATGTGGCTAGCAAGATGGGTTGACAAGTTGGCAGACAAGGAGAAGTATGTCTGGTTATCAGATGCATCAACATTAAGGCAGGAACGTGACAGAGCCAAGTATGATAAAGCAAACAAGCTTGGCGAACAGATCGATAAGGTTGTGAGCAAGATCTATCAGGGAATGCAATCAGGAGATATCAAGCAGAGGATGATTGCTACCACATGTTTTCTCATATACAAACTCGCAATGAGGGTGGGTGATGAAAAAGATCCTGATGAAGCAGATACTGTGGGTGCATCAACGCTAAGGGTCGAACATATTAAGCTTAATGGTGAGGCAATCGAGTTTGATTTCCTCGGAAAGGACAGTGTAAGATGGCAGAAAAGTATTGATCTTAACGGTAGGGATCGGGTGGTTTACCAAAACATGCGGGAATTCATTAAGAAAAAGAATCCAAACGATCTGATATTCTCTGGCATAACATCAAGAAGCGTAAACAACTTCTTTGGAAACATGATGAAAGGTTTAACTGCAAAGGTCTTCAGGACCTATCTTGCTACAGAAGTTGTTACAAAATACCTATCGAAGACAGATGATGAGATTGTAAATGGTTCAGAGCACCTCAAATTTCACCATGCAAAGATGGCAAATCTGCAAGCAGCCATAACATGCAATCATAAGCGAGCGCCACCAAAGAATTATGAAAAATCGATAGAGAAGAAGAAGGAGACCATCAAGAAGGTAAAGGAGACAAACCCAAAGACGGAGAAGCAAGCAGAGAGGTTGAAGGAGAGGGAGGAAAAGGTTAGACTTCAGTTGGAATTAGCTGTAAATACCAAGGACTATAACCTTGGTACATCATTACGAAACTACATCGATCCAAGGGTCTACAAGTCATGGTCAGATCATGTTGGGCTCGACTGGACAAGGCTCTTTACAAAAGCACTTCAGACAAAGTTCATGTGGGTCAGCAAATCAGCACCCAGTTGGCAGAAGATATTTGTGTCAAAGAAGACGCGATAAGTATGCAGTCTAAAATCGTATTTGAGAACTCATAAAACTTATATCGTCTTGGACAGAAAGAGAGGCGAATATGCTCACACTGTTACATTTTATTGATCCACAGGTTTGTTTGCACTATATTTCAGTATGTGATAAATTATGAAACTAGATCTATGCATAAAAACTTCAATTTTTCTTGTTATAATTCTGTCAATGTTCAACGTGGCTCTGGCCCAAGATTACACTCCGGACTCGTTGCTGATCACGTTGTTTGCTGATGGCAAAGCTTTGATCGCGTATCGATTAATTACTGATGTGACTGTCCCAACCATCAGCGTTTCATTGTTTGGCACTCAATTTGATAAGCTGACAGTTGTAGATGAAGAAAACCTCCTCTTGGACAACAGAATTGAAAATAGTGCTTTGGTTGTTGACACTTTCGGTGCTTCCAGCGTATTTATTACATATACAACATCGGATCTTGTAAACAAAACTGGTAGGTTATGGACCTTTGTTATCGACTCACCTATAGATGCATCAATAAAGTTACCCGCCGATAGTATTATCATTGGCTTGAACCAGATACCAAATTCTATCAAACTTTCAGATAATCAATACCTTATGATAATGCCAGTAGGGCATATAGAGATTAGTTACGTTATAGGAGTTCTTGGCACGAAGGAGCACGCAGATATAGCCATAAGTGAAGCCGAGAAAATCATCTCCGATCTTAAGACAGCAGGAGTAATTTTTGCTACGGCAGAAAGCAAGCTTTCAGAAGCAAAGAGTGCATTTGATGCAGGTAAGTATAGCGATGCCGAACGGCTTGCCAACGATGCAAAGACAATTGCAAACAATGCCAACCAGAATGCAAAACTAGCTAGTGCAGCTATCAAGAACGCTGAGACTAGCATTGAGCAAGCAAAGAGTGAAGGGTTCGCAGTTTCCAGTGCGGAACAATTGCTGGTGAAAGCGGGTGCAGAGTATACGGACGGGAATTATCAGAACGCATTAAATTTGGCTCAGCAGGCAAGTGCGGCGACGTTTGAAGCTATGAATGCACCTTCAAATATACAAACTCAAACGTACGTTTTGACTGGTGTAATTGCTGCGTCTGCTGCTGGAGCAGGGGGAGCTGCAATGTATCTGCGCTCAAGAAAGAGAGCCACAGCTGAAATTGTTGAACGAATGGAACATAGAGTTAAGGAAAGAAGGATTATCGATCTGGAAAAGATATTTACAGAAAAACAATACTTGAGGCAAGAAGACAGAGATACTGTAAACTTTCTAGCTGAAAAGGGTGGAGAAGCCTTTGAAAGCGAAATTAGAGAAAAGTTCAACCTACCAAAAACAACGGTTTGGAGATTGGTGAAACGTTTGGCAAGGGAAGAACTGATTGAAATCAAAAAAGCTGGAGGACAGAATCTTATCAGAATAAAAGAAGAATATACCAGAACAGATCAAAGTTCAGCTCCAACGCAATAATTAGCAAGGTAAATTAATGCTGATAAAATAGCGATATGGTGTGCCGGGGTAGCTCAGCCTGGTTAGAGCGCCAGTCCTCAACATACGGGGCTAGACTCATAATCTGGAGGTCGCGGGTTCGAAACCCGTCCCCGGCATACAATTAATCTTTTTTGTTAACTTGTCAAAAAAGGTGATCGTTTCTAAAACTTATTCGAAATTATTCAACAGTAATACTAATGTTTTTAACAGATGATAATGCAGAAGGAGAATCAAGGTTCTGCCAGATGAATATCTCAACCGTGTACTTGCCCCTAGGCAACCTTTCCCAGTCTAGTGATGGCACAACTGTTCCATGAGGACTAAGTTTGTTGCTAACAAATTTTAGGAATCGTGTTGTACCATCATCATCATCTTTGATCTGCACTATAAATGCAAAATCCAATGTTTGTGTTGTGTTGTTGTATACCTTGCCCTCTATTTTGTAATTGCCACGGAACTTCGGCCTATTGACTTCCTTACCTCCTTCATCTACTAACTTGTACTCGGTATGTTCTACTCTATTTACACCAACTAGCTCGAAAACATCAGAGATCTCTACACTTGCTTTTAGAGCTATAACGTTGTTACCAGTGGTTCCTGGAACAGTCCCATCATCATAAACCATTGTTACTGTATCGCCAATGCTTACACCTATCTCAGTTGCGCTAACCATTTTATTCGCATCAACAAATGGCGCTTCACCAGTAAAGACACCTGAATTGAAACTAGTCTCTCTCAAGTCAAAGTGTATCTTTGCATTTTTAATCAAGAGTTGAACGCGAACGGTTTCTGTCATATCGGAATTCCTGTTCATATCAGGATCTATTACGGTCATCTTTGCCTTTTCTCCTATCATATACTTTGTTTTGTCCCAAAACACCTCGCCCTGATGATACTGTATTGGTGTTGTGATAAAAAGCGTTTTAAAGCTGATGTTCAACGAGTCACCAACTTTTATGTTCAAATTCCCATCCTTTGGCCCTACTCCTCCATCCTTGCCTCTAGTTCCTTGCAGATCTATGTAACCAGCAAATACTCCAGTGTTTATCGCCGTTTCTACCAACTTGTATGTAGAAAGACCCAACTTATCGGAATTTCTTAAAATGCTGATAAATATTATGTCACTTCTAAACACATCAACGTTCTTGTCCGCAGATGTTATTGTTATGGAAACCCTATCATATGGATGGAAGTCGGATTTGTTCACTTCAAGCCTTGTCGAACCCTTCTCCATAACCGTTGGCAGTTCAGGCTCCGGTTCCTGCTCGATTGGGGTTGTATCTATATCAGAACGTATGTCAGCTCTATCGTCAAACTGCTGTACGTTAGAGGATGTGTCCCTAACATCAACATAGTTGGCCTCTATATCAGACTTGAAGGCTCTAATCACATCGCCATCTTCAAGCAAAACCTTTTCCGGCATGGTTATCTGTGCTTTGAAAACACCGGTGCTCGGCCCAGTCTCCCTAAGCGTAGCCTCAATGTTATTTGCAAAGCAGTTTGGTGTTCCAACTGTACAACTGGTATCAGCCCTTCTCTTATTGAACTCGAAGAACATGAAACCATCCTGGGGTATGGTATATTGTTCAACAGCATCTGGCTTTCTATTAAGATCCTCATCAGTTACTGTTAGGATGGCTACTTGGTTGAACCTATACTGTTCTCTATCCCAAGATACCTGACCATCTTTTGTCTCGTAAATGAATGTTGCAGATACCTGCCTGAAGATTCCTGTTACATCAACATCTGCGTAGGAAAATGCCAACCTGTTGGGAGGTATGAACCTGTTTGGAAACCATATTTTCAACGGATCGCCAATTGTAACTGTATTCTGTAGTATTCTTTGCACTGTATCGTCATGCAGAACAGTCATGAAATCTGCTCTACCTGTAAACCTGCTGGTGTTTTCACCTTCTTCATCGAGTTCAAGCCTATACACAGAGTTTTCAAAAGCATCTAGCTTTATCTGATCCTTGTCTGCGCCTTCAGCCCTTACGACTCCCAAACCAATTATGTCCATTACTGCTTGATGTCTTGCAGCTGTAAGTGGAAGTGGTGTATTTGCACTGTCAGTTAATACTACGCTGAACTTTAACGCTATATTATTCAGATTCGCAGGTGGCAGGCTAGCGATAAGATCAAGAACCCTGAAACTTCCTACGCCAGAATTACCTATCAAAGGCTGAATTGATTGTGTAAATGGATTACCATCAACATCATCAGCATCAAATGGTTGGAAATCTACAATTTGAGCAGAGCCTGCAACCTCGTTGACACCATCCAGAGCTGCTATCTCCACAAAAACTCTGGCGAAGGTACCCTCGATCTTTTGCAGATTAACATGTATCAGGTTAAACTTTGGAAATTCAACTTCAAAAACATCTGTTAATGGTGCAGCGGAAAATGAGGTCCCAAGATTTGTTTTGTCCGTTAGTTTAGAGACCGCAAGTATGAACGGATCTGCTTTTTCCTGCAACTCCGCTTTTGTCATTGTGAACATGATAACATCATCGATATCAGTGAGTTTGACATTTGTATTAACTATAAAGCCAGTAGGTGAAGCACCAGATGTCCCACTTGTACTATCTGTTGTAAAATCTAATGCTAGGAAATCAGTTTCGGAGGGATTTAGATCATCACTATGATTTGGCAAGGAAAAGAAGTCAACAACACCAGCAAGATTTACAGTCTCTTCAGCATTCATGCTTGTGCCAGATTGAAAAAGAACTTCCTTTATACTATCTGATGAAAAAGTCTCAGTGCTAGGATCTTTAGGTAGTGTAGTAAACGCCGCATTGTTTGTTAATGGAAACGGACTACCCACTATTACAAATGCTTTTGACTGTATGCCGTCAGGCTCTTCACTTACGTTGCTCCTAGTATTAAGATCTGGATCGGTTACAGTAAATGTTGCCCTATCACCAGAATCGTACACCTCCTTATCAACGCTGGTAAAAGCATCGTGAACGCCAATCACAGCCGTGTCTATTATATCAAAATAATCAAAGCTCGCAGTTGTGTCCCTCTTGCCTGCAAAGACTTTTGTCCTGCTACCTTCTCTTTCATCTACGGTTTCAAAACTTGAGACGTTAGGATCTTTCTCTATGAAGGTTATTGTAGGTAATTGATCAGCTTCAGTAAAGTCTTCAACCAATCTGCCAAATAGTTCGGCAAACTCTTCAAACACGTTATCACCAGAATCGAAAACCTCCTTGTACTTTAGATTTCTAACGCCATCAACTTCAACAAGCTGTCTTTCATCGAATCCAAGATTAGCAAAAACTGGTAAAATGTCCTGTAAGTTTTCACCTATGCCAGCACCTTGATTAATTCCTGTAGAGGCTGGATCAAAGCCTCTTAGGGGCTGGTATATAACCTTCGCTGGTCTTCCGGTATCCTTGTCAAGCACAAATCGCGCTACATCTTCTTCGACGGGGTTTATGTTCCACATAAAGTCTTTAAAGGTCGTTATTATCTCGGAATCAACCGGGTATGAGTCCCTGTCGAGGTTCATCTGTATTGCATCAGAAAAATCATCAAAGGTAATACTTGCACTAACAGAGCCAACTCTAATATCTACGATATCTGTTTCTTGAATATTGATCAGTATTATGTAGGGCCAGTCAGCTTCTTCTTCTGTTGAAGGATTTATGTCAACATCTGGATTTATCGCACTGGAAAACGGTTCTGGCAATGATGGAAAGATATCATTCTTGTCTACTTCGATATACAAAAGACCAGCAAGTTCTGTAATCTCTCTAACGAAACTGTCTGGCTGGCTGAACTGTATTGTAATTGAATCTACAGTATTTCTATTGTCTGTATCGTCACTATTGCTTACTGAGATTCTATTATCTCTTATTCCGTCTGTCATTACATCCAAGAAAGTAAGGAATGAATCATCCTCAGCGATAAAGGTGTGCCATAAACCATTAGTGAGATGAACCCTTTGCGTCGGAAAACTTTTTACAAACAAGCCTGAGGTACTTTGGTCAGGATCCCTTGCACCTGGGTCATCAATGACTATCTGCACTATCTGGGGACCGAAGAAGTGGTTATTTTGTGTAGGATCCTGTGAGGTAGAAATTGTCAGCTTTACAGATTGTGCATGAGAATCTTTGATAGACAGGTTTTGAAGTGTCAACGGAGTAGATGATATTAGAAAGATCAGAATAGAAGGAACGCATACTTGCCTAACAAAATTTATCATTTTACGCCTACTAACACGGCTAATCTTAAATTTGGAAGTTTGTATCGGCATTTAACACACATACTAGAGTTCTAAACCAAACGAAGATGCCAGTGATTCGAACTGTGCATAGGTTTTCAGATACTCTTTACCCTTTTCTGTTATCATGTATACGCGTTTGCCTTCCTCTAGTCTCTCTTCAAGAAGGCCAGCAATTGTCAACTGTCTGGCGAGTTTTACTAACCTGTTATATGACAGGTTTGCCTTTCTCAGGAGAAGCGTAATATTTACGCCCTCCACACCAAAATCGCTGGTTATATTAAGGACATCTCCAACTATTTTAATACCGTTTCTGTAAGGGATGACCAAATCATATCTCACCTATATCTGAATGACCTTTCAAGACTTGCTCACGACATTATAATAACTTTATGGATATTTTAGGAATTCTCAGAAACGACTAGGAACGGGTGAAACGTTATGCGAAGCAAGAGCACCTATTAGGTTTTACAGTCTTACAGGCGTGTATGTTTAATCTTGAAGTATTTCGGAACCCTTACACAGAGAGCATGAGGAGTAAGGATACAGAAGTTAATGGAGCCTAATGGAGCCTCCTCCACATAGGCTAAACTACAGCTTTGACAGAATAAATTAAACTAAATATGAGATGTTTATACTTTCTTTATCTACAACAAGGATCGGTTACACACCCAGTTTCATCTTCTGCATGACAGTTGCACTCACAATCTTCCTTCGAAGTAATAAGCTCATAAGCTAACCTATGCTCAGTGCAATCTTGGCATATTTTCACGTTATGCATTAAAGATTCACAGAATATAAATTTATACGATTCAACTTTGCAGAGATTTCTCCAAGATCTCTATACCTTCATCAATCTCTTTTTGAGTTATAATCAATGGAGGTATAACACGCATAACTTTCTCACCAGCAGGAAGCAAAATCAAACCATCCTTGAAAGATTCTTGTAATACCTTTTCTCTTCTCTCCTTACTTTCAAACTCCACTGCGATCATTAAACCCAAACCTCTAACATCGATTATTCCATGCTTACCAACAAACTCACTCATTCTCTTTAGAAGTAAGCTGCCCATCTTCTTAGCATTGTTGAGTAATTTATCTCTCTTAATAACTTCGATCACTTTTGCACCAACAGCCATATCTATTCGATGACCACCTCCCCAAGTACTTGACTTTGTCCCCTTTTCTTTTGGATCAAATCTCATATCAAAAAGAGTTGCGCCGACCTGCAGTCCTTTTGCAGTTGTCATTATGTCCGGCCTGATTCCGTAATGATTCCAAGCCCACCATTCACCTGTTCTTCCCATTCCAGACTGAACCTCATCTATAATCAAAGGTATATCGTAATCTTTTGCAACTCTGTAAAGATTTTCAAGAAACTTCTTGCTAGCTATGTTATAACCTCCCTCTCCTTGCACAACCTCTGTTATAATGAAAGCGATGTCTTTTTGTTCTTGTAGAATCTTGTTAATGTCATCAATGCTTGGATCTTCATCCTTTGTACAGAACCTTATTCTCTTGACTGCAAATTCGGGAAAGTTTTTCTTTTGAACTGGTTTGCTGTATGTGAATGTTAATGCTCCAAGTGTTCTGCCATGAAATGCGCCGTAACATGATATTCCAATTAAAGGACCCCTCGCCCTGTATGCAAGTTTGATGGCATTTTCAACAGCTTCTGTACCACTGTTAATGAAGAATACCTTGAAGTTTTCAGGTACTATGCTCAAGATACCTTTCGCAAGGTTTGCATGCTCTTCTGAGTAAAAGTCTTGCCCAGCTATCTTAAGAGCACTAAGCTTTGAGTATTTTTGCAAAACCTCCATTATGTCTGGATGCGAGTATCCTAGTTGGGATACGCCAATGTTCGATGCAAAATCCAGATAGACATTGCCATCAACATCCTCGATATAACACTGATATCCAGTTTTAACCACCAAGGAGTAGGTGAAAGTTGTATCAAGACAGTGCTCATTTATGTATGATACAATCTCCCTTGCATTTGGACCAGGGGGAGTTTGATGTATCTTGTGAGGCATATGCGGTCTAGTGAATCCAAGCACTATTATTCCTTATGAGCAAAGGTGAATGGATCAAGATGTGACCTCTGGGGTCGATATTCAACTACACGGTATGCAAGACCGTACTTCCCGCCATTGATAAGACTGATAGGAGTCGGTTACGCAAGAGGGGTGTTCATTATCAATTGAGATATGTGAGGGACAAAGAAGATCCCAAGTGAAGACCTTGACTTGCTTACTAATTTTTGTACTGGCCGTATTTTTCATAGTGCACTATTTCTTCCAAAGATATTCTTTCGAATTTTTCAGCAGGCTCATTTGCATAACCTATAGGTATGATTCCAACCGGTCTTACGTGTTTTGGCAGCTTCAATATCTTGCTGATCTCATCGTCCTTAAAGGCACCAACAAAACAGGCGGCCAATCCTTCGTTTACTACAGTAAGCAGTATAAGCATAGATGCAAAGGCACCATCAATTATACTGTAAAAGTTAACTCCTCTATTTGCGTACCTCTTTACAACCCTATCTGTGTTTGAGCAAACAACAATAATTACTGGCGCCTGTGTAATGAAGAGTTGTCCAATAGCTGCCTCGGCAAGTTTTGCTTTTGTTTTACTATCTTTAATAATAATGAATTCCTGTTGCTGTAGAAAACCTGCACTTGGTGCTCTACGTGCATTTTCTAGCAATTTAGTTACTTGAGAATCATCAACTCGTTTGTCCTTGAATGAGCGCACCATCCTTCTGCTTTTCAGAACGCGATTAAATTCCACAGTTTTGCTAATCATGCCGGATTAATAGGTTTAACCGTATGAGTTGTTGTAAAAATGCTCACATTACACTCTTGTCAAAATTCCGAATTAGGATAATTAATAAGTTTGTAAATAGTAAATACCTTATGTCAGATGCTCCTGGCAAGGGCAAGAACGTAATTGTTCTATGTATAGATAGGGATGATGACATTGGTTCCAAAGGTGGAGTCAAGACCCCGATCGTTGGGAGAGATAGTTGCATACATGCTGGGATAAGGCTTGCCATTGAAGACCCGGAGGAAGCTGATTCGAACGCAATATTTGCTGCAATAAAGTTGTATGAAGAACTTGTAAGTAAAGGTTACAGATCGGAAGTTGCCCTGCTATCAGGTTCATATAAAAGAGGAGTGGAAGCTGATGAAAAGATCGGTTATGAACTACAGGATATTCTTCAAAAATTCAAGGCGGATGGAGCCGTTATAATTTCTGATGGCGAAGACGATGAAGCTGTTTTACCAGTAATCCAGAGCATGGTGCCAGTGATTTCTGTCCAGCGTGTTGTAATAAAGCACAGCAGGAGCGTTGAATATTCATATGCAGTTTTGGGCAGATATATCAAATCATTCGTGTTCGACCCTAGGTATTCCAAATTCTTCCTAGGTGTTCCAGGTGCACTTTTGATAGCAGGTGGTTTGGCTACAATATTCAACCTTGCTGAATTTGCGTTTGCTATAGCAATAAGCGTGCTTGGTGCTGCGTTCATCATAAGGGGTTTTGATCTTGATAAATCATTGAAGAACTTGGTAAGATTCACGCCATCAGGTTTCATCAGAATATTTTCGCTTGTGGCGGGAACTATGATCATGCTTGCTTCACTGCAAACAGGTTATTCCAACATACCTGCAGGGTTGATCACAGAAGAAATGCAAGCGTGGCAGATAGTTTTCAACCCACAGGTCATAGGCTACTTCATTAACGGAATGCTAACACTACTCTGGATAGGAATGGGTACCATATTTGGAGGAATGCTTCTTCGTCACTGGTTCAGGGGAAGCTTAAGAGCATTGGGGGACGTATTAAGATTGATAGTGTTGGCACTCTTTTACATACCTATGCAGCAATTCATGCTTGTATTGATCGGCGAAGGCAACCCATTCACGCTGATCTCATCACTGCTGATTGGGCTGGCAATAACACTGGTTGCTGCAACATTCGTTTATCAGTACTACAGGAAGAAGAAGGGTGGTGAAGCATTAAAGCGCTGATGGACGTAACGCTACATTTAAGCGGGCTCTATAAGATCTACGAAAAATATCTTGAAAGTGAGATCAGGAAGGGTTATTCGCCAAATCATATTGCAATTGTGTTAGATGGAAATCGAAGATGGGCCAAACGGCATCTTTACCTTCCCCAGGTCGGGCATAGGAATGGTGCCGACAGAGTGGAGGAACTTATGAACTGGTGCAATGAACTTGGAATAAAGATAATTACCCTGTATGTTTTGTCAACGGAAAATCTGGAACGCAAGGACGCAGAGTTAGAATACCTTTTTGACCTGATAGAGCGCAGGTTGAATAAGCTCCTTACCGACTCAAGGCTGCACAAGTTCAGAATGCGGGTAAAGGCAATAGGAAAGTTGGAACTTTTGCCAGATAGAATAATCAGCGTGCTCAAGAAACTTGAACAGGCTACAAAGGAATACGACAACATATACCTGAACATAGCCATGGCATATGGAGGCCAGATTGAGTTACTTGATGCCGTTCGCAAAGTTGCTCACATGGTCAAGAATGGTAAATTGGATGTTAATGATATTGGAAAGGATATACTAGAATCATGCCTCTATACATCGCATCTACCACAGCCAGAACCTGACATGATCTTGAGAACGTCTGGAGAGCAGAGATTGAGTGGGTTCTTGATATGGCAAAGTGCTTACAGCGAATTGGTATTCATGGATGTCTTCTGGCCCGAATTTCGTAAGATAGATTTGATGAGAGCAATTCGCATATACCAGAGAAGGCAGAGAAGATACGGCAAATGATTTTCATGTTAGCGAATTGTTAATTGTATGAATAGATGACAGCGAAAAGATTAGTTAGGTGTCGTACCAAATAGCATTCCATGAAGGAAGAACATTCTGCAGGAGCTGTGCTCTTTAGGGAAAATAGTGAAACTTTAGAGTATCTACTCCTACACTATCATGCAGGACACTGGGATTTTCCAAAGGGTAACGTGGAAAAAGGAGAAGGAGAACTTGATACCGTTAGACGTGAGGTCAAGGAAGAGACATCGATAAATAGCATCGAGTTCATTGATGGTTTTAGAAAAAATATTGAATATAACTACAAAAGAAATGGAAAATTGGTGCATAAGAAAGTTGTCTTTTACCTGGCAAAAACTGACGTTAAAGATATTAAGTTATCCTTCGAGCATAAAGGTTATGGGTGGATGAACTATGAGCAGGCGTTAAAGCGCTTAACATACAAGAATGCTAAATTCACACTTGAAGCTGCTAATTCATTTTTAAACAAGGTGAAAGGAAATAACTGGTCAATGGATTCGTACTTGAAGGAATGATTAACTCCACGTCAACTGCCTAATTTGTGATGCCTGCCTCTTTGGATCTCTTGCCTCTATTATTGATCTACCAACTATAAGATAATCAGAACCACTGGCCAATGCTTGCTTTGCATCTCCACCTTGCGCACCTATACCAGGCGAGAATATTGGGACCTTTCCTTTTACAAGTGCTGAACACTTTTTGATAATTTCTGGTAAAGTTGCACCGACAACTATGCCATCGGCATTTAGCTCTTCAATCCAATTTAGAAAGATTTCATACATCTGCACTTTTCTATTGCTTTTGGGATCTATAACATTGATACCGTAAGTGTCACTGGCACCTTTATGGCTCATGTAAACTAGAGCTATAACACCATTGTAACTTTTGTGTGCATACAGAATCGCATCTCTCAATGTATCAAAACCTATCGACGGATTCATTGTAAGAGCGTCAAAACCCGCCGACCACAAGTATGATAGCGCAACTTCGTTTGTGTTGGATATGTCACTCAACTTTACGTCAGCTATAGTTTGAAGACCCAGCGAATGAGCAGTATCTGTAACGATCTTCACTTCTGAGTAAAGATCCAATGGTAGTAACAAGTGGAAGTTTATTTTTACTGCACAGATATAATCGCCAAGCATATTCAGAGTATTTTTTGTAAGCTTTAACAAATCTTTCTTATTTGTATATGAAAGATCAAGTGCAAGTACGAGTTTGCTTTTGTGCAGGTTTCCAGATTTTTTTATTCTTTCTATAAAGATATCACTCATGTATCATTACCAACGGATGATTCTTGCTTAACCTTATAATCTTCATGTATACGTAGCCATGTTCATCGATTTTGTTTGTAAAGGCAGGCTTCTTGATGCTCTGGCTTGAATACTTCAAGAAGGATTCTGCAGGTGTTGAATCCATCCTTATGTAGTAGAAGTAAGAAATGCTGTCGTTATCGTTCATGCTCATGAAAGTTCCTAAAATCCAACTCCTATCTTTGAAGAGAAAGAGAGGCAGGGGTGCCTCTTCGAAGATCATTTTATAACTGCTAACCTTTGCCAGACTAGCAAGATCCTTGAGCTCTATTGAAATATAGCCAGACATTTTATCTGCTTTGGCTTTTTTCATCATATCTTCTGGTATCTTTTCTACATGTATTATAGGTGCATAGGTAAATGTTGGGTTCGTAATTGCATCGACTAGCAAGACATCTTCATTTCCACCCATGTTTCTGTATGCTAAAAACTCCCCAGACTTGCCGTGTTTTGCATAGTAAATGATAGGTCTGCCCATTAGAAGGTCAATCTGTATCGCGAGTATGTCATCCTCATGCAAACGTAAACAAAAGATAGGCAATGATGCTCTCTCCAATGCACAAGCTAGTCTTGCGAGATCCTTTATGGCCTGAAGTTCAATATAGCAAGGAGTCTGGAGTTTCAACCACATCCATTTCTTAAATACTCTAATTAAAATCTAAGCATCATGACAAAAACATCTTTAATTTCATTCGATAAATAACGTCATGCAAATAAGAGTGGGCTGTACTGGTCTTGCTGGCTTGAGTTTAAGCAAGTATGCTGAATTGTTTGACACAATAGAAATTAATAGCACGTTTTACAAACTACCAAAAAAAGAGACTGCTGAGAGATGGTTCGAGAGTACAAAAGGAAGAATTGTATTCTGCATCAAAGCCTTTCAAGGTATAACTCACCCGGTCACAAGCCCAACTTGGAAGAGAGCTGGTACACAAAAACCACAAAGTAATGTTGAGAATTATGGACATCTTAAACCAACAAAGCAGAATGTTGAAACGTGGAATAAAACTCTGCGGATATGCAAGGCTTTACGAGCAGATGTATGTGTGATACAGCTGCCTCCCAGTTTTACCTGTACAAATACTGCTGTTAACGACGCATTAAAATTTTTTAAAATGACATGTAGGAACGTAAGTATTGCTGTTGAATTCAGGCACAAGTGTTGGATAGAAAATGTTGCAAGGACAAAGACATTGATCAAAAATGCTATGTTGATCCACATAACCCGTCCACTGAAGGAAATGCCTCTAAGCAATAAACCAATATGTTATTACAGATTACATGGCTTGGGCACACAGCTTTACAAGTATAATTATACTGATGACGATTTGCAAAAACTCAAGAAAGTTTTTTTTGAAGTTAAATGTAGTAATGCGGACGTTATGTTTAACAATCTTGCAATGCGTGATGATGCATTGAGGTTCAAGGAGATAATCATGAAATGAAGGTAAAAAGCAGAGAAGAAAAGATCGGCAGTATACTTAAAGATGTTTATGAAAAATTCAATGAACTTGCTAAAATGGGTCTAAAAAATGATTCAACTTTGAAGAATGATATATGGAATGCTTACGTTAAGCTTGAATATGCAATACTACTTGCGAAGCTCGAATCTAAATTTGACGAACCTAGAAGGATTGATCCAGGCAATTTTAATAGAGCAAGCAATTCAGAACTACTTGCACTAGTAATGGATTGTCTAGAAAATGGAAAGAAAAAAATTAAGCGTGGAAAGGTAAGCAATGCAATAAAGGATCTAAGAAGGGCTAGAGATGCAATAAAAGTACTCATTCTCAAGCATTAACTCCTTCTATCTATAATATCATACACATCTTCGCCCGTACCGATCAAGATAACTTTAACGTTAGTAGTCTTCTCAATCTGTTCTATGAAACTCTTTGCTCCCTCTGACAGTTTGTCATATTCCTTAACATGGGTACATTCTGGAAATACTACATCGAGCTTCGTTACCGCTAGTTGCGTTGCACTGTTGAGCATAATAGCCTTCTTTGCCAGCTCGAAATTAAACGGTGCAGATCTTCGTTCTCTACCAGTTACAGTGGCAACCTCGAACCAACCACGTTTTTGAGCCTCCTCCTTGTTCAATTCATTTGACAAGGGTCCAGTACCAACCCTAGTTACATATGCTTTGAAGACTAACATTACATCGTCTACCCTTTTTGGACCCAATCCAATGTCAGCACATATTCCTGATGCTGTAACATCCTTTGAGGTAACATATGGATATGTGCCATGGTAAAGGGATAGAAAGGTCCCCTGTGTCCCTTCTAATAGGATCTTTTCGCCCCTGTCGAGGGCAAAGTTAACGGCATTGCTAACATCACCAATGTAGATCGAAAGTTCTTTTACATTCTTGGCCATCTGTAAGGTTCTTAAGGCGCGATCAGAATTTGCAGGTCCCGTACCTGAACCAGTTGTCCCAATTCTGCCCCTGAGATCTTCACCTTTGTCTCTATTGATATGTGTTAGTTCTATCACACCGCATTGACCATCGATAAAAAACCTGTCCTGCACATGGTATTTTTCGATTTCATTTAGAAGAATTTCTGGATTGACAACTACGCCAGCTCCGATCATCAACCTCGTGTCTTTGCTCAAGATAGAACTTGGCAACATGCGAAGTTTATGCACTTCACCGTTAAGAACAAATGTATGACCAGCATTCGGCCCCACGCCGCCTCTAACTGCAATTTCTGGTTTATCCTTCAACACAAGGTAAGAAATCATTTTACCCTTACCCTCATCACCAAAGAAACCCCCCACAACCACCATTGCTGGCATAGAGTTCTGTGCTGATAAACTATATTTAAGCCAAGTGGAACTTATTCTAGCCAATGTCTGATTCGCAAATTGCTGGTAACATAATCCAGATCCTTGCTGGACTCCCAGACTTTCTAAGAAAGCCTATGCTAAAAAGCAAGTTAAATGAATTCTTTACATTACCCGATGCAGAAAAAAATAAAACAGTGACAAATGCATTGAATGCTGTCCCAACGATCGACTATAATATTTTATCGAACTTGGTAAAAACGTGGTTCGAAGTTCTTTGTGAGTTTGATGATGATAAACGAATTAGCATGTTTGGTTCTTACGTTGATGTCATAAGTGATTCACCTAGCACTCTGTCAAAACTTAACATAGATGGTTTGATATCAATATTTAATGCAATGTCAGAAAACACTAAACAGCTACTTGTCGGCTCGTTTCGTAGCCTGGTTCAGAGTTTACCTGCACACAAAAAAACAAATTTTCTTGCTGCAATGCCTGACAATGCGAAGAAGGTTTTACAACTTTAAAGCTTGTCTGGAACCCTCTCTTCTTCTTTACTTAAATCTCTCATACCTGCTTCTCGTTCTTCTAAACCGAAGAACGCTCTCTCGTATTTTTTGAGTATCTGTCTATGTTGTGGCATCGACATGTCTAGCCTCATTTCGTTTATCACCATAACGCTCTGCGTCATCCACTCGTTCCAGCAGTTCTGGCATGCAGTATATTTTATTGCTTGATCATCTATACCACTTTCGTTGAAGTTACTTCCGCATTTGGAACACGTCTTGCTCATGGCACGTAATACCAAGTGACAACTTTTATGCTTTGTGATATGCACCATCAAAACCATTAATAGTGCGCCTGAGCATAAATACTTCATGCATATCAAGTGTCCAAAATGTGGAGAAATTGCAGAGATGGAAGATAATTTTTCACGCATAAAGTGTAACAAGTGCTCCTTGGATGTTAGTTATGGTGAATATGTTAAGATGATAGCATACAAAGATCAAAGGTATAGGAATGTGCTTAATGACTATTCTCGGTAGTAATTTGAACCATTTGTAAGGAAGTGTCGACTTAAGATTTTTATAGATTACACGTAGATAGGAGCTGTAGTTGGACCTAATCTTTGAAAGTGTAATGAATCTATTAGGCTTTGGTATAGGATTATCAATAGGCACGTTTGCCTATCGGGGTTACTCAAATGTTGGGAGCCCAACTCTTCTGCGTTTAACCTTTGCATTTCTTTCAATAAGCCTAGGATTCTTAATTCTATGGGCCCAATCAATGGTTGATATTTTCGCTCTTAGCAGACCTGCAGATGTAAACTCCATGCTTGTTATAGGGTTAGGATTTCAAGCATTAGGTTACTTCTTTCTTGCTTTTTCGCACAGCATACAATCTTTAAAATTTAAGCATATGGCGCCAGCATTTGCACTTATATCGCTTGCAATTGCGCCGCTTTTCGTCATTCCAGGCAATTCAATAGAGCATATAATTAGGTCAATATCTTTTATCCTATTAGTATATGGGGCGACTCAAACGATGACATCCTATATGTGGAGTAAGAACAGGAATACTCTTATAATAGCTTCTGGCTTGGCTCTACTCGCATTAGGCGAGTTTATAGGCTGGTACAATTTCATCTATCCAGGCTCAATGTTCTACTATGCTTCAATAATTGTTAAGATAGCAGGAATCTCAGCGATATTCGTCCCACTGTACAGATTCCCAATGGGGAGGATAAAAGTTGGCAGTAGTGTATAGAACTCATGTTAGGATTATTGCGGATATTCTTAACACTGTGAGAGATTATAGTGATAACGGTAGCGGAGTAAGCATTACCCTTCTTATAAGAAGGGCCAATGTGTCTTATGGTAGGATAACCAAGATCTTGGGAAGGCTTGTAGATGTAGGTCTGCTAGAAGAGATGCTAGAGGATAAATCATGCAAGTACAGGATAAGTGAAAAGGGTATGGAGTTCCTCCGGGTATATTCAAGCTTCTATGACTTCGCCGAGTCTTTTGGGCTGAAGATCTAGGAATTTCTTCGGTTATCCATACAAAACATTCGCAAGCTTGTGATGCAAGAGACATTATAGTATTAATATTCTTCCTCGGACTCTTCCTCGAAGTCATCTTCTTCGAAGTCTTCGTCAAAGTCCTCTTCAAATTCTCCTTCTTCTTCAGACATCGCTTTAATCCATTAAGCTATCTATTAATAAGTATTTTGTTCAGAACGATTGTGCGAAGGCTGAAATGCAGTGACAAGAGTATTGCGATTACTGCGAACAGCGTTAAAAATGGCAATGTAGTTGTCTTTCCTACAGATACAGTTTACGGTATAGGATGCGACCCATACAACGATTCTGCGGTGGGAGTTGTGTTTGAAATAAAGGAAAGAAAGGAAGAAAACCCCTTGCCGTTGTTATGTTCGTCAGTCCAGAGCGCATATAGAATATGTAATCTAAACAAACTATCTAAAGAGCTTGCCGAACAATTTTGGCCTGGAGCTCTAACCTTAATTTCACAACTTATTGATACTAAAATTTCAAGAAAGGTTACTGCGGGAACAAATAAGATAGGCGTGAGGATTCCCAATCATTCCTGCGCAGTGAAACTTATTGAGGCGTGTGGAGGAATTCTTGTTGGTACCAGTGCAAACCCCTCCGGTTCAAATGCAGCGAAGAGTGCAGATGAAGTGGTCCAAACAATCAACGGTTTTGACATTTTGCTTGATGGAGGAAAAACACAACTTGGTACAGAATCAACTGTGATCGATGTCAGTGAAGGACGCCTTGTATTAATCAGGGAAGGCTACATAAAGCGTGAGAGGATTGAAAAAGTGTTAGGTCGTTATGTTTAATCTGCTTGTTACAACCTACAGAAATATGGAAACTGAAGCCAGCTCAGAGATGCATGCTTTGCTTGCCGAACTAGGTGATGAACAGTCAGAGATTGATTATACAAATGTGTCTGGTCTGCTTACAGCAAGAACCATTTTAGAACCACTAGAAGTAGTGCAGAAAATCGGGAAGATGGTGCGAGATGAACCATGGAAGTTACGGTATGTTTTGAGATTGATACCTATCGAAGTTGTCGTTAACACTGATCTTGATAGTATAAAAGATACGACGTTAAAACTTGCGTCTCGCATAAAAGACAATGAGACGTTTAGGATAACAGTCGAAAAGAGAGGAACTAACATCTCATCAAGGGATGTTATAGAAACTGTTGCTAGTGTAATAGACAGAGACGTCAGCCTTAAAGAGCACGATTGGATAGTTCTAGTTGAAATAATCGGAAAAGAAACTGGGATTTCTGTGATAAAGGCAAATTCTATTTTTAGCGCAGTTAAAGTAAAGCGTGAATCACCATAGCAGATTTGCTCTTTCTGCTAACACACTTGCAAGTTTGTGATTACCTGCGGAGGCTTTGATTTCTTCTTCAGGAATGTTGTGAACTTTTACGAGAAGTTTCAGTTTCCTTTTTGAAAGTGTTAATACATCATCACTCAAAATATAATTTGATTGTAGATAATTGTAAATGGTTTCTAGATCGTTCATGTTTCCGATTGCAATTACGAGTGCATTGTTAACGCCATTCTTAAGACCGATATCATCCAATGCCTTGCGTATCTGATTGGTACAGGCAAATCTTAGCAATATATCTATCTCGATCCGTTTTGATAATAAAATCCCTCTTTTCTTTGCCTCCAAGGATTGTTGCAAGATGTTAAGAACGTGAGCTATTCCAGCAACAAAGTCTGAGTTTACTGCTTGTATTGCAACATGACTGTTTATTGCGTGAAGCATTTGAATAAATTCATTGAAATCGCTTACCGTAAGATTCTTTATACCTGCAAGCATAACGTCTTCATTATCGATTTTTACCGCTCTAACATTAGCATTCAAATAACATCAACTTCGTGCCAGCCTCCATGTACAACAGGTATTATGCTCACTACGTCACCGTCTTTAACTTGGGCTTCTATCCCCCCTAGCATAGATGACTCTACCCCGTTAACCACAATTAGCATATTGCTAGAGTTAAAAATCGTGTTGTTTGAAGACATGATACGCAAGATTTCTACTATGTCCTTTAGCTTGGCGTTCCCTTTTTCAATCGAAACATCATCTTTCCCTACGATTTTTTTCGCACCGCC
Organism: Nitrososphaerales archaeon; assembly: GCA_046759465.1. GTDB lineage: Archaea > Thermoproteota > Nitrososphaeria > Nitrososphaerales > UBA213 > JBHICH01. The sequence goes on from JBHICH010000014.1 coordinate 33,655, forward strand.
AAGAAGTTTAACCCGTATCATAACACATAATCACTCAACTTTTGCTTGATTCAGTTTCAATTTCGTCAGCTTCCTCTTTACTATTCGTCTGACCCTTCATGTAAACGGTAATGTAACCAGCAAGTTCGTTTCGCAATCCTTTTGATCTTATTACAGCTACTTTATTTAGAATCTCCTTATTCTTTTCAAAATCATCAGTAAACATGTCACTATACCTCTCCAGTAACTGCACCGACATGCGTTTTATTCTATTCATTCTATATCAGCTGCATGACCACATACCTATTTTATCCTTCTTATAATACACGATTAAGATACTTCTCAGAGTTCTGTTTCAGTATAGCGCAAGCATAATGATAATCTATGTTCAATGTTCTTGCTATTGCAAAAGCTACACTTGGAAGGAAGGAGAATAAAGCAGCTTTATCTTCGAAACATTTAGAGTACTTAACCGGACCATCAGTTTCTACAAGCACAAGCTCCCTTGGTGTATCTCTCAACAAACTTTTCTTGTGTTCTGAATAAACAAGAACTGGACCGTAAGACACATAACATCTCAGATCCGTCGCACGCTTCAACTGGTTCTTGCTGCCAGAAAACCAGTGCAAAAGAACTCCTTTCAGTTTGAATGATTGAAGCTTGTCTAGGACATCGTCAACTGAACCCCTTGAATGAATTGAAGTTGGTTTGCCTAGTTTTTCTGCCAACAAAAGGTATTACAACCTCACTGCAGGAATCGGCGAGTTCCATGTTCTTTTTTGCTGTCACCAAGTCCATAGAAACCGAAACTGCCTTGGTGTTCAAAGATCTTGACATAGCGACTATATGTGGTAACAGCATAGATAACTCGTCGTCGGTCAAATGAACGTGAGTGTCAACCAGTATAGTGTGCATCCTCAGGAAAGTCAATCAATTTTACTTTTAAACTTTTTAACCCCTTCAATCATTTGCACTATATGTCACAATCCGAATTTGGTTTGGCAACAATGTATAGGATAATAAAAAGAGCTGGAGCTGATAGGGTTGGTGATGATGCAGCGCACGAGTTGAGAAAAGTGCTAGAAGAGGTTGGAATAGCACTATCAAAGCAAGCGGTTGAGTTTGCTTTACATGCGGGGAGGAAGACAGTTAGAGCTCAGGACATAAAACTTGCCACCAAGTCAAGCCTGAAAATTTCTTGATTGTAGATTTAAATTGTTGCGGGTAGAGCTTCGCTCAAGGTGGGGTGGCAGAGCGGCTATGCGCTCGCCTGCAGAGCGAGTATATATGGGTTC
>JBHICH010000015.1:0-34851 GCA_046759465.1 Nitrososphaerales archaeon
TACTATGATGAAATTGATAGAAGTCAACGGTTTCAAGGTGAATCCAGCGCTCCTTATAATAGATATGCAGAATGGTTTCTGCAGCAAAGGAGGTTCCTATGATAAACTAGGCATAGATCTATCCCATTACCAAAAGGTCATCCCAAACATAAAGACGGCGATTTCACATTGTAGAAAGATAGGAATACCTTTATTTTACACACAGGCGGTTCGCGAAGCCTCTGGTATAGATCTCTTTACTAGGAGACATAAGATGTTTCCTAAGAAAAGAGAAGAGCGCATAAAGAAGATTCCTATTTGTGTAAGAGGCACTTGGGATTCAGAGGTAATTGCAGAGTTAAAACCGGGCAAAGAAGATCATGTTGTAATAAAGAGGCGAGACTCGGCTTTTCAAGATACTGAGCTTGATCTTTGGTTAAGTAGTTCATATGTTGATACAATACTATTTTGCGGAGCGGATACTTCCGTATGTGTTGACAGTTCAGTGCGAGATGCATTTAATCGTGGTTTCGATATTGTTGTCGTATCAGATGGTGTAGCTTCGATGCGTCCAGAATTCCATAAAGCAACGCTAGAAACTATAAAAGAATGGTATGGATCGGTAATGAGCACCCAAGAATTGATAGAAAATCTCCATGCTGGTTGAATTTTATTCGAACAAAAGTTATCAACAAGACTTATAACACATGAATTTGTATAGGAGGTAGGTCTTGGATTCGGGGAATTCTAAATCGGCATTTGAATGGGCTCTCACCCAAACTATCATTCAGAGGTGAGATTACGCATGTGTGGAATAGCAGGAGTCATGAGCAAGCTAGGGCAGGATGTGGTGCCACACGTAACCAATATGCTCTCCTGTATGGCAAATAGAGGGCCTGATGGAGTTGGAATTGCTGCCAGAAATAAAGTTATGCGCTCCTTCAACTTTGCTGATTTAAAGTTAGATCGACTAAGTGGAGATTGTGTGCTAGGACATACAAGACTAGCCATAGTGGGAGGTGCGTGCGGGCTACAACCATTCAGAAGTTGTGATGGTAATATATTGTTGGAGCATAATGGTGAAATATACAACTACAAAAAATTAAGAAATGAATTGATAAGAGCACATAGTTTTGAGACAGAAACTGATAGCGAAGTAATTGTACACTTGTTAGAGGAAAACTATAGAGGAGATTTGTTTAAAGCTCTTAGGAGGACGGTCAAGAAACTTGATGGTGTTTATGCGCTGGCCGTAAGAGACGATAAAGGCGTCGTTATAGCCAGGGATAGGATAGGAGTCAGGCAACTGTATTATGGAGAAAATTCAGAGATTGTTGCTTTTGCCTCAGAGAAGAAGCCACTCTGGATGATAGGCATAAAAGATGTTCATAGAGTATTGCCGGGGCATGCAGTAGCCTTCATAAAAGGAAAGATCAGAACCCAAAGACTTCTGAGACGTCCCATAGAAGTAAGACGAAACCGTATATACCATATGCCGAAAGCAATTACAAGGTACAAAACTGCACTGTACAATTCTGTAAGGGAAAGGGTTCAGGATTTGGACAGAATAGGAATCATCTTCTCCGGCGGTGTAGACAGTGTTCTAATAGCAAAGATAGTAAAAGATTTGGGTATTCGGGATCTTCGCTGTTACAGTGCAGGATTAGTTGGATCACACGACATTAAATACTCTGAAGAAGTTGCAGAAGTTCTTGGATTAAAGCTAAAGACGAAGGAGCTCACAGTCAATGATGTGGAATCGATTTTACCTAAGATAATAGAGGTTATAGAAGATACAAATGCTGGACAGGTTGAAGTTGCTATACCTGTTTATGCTGCAGTTGAGCTTGCACATAAGGATGGCTTGAAGGTAGTCTTAAGTGGACAAGGCGCTGATGAGCTCTTTGGAGGTTATCCATGGTACAGCGAAATAGTTGAAAGGGATGGATATGATGTGTTTCATAAGTGCATGGTGAAAGATCTACTGCTTTTGTACAAAGAAACTCTCGAGAGGGAAGACAAAATTACAATGGTACACAGCGTTGAGTTGAGAGTTCCATATCTTGATCCAAAAGTGATAAGGCTCGCAATGCATATTGATCCAAGATTAAAGATACACAATAATGATAACTTTGGTAAACATGTACATAGAGAGCTAGCTCAGCAGCTAGGTATTCCAGAAAGTATTGCCTATAGGCGAAAGGAAGCAGCGCAACATGGTTCTGGCATACATGAAGTAATCGACATGATAGCGAGAAAGAGAGGTTTCACCCGAGAATCAGCGGTAAAAGCAGGTTACGGCTCTATCTCGGAAAAAAGAGAGAGAATAGGTAGTTCACAACGCTATGGTTACCTATTTGGAGACGAGGAAATGTGGATTGCTGAGGAACACGTACAGATGTACCTAGATTATCTGGCACTCAAACATGGATTTACAGAATTAGAAGGTGCCAGTGGACTGGTCTGATCATATCCTTGTAACGAAGAAATTGTATTATGGTTTCTTTGATCTATAACTTCGTTTCAGAAGTTAACTACCATTAGATAACTCTGATATCATTGGCTATTAACTATTCTACTACAGTCATGGTCTGGCTTGGCTATTTTGATAGGTACATCCTCTGGTTACCTCAAGAATGGAAATATTGGGAGTGCAAGTAATTAATCAAGTCTGCAAAAGAACAATTATAAGCCATAAAATATTTCATCTTGTCTAATGCCAAGTGATGGTGTAACAGAGAAAGAGGTTGCTGAAGAGCTTGATTATTATGGAGAGTATACCGTAGAACGGAAAATAGAGAAGCGGTTCGGCAGCAACAATATTGTTACATTCAAAGTAGATCATAATAAGTATGGCTACCAGCGTTTTGAAAATGAAAGCTTAGTAGTGGAAAAAGTTATTGCGTCTGATAAACCGCTTGTACTTGGTATATTTCCTGTTGCGCCACTTAACACTCCGGCCAAATACGGAGGTCATATTCTGTTGAGGGTAATAACGCCACTAGTGCTTGATCCGAAATCCCACGTTGATGCTTATCTTACTATGCCCATAGAGATAGGAGTAGTGCGTTCTAGCGAGAGCGACGTTCAAATCATCGATGTATTCTCTGTTGGTCAGCCTAAATATGCGTTGTATGGCATTCCTGAGCTTGGTATAATATGCAGGTATTATGAAACTAGGATAAATCCTGAAATACCTAAGGCCGTTCCCTACACTGAAGCCATAGTGCGTGTACATTTTCATAATTATGGTGAAAAAATTAGTACAATAAATCGTATAGTGTTTCCTATAGAAGGTGCAGATTTTTACTATAAAAAGAATGAGGCCTATTATAATGATATTGAAGCGGTTGTACAGGAAAAATTACTGCAGACCATTATTGAAATAAACGTTGCAAATGCACAATGGGTAGGTGAAAAAACAAACTTGAAACAAAAATTCGACGGAAAGTATGTAATGGAGTGGGGATTCTAAATTGGTAGAACTAATTCCTTCAACAATAACTATTCTGGGAACGGAGATCGAGCTACTTAAGCTTGTGATTACTGCAGTGATAATTGCTGTTGGTGTACTAGTAGCTAGAATTGCGAGACTCGCAATAGACCGTTTTTTGGGCAAGTATATCCCAGATCAGGTAGAGATTGTAATTAGGAGGATAGTTTATTGGGGGATAATTGGTATAGCGGCTCTTTCTGCCATAGGTAATCTTGGTGTTGATTTCACAGGGGTGTTACTTGCAGGTGGTATAATTGGTATTGTTATAGGTTTTGCAACACAATCGGTAGTCGCAAACTTGCTTTCCGGCATATTTCTGCAGATAGATAGGGCTGTAAAGATTGGCGATCCTGTTGAAGTAGTTGACATGGCTGTAGCAGGTATTATTAAAGAAATCACTCCCTTCTCTACTAGACTTCGGAGATTTGATGGTGTTTTAATAAGAATACCAAACGAGAAGTTCTTTACCTCACAGCTTAGAAACTTTTTTGGTCATATAGCAAGACGAGTTGAGGTTACTGTTGGTATAGCATACAAAGAAGATGCGGCCACTGCAATGAAATTGATAAGCGAGATGGCTGCCAAAGATCCCAAAATTTTAGCCGAACCAGCACCAAACATTATGGTGTGGGAACTAGCAGATTCAAGTGTCAATATCAATGTCTGGACATGGGTTCCGTCCCCAGAATGGTTCCCAGTACGAACTCAGATAATGCACCAGCTCAAAGAATTGCTAGATAATGCTGGAATAGAGATACCATTCCCCCACCGTACAGTATGGTTTGGAGAATCTAAAACTGGAGAGAAGGATACACTTGCAATTGCGGTCAAGGAGCGACAAACGCCTACAGAAGCAGAAAGTAAATTGGTAGTAGAAACTAAGAAAACGGGGGCTGTCGATCTCATGAAGACCAGGGACCGAGACGCAACAGTAGTAGACGAGGGCTAATACTGTATGAAAAGGATAGATCTTGTCTTATGATGATGCATCCTAGAGCCTGAGCTAAAGTCTTGCGGATACACTTACGACAAAGGTTTTAAATGATTATTGAGAACAACTTTCGAATGCCTAATCCATACACAAAGATGATTGTTTGGATGGTTGCTACAGCTGCAGTAAGTATTGTTCTTACCTATTACTTCGGTTTTATAATTGGCTTGGCACTTGCATTTGGTGTCTTCATTCTTCTGAATATAATGGTAAGAAGGAGAGCATTACGGTCAGGATTTGGAGGAACATTTCGTTTGGGAGTAACCTATAGGTGTATTCAGTGTGGCCACAGGTTCAAGGGCGGAGCATGCCCTAGATGCGGTTCGAAGATGAGGAGCGCAGAATTTTGAGATTTAGTACAGGAAATAAGGAACATTTCGGGATTTCAAATAAGACAAAGTTTAGAAAGTGACTGATAATACTGAAAAGAGAATATTCGTGGCTACCTAGAATCTCTTTCCAGTCTTCGTGTCAAAGAAGTTGATCTTATCAAAGGGAAGACCGAGCATCACATTTTTTCCACTACTCAGATCCCTTGAGCTTGTGCTTGTGACCTTTATTGAATTAGAACCTATCTTTACGTCTACTATCACATCATCACCTAAGAGTTCTGTAAACGATACTTCGCCATTTAGTTTAAGGCCATCAAAACTTTCATTATCAAGAAAGACGATATCTTTGGGTCTTATCCCAATTGTCACATTTCTAGGCAATGGGCTACCAAACAACTTCGCAATCATACTTGGTAGCTTCAGGATAATACCTTGCGATTCAAGGTAAACGTCAAAGTCTCTTGGTACCATTTCACATTCTAAGAAGTTCATTGGGGGGCTTCCTATGAAGCCTGCGACAAATATGTTTGTAGGCTCATCATAAACCTGTTCCGGGGTACCGAGTTGCTGAAGTAAGCCACTTTCTATAACGGCAATGTTGTCTGCCATGCTCATTGCTTCTACCTGGTCATGTGTAACATATACTGTAGTTATGCCAACCTTCTTTTGCAACTTCCTGATCTCTGCTCTCATATACACTCTCAATTTTGCGTCAAGATTGCTTAATGGCTCGTCCATCAGGAAAACTTTTGGCTCTCTTACCAATGCTCTACCGAGCGCTACCCTCTGCATCTGACCACCACTCAGTTGCTTGGGCTTTCTATCGAGAAAATCTTCGATCTCAAGCAGGTTTGCTACATATCTAACCTTTTCATCCGTATACTGCTTTGAGGCCTTCCTCATCTTTAACGGAAATGCAACGTTATCATAAACACTCATGTGAGGATAAAGGGCATAGTTCTGGAATACCATTGCAACATCACGATCCTTTGGAGGCACGCCATTAACTAGGTGATCTCCAATGTATATCTCTCCACCACTCGGAGTTTCAAGACCAGCGATGCACCTTAACACTGTAGTCTTTCCGCAACCAGATGGTCCAAGAAGAACCATCAACTCTCCAGACGCGATTTCCAGAGAAAAGTCATCCAACGCATTAACACTTCCATAGTTCTTTCTCAGATTTTGGATCTTAAGGTTGGTCAAAGAAGCTACTCCTAGATGAGCTTTGTGTGGATTTAATATTAATTTTGTCGTGATATATGCAGAAATTGCAAACAATGGGAACTATTTATTAACTATCAGATAGAAAGATTTCTCTCATGGTGAGTAGAGTTGCGATTGTCGGAATAATAGCTGGTGTCCTAATCGTTGCATCGGTAGTATCCCTCCTATTTTCAATGCAAGAATCACCCGAAACCGAGGAGGTAATCACAGAGGGAGCAAGAGAGGTGACTCTTACAGGTTTATTTGCAGAGCCAAAGGGAAGATGGGATATGTTATTAGAACATGCGCTTGAAGAATTGATGGAAAGACATCCGGAGATTGATATTAAGATAGACTATAGAGTGTTGCCATACGCAGAGACCAAAAGGCAGATTCTGACTGCGATGGCTGGTCAAACTTCGATTGATCTAATCTCTGTAGATGTTATCTGGCTTGGAGAGTTTACTGAAGGAGGGTTTCTAACAGACCTTACGGAGCGTGCAGGAAGTTGGGGAAGATCATCTGATTGGTACGAAGCAAACTGGGCTGGTGGTCTATACAATGATAGGGTATATGGCATCTGGGCATGGACTGATATAAGGGCTATGTGGTATTGGAAGGACCTGCTGATGCAGGCAGATGTTGATCCTGACTCGTTCAAGACATGGGATGGATATATTGCATCTGCGAAGAGGATCAACAACGAACTGGGGGATCAGGCCATACAAGCAATGCACCTTGTTGGTGCTAACCATTCTCCAGACATGTGGTACCCTTATCTATGGATGCTTGGAGGTGATATACTTGAGGCTAAGGATAGACATCCAACAAAGGATCTTTACTGGTATCCAGCATATCATGGTAAAGAGGGTATCAGAGCACTAGAATTTCTTAGGCAACAGGTTAATGCAGGTATTAAGCCACAGGTTAGTCATTTCTGGGGTCAGGAGTTTACTGATAAGAAGTTTGCTGTGATGCTAGAAGGATCATGGTTGCTTGGCAACTTTCCCAAGGAACAGTTGGCAGATATCGAGCAGCGAGTGGGCATGATACCTATGTTCCCAGTGCCAGAGGAGGGTATGCAGAGTGCAACGATGATGGGAGGATGGATCGTGAGCATTCCGGAGACATCGAATAACAAGGACCTTGCATGGGAACTGCTCACTCTAATGGTAGATCCAGAAACCCTTGCACCTATGCTACACCAGTTTGGGTACCTTCCAACGCAGAAGCCTTTAGGTGAAGGTGCTTACGCAAAACAATTGAGCCTATCAATTCCATACTATGATGAGATGATCTCGATGATCGCAATTGGGCATAGTAGGCCGAGCATAGCAGAGTATCCGCAGATAGCTGAGCATATCAGGCAGGCAATCGACGAGGTTTATTTCGGCGTAAAGGATCCTGAGCAAGCGTTGAAGGATGCTGCTGAAAAGTCGGCAAAGGTTCTGGGTTGGTAAGTCCTTTAGATGATATGGAATGTCAAAGAGGATTCTTGAAAGAGTCGAACCGTACCTTCTCCTAGCACCTGCCCTTGCAATATTGCTCGCTTTTCTTATCTTTCCTGTTCTTTGGAATGCATACATTTCAGTGCACGATGTTTCTCTGGTAACTATACTTAAAGAATGGGTTTATGTCGGTGGTTCAAACTTCGTCGGCCTGTTTGAAGATCCTGACTTTTATACCTCGCTGAAGATCTCGCTAGCCTTTGTTGGTGGCTCTGTTGCTTTACAGCTCGGTGTTGGCATGCTTATAGCTGTTATGCTGAACCAGCAGATAAGAGGAAGTGGTGTATTACGGGCGATCTTCATAATACCATGGACAGTTTCTGCCGTCATAGCTGGATTTTCATTCAGATTCATCTACAATGATAGCTTTGGAATACTAAATTATGGTTTACAGCAGATGGGCTTGCAACCAGTTGGCTGGCTCTCCGATCCTGGAGTAGTTATATGGTCTATAGTCATTGCAAACATGTGGTATGGCGCTCCATTCACCATATTGTTTTTAACAGCAGGTCTGCTCTCCATAAATCCAGTCATATATGAAGCAGCACTCGTAGATGGTGCAACAAGGCTTCGAAGCTTCTTTCACATAACACTACCCTTGCTCAAGCCATTCATCATCATTAATCTTATACTGATAACTATGTGGTCAGTGAACTTCTTCGACCTCCAGCTTGTTATGACTGGAGGAGGTCCGTTATTTGCCAGCACTACTGCGTCGCTATATATGTATAGGCAAGCATTCGAGTTTGGATTACTTTCTAAAGGTTCGGCGGCGGGACTGTTCTTAATTGCAATAAACCTAATGCTTGCATATGCATACATTAAATTGTTGAGGAGATAAATTATGCAAAAGAGAGTTGCTAGAAAGGTTCAAAAGACTTCCTGGTTCTTTGCAGATCGAACATTAATCTATACAATAATTGCTGTCTATCTTTTCATTACCTTAGCGCCACTTGCATGGGTTCTTTCAACATCATTCAAACCAAATGAAGAGGCAATAAGCTTCCCACCAAAATTTTTCCCAGAAGACCCAACGCTTGGAAACTACCTGTTCGTGCTTACTGACCCAGGTCTCCTTCTAAGCTTAGTAAATAGTTTCATAGTAAGCACCGGTAGCACAGCTTTAAGTGTCGCTGTAAGTGCTTTGGCGGGGTATGCGTTTGCAAGGTTCGAGTTCAAGGGAAAGATTGTGATAATGAGCATAATACTCGGACTTTTCATGATCCCTATTGTCATAAACATAATACCGTTATACATCATGCTCGCAAATGTTGGATTGCTTAACACACTGATAGCATTGATACTAACCTTCCAGATCCTGATCATACCACTGAACATATTCCTGCTGAAGAATTACTTTGAAACGATTCCAAAAGAGCTCGAAGAAGCCGCATTGATCGATGGATGTTCAAGGCTTGGAGCGTTAAGGCGTGTTGTCCTGCCCCTTTCTATGCCTGGCTTTGCGATAGCAGCCGTTCTATCCTTTAGGTTCTCATGGAACGAGTTCATACTACCTGTAGTTCTCTCAAACAGACCCGATTCTATGATATTCCAAGTTGCGCTATACCAGTTCATTTCATTGTATAGAATAGACTGGGGCTACCTAACTGCTGGTATAAACCTTGCACTTATTCCGGTGTTAGTTTTGATGCTGATCTTCCAGAAACAGATGATCAGAGGGTTAACCCTTGGAGCAGTGAGAGAATGATACACGCAGAAAGTATTCTGGCTTATTCTTAAGCAAAAACTATCTTTTAAGGTTCTGTCAGTTTTTGAGGTTGATAAGTATTGTGATATTTGTATTCGGCAGCTAAAATTGCTTAAGGGTTCCCAGATTGCTCTGATATAACTTCGCGAAATAGCTCAAGATATCTTGCTGCAACTTTGGGCCACTGTTTAACCTTAACGCTTCTGTAAGCGTTTTCTTGCATTGCTTTCATCCTGCTTGGATTATCTAGCAAGGAGTTAACAGCTTTAACTATCATTTTGGAATTTTTGTGTTTAACAAGATAACCATGCCTCTCACTTATTTCGTGTTTTGCATGCGTAAACGATGTCGTTATTATACACATCTTATGAGCCTTTGCATAAACTAGCGTACCACTTGAAATCTGGTTTTTAGCAAGATACGGTGCAACAAAGATATCACCTACCAAAATGCACCGGCTTAATTCTTGTTCAGACTGGAAAAACTTCCCTATGAACCTTACATGATTTTGCAGACCCAATTTTCGAACTCTTTCCTTCAGCTTATTTAGGTAGGCATCACCTTCCACTTTTTTGACTTTTGGATGTGTTCGACCAATTATTACATATACAAAATTATGATGATGCTTTATTATATCGGGAACCGCATCGATTGCATATTCAAAACCTTTGCCTGAGCTGATGAGGCCAAAAGATAGCATGACGTATCTTCCAATTAAACCTAATCTCTTCTTTGAGTACTCTTTGGACATTCCTTCTATATTTGGAACTCCATGAGGAATGTAGATGACCTTATCGCTATATTCTAAATCATACTTTTCTTCCATCATCTTGCTTCTAAGCGGAACCATCACTATCACCTTCTCGCTAAGTTCGCATATTTTCTTGAAGACTTCAAGTCTCTCGCCACTCTGATTTGGTACCAGACTATGGAGTACAGTTACTATTGGTTTCCTCACGTTAACCATAAAATCTAAAACATAACTGCCCCATGTCCCTCCAAAGATGCCGAACTCATGCTGTAAGTTTACAACTTCAATATTGGAATTATTTATGAACTCAGCGGCCTCAAGATAAGATTCTCTCTCGTTTTTCTTGATAGGGTGTATTCGACTATCTTTTAAAGGCTTATCGTCAGGAACAACCATTCGCATTATTTGGAGATTGACACGATTTGTCATATGTAAGAGGGAGTTCTGCAGACTGTATGTAAACTTGGCAATTCCACATTGAGTAGGCAAGTATGTGGATACGAGGGCAATGTGCAACTTTTCTGCCTTACCCTTTTTCTTCTGTTTTAAAAGTTTAGTACTCGCATTCAATTTTCATTTATAGTTTTATCAACTCTGCGTTATGAACCTTTTCAGAATCATTCTGTATTTAAAAAATAAATCAAGTAATATAAAATTGTGTGCCACAGCCGCATTGAACAAAATTTTGAGCGTAAAATTGCACCTGACCTAAACAGAGTCCTATAATATAATTGATGAAAGCTCACAATAACACTTTAAATATAAGACATATTACGGTAGCACTGTTGATTATGCAACGATCCAGGCATAATCCGATTCTATCCCCTAGGCCCGATAAATTCTGGGAATCTAGGGCTGTTTTTAACTGTGCCACAATTCTGACGGATGGCAAGGTTCACATGCTTTACAGGGCTATTGGAGAATACGAACATTATATTTCTAGACTGGGTTACGCTGTAAGCGAGGATTTTGTGAACTTTACCCGTTTCGATGAACCTGCATTTGGTCCAAATGTTAGGTACGAGTTAGGGGGATGCGAGGATCCAAGGCTAATGAAGATAGATGATAAGATATACATGACCTATGTCGTGCTTCCGATCCCACAACAGGAGAAAGGTATAGCAAGCACAGCGCTTGCTTCAACCTCTGACTTTCATCATTATTACAGATATGGTATCATAACTCCAGATAATGTAGATGACAAAGATGTTGTACTATTTCCAGAAAAGATAAATGGCAATTATGTTATGGCACATAGACCCGACTGGGTTGGGGAAGTGTATAGAACAGAGAGGCCAAGCATATGGCTTGCATATTCAGAAAACTTGCACAACTGGACCGATCACCACGTTCTTTTACGACCAATTGAAGAGTGGGAAATAAAAAAGATTGGTGTAGGACCTCCACCCATCAAAACAAAAGATGGTTGGCTCTTAATCTATCATGGTGTAGATTACAATGACACATACAGAGTTGGAGCCGCGCTCTTGGATCTCAAAGACCCATCACATGTGATAGTGAAGACTCGCCAACCTTTACTGGAACCCGAAGAAACGTATGAAAGAGTTGGCGACATACCGAACGTAGTTTTTCCAACAGGCGCTATTCTGCTCGATAACGAGTTATTTGTTTATTATGGCGCCGCTGATAAGGTTATTTGTTTAGCAACAGTCGAACTCGATGTGTTATTGGATTATTTACCTAAACTTTCTACCTAACAAACATTATATGTGATCAAGTCATTATAGTAATTGCATGAAATTAGAAATGCCACGATTTACCGAAAGGTTTGGGGCTGTAAGCTTGCATTCAGTTCAAAAAGTTTATGAACTAGACTCGGGCGCGAAGAAAGAAGCTTACCAACCACCACAGACAATCAGGAAGATAGAAACTGATGAGGTTGAAAATATGGAAAGTAGGATTGCAATTGTCATTCCAATAAAAAATGAGAAGTTGAAAGTTTTTGAAGGTGTTTTAAGTGGCATCCCACATGACTGTTTCAATATAATAGTTTCAAACAGTGACAGAGAGCCCGTCGATAATTTCAAAATGGAAAAAGATGCGGTGGAACAGTACAACAGATTTGTTGGAAGAGATTCGGTAATAATACACCAGAAAGATCCGGGTCTAGCAGAAGTTCTAAAGGAATTAGAATACACAGATATGCTAAGAAATACCTCGGTTAGAGATGGAAAGGCTGAATCCTTGGTGATCGGGATGCTGCTTGCCAAAATGGTTGGGAGAGAATACGTTGGATTTATTGATGCAGATAATTATGTTCCTGGTGCAGTTAACGAATATGTAAAGATCTTTGCATCTGCGTTTGTCATGGCAAGCTCGCCCTATTCGATGGTAAGAATATCTTGGGTGTACAAACCCAAAGTTTCCGAAGGAGGTCTATACTTCCCTAAATGGGGAAGGATATCCGAGTTCACAAATCAACATCTTAATTCGCTAATATCGCACCACACAGGTTTTGAAACAGATATATTCAAAACTGGAAATTCTGGTGAACATGCAATGAGCATGAAACTTGCGGAGCTTCTAACTTATGCATCGGGTTTTGCCATTGAGGCTTACGAGATCATCAACGTATTAGAAGAGTTCGGTGGTCTATCTCCATCAAATCAAGAACATGCCTTAGACAAAGGAATCGAGATGTTCCAAGTTGAAACTCGAAATCCTCACTTCCATGAGGAAAAGGGGGAAGAGCACTTGAGAGAGATGCTTCTGTGCTCATTAGCGAGCATATATCACAGCAAGGTTTCTCCTCCAATGCTAAAAGAAAAGATACTCTTGGATCTAAGAGCCAGCACTCAACTAGGAGCAACCGAAGAGCCCCCAGGATTGCAAAAAATAAAACCTTTCAAGAAAGTTGATATAAATGCGTTTGAAAAGCTGCTCATTGACAGGTCCCAAACTATGATGCGATTCCAGCCCTAACAATGTGGGCAGGAAGGTTGATATTATTTTTCAACTTGTCAAATATCTATGTGGCTTTTTTATTACAAAGATTCAACGAAAAAAGAAACTTGAATTAAGAAAAATTGAAGGTATTAGACTCTCGTCTGCGTAGCATTGTCTATTCTATGATACTTTATGGCTTCCTGAATTATCGCTAGTCCTACCTGCTCTCCCATTTTTGCCAGTTTGGAGACATCGGTAGAATACGACAGATAAGATCTATGGCTTTTGGTTCCTAGAAAGACCTCCTTAATTTTGTAACCGGCCATAGCTGTCTCTATCAGGAACCATACATCAATACCCCATCCGACGGGAGGCTTCATTTCTAGTAGTCTCTTCCACAACTCTGCCTTCCCGGCTACCTCTCCACTCAGTGGTTGTTCATAGTGCCATATTTCAGGGAAGAATGTCCAAAGGAATGGTTTAGCCACTAGTTTAGTAACTGAGGCATCACTTGGAGCTCTAAGATACCAGCCCCTTGTCATGTCGTAACCTTCTACCTTAATAGGATCAATGAGAAGGTCTATCCATTCAGGTGTTAGGTTCATTAAATCTGCATCTAGAAAAACTATAACATCTGGATTTTTATTAAGGGCAGCCTTCATCCCTGTGACCATAGCAGCACCTTTGCCTGGATGAAGACTTACTTCTGGCATAACAACAGTAGCACCAGAGCTCTTTGCAACGTCCCTAGTTTTATCACTGGAGTGCCCATCACTTACAATTATCGAGGGTTTGTATTTACTCTTCATAGCAGTTTCTATACATGACTTGATCGTAGTTTCTTCATTGATTGTTGGGAAGATCACGGCAACTTTTGCTTGTGTGGCTTTACTCATGATCTGCTCTGCCCTCTTCTGTACATTTTTAGCTGTGCTCTGCAACAAAAGTTCTTGCTGTTTTCTTTCGTGATCTGGATGTGTTAAACGTGGCATAGTTCCCGTTTTATTACTGGCTTTTTTCTTTTTTGCCATAGATTGTTCTAAAGTTGGATGACTAATAAGTTATACGTCTCTGTAATTGCTAAGATTCATAAGAGATTATATCACAGAACTCTGTGACAGACAAGAATGACGCGTCAGACTTGTATGAAGAGTATGGCCCTTAAGATTGTATCATCCTATTTTCCTATACAATGTGGCATAGCCGCGTTTACGAACAACATGCGGCAATCTCTTCTGTTTCTGAGGGATCCAGTCAATATCCATGTAATCCGAGTAATAGTTCCGAACGATAAGCCTGTAAAAGATATCGGGATACTCGCGATGAATCTTATCTGGAAACAGCTGAATTCATAAATAATTCTAGTTAATTACATTGAACAAGAAATTAATTGCGTTTGATATGGATGGAACGCTTGTCGATGGAAGACTAGTTTTTGCTCTGGGCGATACATTTGGAGTTTCTGATAGGATCAAAGCGATAATGAGTAAAACAATCACTGGTTACAAGAAATCTGAGGAGATAGCAAAATTATGGAAGAGCCTGACTCCTGAAGCAATAGTTAATGCAATTGCAACTTTACCATTAATGAATGGTGCAGCAGATGTTATAAAAGAACTAAAGATGAAAGGACACAAGGTTGGCATAATAAGCGATAGCTACACTTTAGCAACTGGCTATATTGCGAAGAAATTCGATATGGATTTTCATTTGGCAAATATTCTTATGGTAAAAGACGGCTTGCTGACAGGCGAGCTACGCATGCTCTTGGGATGGGATAAAATTGGGTGCGATTGCAAGATATCTGTGTGTAAACGCTTTCACCTAGAAAAAGTTGCTGAACTTTTTAATATAGCATTAGAAAACACTATAGCAATTGGTGATACTAAATCAGATTTGTGTATGATCAAAAGAGCCAAGGTAGGTATTGCTTTTAACCCCAAGGACCATGTATTGGCGTCCAATACAGATAATGTTATCAGAAAACTAACAGAAATTCTCCAATACATTCACTAATGACCGTAAAATATAAAGTGACACCATAAGAATAAAGGGCAGGTTTTGAAAGAAATTCTCGAGAGGCCCGTATCACGCTACATGCACAAAGATGTGTTGTTGCTTGAAGGTACTAGCACAATAGCACTTGGGAGCAGGATTATGAAGAGGAGGGAGCAGGAGAGCATAGTTGTAATGAAACACGGGAAGCCTGTGGGCATTGTTACGGATCAGGACATAATTGATAACCTAGCTCAAAAAGGGGTTAGTCCATTTGGTTCTAGTCTAGAATTGATCATGTCTTCACCGCTGATTACAATAGAACCTGATGCAAAGCTCAAAGATGCTTTGGCAAAGATGCGTGACTCCAAGGTCAGGAAATTGGTTGTAATAGAAGATGGAATGGTAAAAGGAATGATAACACAGCCAACAATTGCAACGGCAATAAGAAATGCTGTGATTACAAGGCCAATAGGCATCAAACCTGGCTTAAAGTCAGTTCTGGGCAATCTGGGTTTTGTGCTGCAGTTTGCTGGTATACTGATGATCGTTCCAGCTTTGCTGTCAACTTTCTTAAATGAACCAATTACTGCAACTGGGATTTACCTTATGAGCGTTAGCTTATTGGCAACTGGATTCTTCTTGAATTCTTATGGAGAGAAAGCTCCACTGAATCTTAGGCAAGCATCGGTTCTTGTGCTATCAAGTTTCTTACTGCTAAGTCTCTTTGGTATGATCCCATATGTCTACCTCAATCCAAACGATACTTTCGATACTGGAACTTTACTTGTTGACAGTTTCTTTTCTAGCACAGCGGGTTTTACCACCGGTGGCCTGTCCTTGATTTCAGCACCAGAAGACCTACCCCAAAGTTTTGTATTCTACAGAAGCTTCACTCAGTGGGTTGGAGGTATGAGTTTCATTTACCTCATCATGACGGCCTTTTATCCTGAAGGCAGGTTAACTGCAATGCGGGGATTTTTGACAGGAAGGACATTGCAGCTAAGAGAACTGTTCTTGACGATCACAATAATCTTTGGTATCTATACTGCAATTGTGAGTTTCTTGCTCTTCATTTTAGGAAACAGGAATAGCATAGATGATGTATCGCTGGCATTGAGCACTGTAGTAACGGGAGGATTTCTGCCTAACTCTACAATTCTGAGTGGAATGGAATGGTACGAGCTACTTATTCTCATTGGTGCAATGATCCTTGGAGCTCTTCCATTTACATATCATTATGCACTGGTCAGGAAGAGGTTCTTGACACCAAAAGTAACAAAGGAGATAGCTATATTTTTGGCAGTGATAGGGGGAAGCGTTGCCTTGTTCCCAGTGATATCGGGACTTGATTACATGGATGGTATTTTCTACGCAGTTTCGGCAGGCACAACTGCAGGATTGCAGTTCACGAGTTTAGACAGTTTGAATGATGCATCGAAGTTTTTCCTGATGATGCTGATGTTTGCTGGTGGTTGTGCGTTTTCTACAGCTGGAGGTATAAAGATCCTGCGATTTATCAATCTCGCTACCTTGGCTAAGAACTTAAGGCACAAAGAAAGAAGAAGGAAAATGAGTAAAAGAGATGTGAAGGAGTTTATATCGATACTTATCATAATAATGCTATTCCCATTAATATCATACTTTACAGCTTTGCATATAATGGGCAATGGGTTTAGTTTCGCCGAATCCTACTTTGAGTCTGTCGCAGCTCTGACTACAGGTGGCTTGTCCGTAGGTGTAGTTTCTCCCGACTTAGATCCGGCATCAAAGATCATCTTAGCGATTAATATGATACTGGGCAGGTTTGAAATAATTGCCGTAGTCTACATACTTTTTCCCAGACTGATGCATTGAGAAGAATTACCCTTTCATTTCATCTGGCTGTTTTACCAGTAGCTGCATTATATCGTGCCTTGAGATCACACCCGTAACTTTCCTTACATCTAGAGCATCAACTATGGGAATCAATTCGTAGTTATGCCTGTTCATCTTTTCTATTACTGAAAAAAGATCTTCGTCTTCGCGAGCGACGGTAACGTTCTTTTCCATAACTTCCTCCAACTTAGTCATGCTCCATTGTTTTTGTGGCACCTTATTTATCTCTCGTATAGATACTGCGCCTAGAAGCAGGTTTCTGCTGTCCAACACAAGATAGGTTGCTTTACCTTCATCAAGGTGTTCCGCAACAAATTGAGATATGGTTGTGTCTTTGTCTACATGGGGCAACGTAACCGACATTGCATCTTTTGCTGTTGAATCACTCATAGCAAGTTTAACATACAATGGTATCAACGCTTCACGTGGCTCACCTTTGACCTCAACTCTGAGGCCAAGTCCACGCTGAAGAATGGCGCTTGACAGAACCATCATTATCAGTGTCCCAAATACCAACAAAGAGAAGAGGCTCTCATCCACAAGTCCCACAGTGAGCAATGATAGCATAAGGGCTAAATCAATAGCTCCCTTTGCCATAACGCCAGAAGCAACTGTAGTAGTAGGAGTTAACCTAGCTACCCTTGCTGCCAGATAGGAGCCAGCAAACTTGACACCTATAATTATTGCAAGGAAGCCTCCAATGATCAAGATTGGCAACTGGAAGAATGTTGGTAGGAAGTGCAAACCTATGCCTGCAAAGAATATTGGTATGAATATTCCGTGACCTATGCTGTGTAGACCCCTGACTGTTTCGAAGTACTCTGCTCTTGGCATTTGCGATACAGCTATGCCAAACAGTAATGCACCAATCGCCCCGTGCACACCACTTACTTCAGCAAAGTATGCAACAAGTAGCATGATGCCAATTACAGTTCCAAAGTAGATCTCCTTAACCTTCATGTACTTTCTAATGCTATTCAACATGTGTGGTAGTACATATTTACCAAACAGTCCTGCTAAGGCAAAGAAAATTATCATTCGCGCGAAAAGCCACACAAGATCAAATTCATTTGGAGGCACCTGAGTAGCTCCTATCTGTATCATAACGCTTGCAAAGATGATTGCGATGAATTCTACCATTGCCGTAACCGTAAATATTTCAAGGCCTATTGTTGTCCTTAATCGTCCAAGATCCATCAACACCTTTGCAGCCACACCTAAACTTGAAGCGCCTATGACGCTGGCAATTGCAAACGCCTTTACAAATTCATATCCGATATAGGACGAAAACATTGTTGCTACAACAAATGGTACAAAAAATCCTACTGCTGAAGCTAAGAACATCCTCCGTCTCAGTATGCCGAAGAGACCTGGGAGGTCAATTTCCTCTAGACCAATAAGAAAGAAGAGGAAAAATACACCTATTGATATGAAGAGCTCAATCTCGTCAACTGGCTGTACAATCGAAAGTAGTGCCGGGCCAACTATTATGCCAGCCAGTACATTGCCTAGGATAGGAGGTTGCTTGATCTTGACCATAACCTCCTCAAATGCTTTAGCGCTTAGAACAAGTACAGCCAAATACAGAATTGCTAGAACCATTGCTCAAAGCTAGGTTATTTCAATAGTATCTATTTTTTGCTTTTAACAGATCAATCGACTTGGCACTATTTATATACCTCACCGAAATCAAGCAGGGCAGTTCTCAACGTGCAAAGAAAAGGTTTGTCTAGGAGCTTAGCGAATTCTTGAATCTGCTTATAGCTATAGCCGTAGCAACTATTACGCCCATTACTGCCATGACTGCAACTGGAAATTCTGGTATTATTTGTGTGCCCACTATCCTTATCTGCTCAGTTTTAGCAGGGACAAATATCCTCAATCCTCTTTCAGAAGGTGTTGAAGATATCTCCTCATAGTTTCCTTCGTTCTCAAATGGAGAAGTAACTTTCTTGACTAGCACCATAAAGCGATCGTCCTTGCCATTTCTCTTTGCGTCAATCAAGCTTCTATCCATAGTGATTTCTAACGTACCAGTACTCACGATTTCTAAATTTATTATCAGGCTACGAGACTCAGGATTGATATACATGCTCTTTATCGTTCCTGTTGGGAACAAAACTTTTTTGACGCCTGATTTGGGATCCTGAAAGTATATTTCTATTGTTTCAACTTCAGGTAGCTTTTCTTCTGTTTTCTTGACCTCTTCCTCTACTATTATTTCACCACGCATAGTTTTTGTGACTTGGTCGAAATACTTGTAACTGCCTTGGTATAAGCCAGCATGGCTGAAAGTGAATTCATAAGTATCACCCTTCTCCAGAAGTAATGATTTCAACGGTGCTGTGGCTTCTCCAGGTGAGCCACTAGTCACAGTATGTCTGCGATCATCGGTATTTGTCCAAACTATGCCCGTGCCTACTTTCACTGTCAGGATTTTTGGCATGAATCCATCTTTTGTTATCTTTACATGGCAGATGTCTGCATCACATCTTTCCCTTGTCTGGGCTTCAGCAAATTGCGAAAAATTGTATGTTGCCATTAGTATTACTGTTGCGACTAGTATTGCTAGAATTGCTACTTTGTTCATGGCTTAATAATAAGTCCATCCAGGTCTATTTATTATTGTAGCATACAAATAGATCCACGTTTGATTTAGTTTTAATTTGTCAAACGGTAATTTGCAGCTCTTTTAAGCCTAGCATTACCTTCATTAACTTCAATGAAATGATTCTTGTTTATTGATCTTCTTAATGCTATCTTAACAACCGGAATGTCAAACGCCTACGCCTAGAAGATTCAGTTGTACATTTTTTCTTAGATCCTGATCATTCCTGTGGTGTACAGCGACAAAGCATGCCGTCCTCATTTTGCACGTTTAAGATTGAAGATGAGGGAGTTTTCTGTTAGGTCAAAATTCACTGCCATTTTTAGGTCCTCGAAGACACTTTGATAGAATGATTTAAAGATTTGGGACCATTTCCTTCCCATTTCGTGTTGCATTATGAACTTTATATGATCACTTGCTTCTACCTCGTTATAAGGAAAGCCTGCGACTTTCGCTCTTGTTTTTAGGAATGAAATCAATTCTTTGGCATCATATTCCCCTCGCATTGCGAGAAGGAAATCCTTGGTAGTATTTTTCCCTATTGTTGATGCTATCTTCGAGAGTGACTCTTCATCAAGTGCGTTAGCAAGTGCAATAAGAAGAGGCTTTTGAATTGGAACCCATCCGGCTTTTGCAGCACTGACCCACCATCCTACATAATCGTATAGTATTTGATTAACGAGCGCATCAAGACTTATCTTCTGGTTGTCAGAATACGTTCTCAAAGATGTCAAAACATCAGTGTCAAGATTGATAGTAATACTCTCTTTGCCTTTTGCCCACCACAAGCCCATAATTCCTATTCTGTAGTTTAACTAGTTAAATTTAACTATTATCTGGCTTGATTGTAGACTAAGTGTAGGAGTATAACATTAACTCGCTGAAATCAAATTATCTATCTTGAAAGGAGCTTATCACTAACTAAGCAAAAATTGGATCAAAATCCAGAGAAAATTAATGTAAACTTTTAACCTACTAAGCATTAATATAAATAAGATATAACAAATACTGCATGCACAAGAAGCTCATATTCAAGAGAGAGGTTGTAAATAGCATACTTACTTTCTGCAAGCTGCATCATCCAAATGAGGGAATACTCCTATTGAGGGGTAACAACAAGAAAGATGCATTGATAATAGAAAGTCTGATGGTTCCACCTATGTCTGAGTATGGACCCTATTACTCTGGCTTTCCGGTACATATGTTACCATTTGATGGATCCATTGTCGGAACAGCACACTCACACCCAAGTGGAAATGCTAAACCGTCACTCACAGACTTGCACCATGTTACTGGTTTCTTAAGCGTTATTGTAAGTTATCCGTATGAGGATGACGATCTTTTTGCATATGACGTAAATGGAGTTGAATGGGAATTTTCTGTGCAAGACTGATGCAAGTACTTGTCATTTGCAAAACTTAAAAAGATTTAATAAAGTGTTCCGACAAATAATTCAGGAGATCCTTTGAACTACTATAGCAGAATGATTACATTGCTTTTAGTTTCTATGGCGATCAGCATGGCGTTAACATGGTTCTTCGGACTGTTCATTGGGTTGGCATTGTCAATTGGCGTTTTTATTTTGTTATCTATGTACGTCCGAAAGAAGAGGATCGGAGGAAGTGCAACAACGATGTTTGGTGGAGGAATAAATTACGTCTGCATTGTCTGTGGGCGTAGATTCAAGGGTGGAAGTTGCCCCAGATGCGGCTCTAAGATGAGAAAGGCAGAGTTCTAAAGTAAGATTTTATTACCATACATAAGATGTCTCATATATGACACTGGAAGAGCTTAGAACAAAAGCAATATTTCAGAATACAGTTGATGTATGGATAATGCGGTCTGAAGAGCAAGATGCTGAATGGTTTGATATAGATGCTTATAGGGGATTTATTTCTCATCTATTAAAAAATGGCGTAAAGATGACCAAATTCCCTCTCTGTGTAAAGGAGAGTGGGGGGATGTATGAAAGAGGGAGAGATAAAACACAGTTTTTAGACGCATTGTCAAGGTTTACGTCTGAAGATGCTTTGGTTTATACGCTCAAACTTGATGATCGAACTTTACAGGTTATAAGGTCATTTAAGTGCTAGATCTTTTTCATCTTTGGATTTACGATCGAATCCAAAGCCGTGCCGATCAGTACAAACGCTAAACCGGTCAGTGCTATCATCAGACCTGGAGGAACGATCCACCACCACAAACCCCTCGCTGCTGCTCCAAAGACATTCGCATCGTGCAGGATCTGTCCCCATGTTGGCATTGTTGGATCGCCTAGGCCCAGGAAGCTCAATCCAGCCTCGGTAATTATTGCGGCTGGAACAGAAATTGCAACACTTGCAAATGCATATGGTAACAACTGCGGTAAAATGTGTTTGAAGACGATTCTTGTGCTTGACTGTCCCATCAACTGCGCAGCTTCGATATACTGAAGGTTCTTGATCTGCAATGCCAAACTTCTTGCCACCTTTGCAATACCAACCCAGCCAAAGATTATCAGGTATCCTACGACCAAGAAGATGCTCTTGCCTATAGAAACTGCTAGCAGAATCAACAGTGGTAGTGCTGGGAGAGCATAAACTACATCATTTGCCCTCATCATCACCTCATCTGTACTTCTCCCCTTATAACCAGCGGTAACACCGTAGATCAATCCCACTACTACTGATAATGTTGCTACCGAAATGCCGATGAATAGCGCTAATGGAGTGCCCCAAAGTAGTCCGACAGAGAGATCCCTTCTTAACTCATCAGTACCCACCAAGCCGTAAACCTTCCCTCCAAGTATCAGTTCGCTGCTGATGGCTTCGTCATTGCTATCGAAAAGAAAGAATGCTGCTTTAACTTCGTATGATCCCTTCAAGACTTTCGGTTTATCAAGATCAGAAAATAGAATTACTTGTGGCTGTGATTCATCGATGCTATAGCTATAAAGGTTCAGGTAGTTCCTTATACTATTCTTAATTGCACTGTCTGTTGAAAATATAGTTCCAGAATGCGTATATTCCGCAGCTTCGGTACTTGGTAAAGAAGTTCTCAGCAACTCGATAGTATTTCCATCAGGTCTTGTTATTGATAATTGCAGTAGTGGAGGATTTGCATGATACTTTGCGACAAAATTTAACATAAAATCGTTTAGAAAACTATCGTACTTGTAATCGAA
The DNA here is from genome assembly GCA_046759465.1 of Nitrososphaerales archaeon. Classification (GTDB taxonomy): domain Archaea; phylum Thermoproteota; class Nitrososphaeria; order Nitrososphaerales; family UBA213; genus JBHICH01. Next base: position 22,523 of record JBHICH010000015.1, read on the forward strand.
GGAAAACTGATGCGATACCATTCTTATTCCGCCTTCACTCCTTTCGGTCACATTTGGATCATGAAGTATTTGATGTTCAGGCAACTTTGTAGCAAGAAAGAAGTTCATCCATGCAGGCATGGCAGTCTTTGGTAAGCTTGTCCATTGAGTTGGATTTTGCCACTGTTGGAATGTTTCAAGTGGTACTGTCATAGCAGCAATTATTGACATCAATATCAAGCTGGCTAATATTGCCAGACCAGCAATGCCTCCCTTATACCGTTTGAACTCTTTCCATATCTCTGAGTATGAAACTACACTCATGATATCCTCACCCTAGGGTCAAACAGCCCGTAAAGAATGTCTGCAATGAAGATGCTGGCCAGAAATATTAGTGTGGTTACATACGTGAGACCAATTATTATAGGCAGATCCAAAACGTTAATTGCATCGAAGTAAAGTCTTCCCATTCCAGGCCAGTCAAATACAGCTTCGGTAATTATTGCTCCACCAATCGAACCAGACAAACTTAATGCTACTACTGTAATTATCGGGGGTGCGGCATTCTTCAAAGCATGGGAGTAGATGACCTTGCGCTCTGGTATGCCTTCTGCCCTCTTCACCATTATGTAGTCCTCATTCAATATTCCGACCACAAAATTTCTAACAATGTAGGCCCAAGCACCGAAACCGATCAAAACTATCGTTATCAACGGTAATGCCATATGGTAAAGTAACGAAAGAAAGTACGATGGATCCGTTGGTGGGATCAGGGGTGTAGCTCTCGCTGGGAATATATGGTATACGAATGCAAATGCGAAGATCATCAGCATACCAGTCCACCATAATGGAAAACTGCTGCTTATTACTGCAAATGCTGATGTTATCCTATCGACTATTGAACCAGCCTTGCTCGCGGAGAATGCTCCAAGGTAGATACCAATCAGCGAAATTATTATTGTCGCAGTCGTAAACAGAAGAACTGTTCTGGGCAAACGCTCTAGTATTATATCTTTTACATTTGATGAACCTGTATCGCTCATTAAAAAGAATGACCTGCCAAAATCAAAACTCAGTATATTTAGCATCGTGAACCCTAGTCGTTTAGGTGAGTACCAAGGTTCATCCAAACCAATGGCAGTTGTTCTCATCTCTATCTGGTTTTTTATGTACTGATCTAGTTCTTTTGGATCCTTGAAACTTGTAACGAGAGCCTTGTTTTCGATTATCTCGGTTCTAACATTTTGTTCAATGGAGCGCTGGAGGATCGTATCCATAGTTGGCCCAACAAGAACTATGGTTATGAGAACAACGGAAAATAGTACAATGGCCATATTTGCAGACCTTTTTAGTAGAAACTTCCCGAAACCCATCTATTCACCGTGGTCATGATTGCGACCTTTAATAATAAACATTCTTACTCGCATTTCAAGCGCTATACTATTAATTTATGAATAAATACGAATCAAAATTACATATCAGTTTCTTGGCACAACATTCCCGATCGCTATTTTACTGCTATTTTTATCAAATGCGCTCCATTCGTATGATGCGTCTTTGTTATTAACTATTAGTATCATTATCAATGACCTGCCAGGCTTGATGGGTCTATCGTCTGTCTGCACAATAACAGTGCTTTGATCTATTCTATCTCTGTCCCAGCCTCTAGCCTTCACAAACCTGATCTTTCCATCATCTATCTCCATCTGAACACCAAATATTTCCTCATCACTGTTATTCTTAACAGCAACCAATGATACCTTCTTCTTATGCTTCATAGCCAGAGAAATGTCTAGTTGTTTTGGAGGTTCTTCATCAGGCGGAGTTATTCGTTGCGATGGGAAACCGATAATACTTGTAGTGTATATGTCTGGCTTCAGCGCAAAATTACTGACCGCAAACAACTTCAACTCGTTAGCCCCACTAGATAACCTTGTCGTATCAGCTTCCGATAAATTGATTTCGAATTTGCCATCGCTAGAAGGTTGCACTCTTCCGCTCAAAGCTGGGTTACCCTTGCTGTCCTTGAGAAAGTAATGTAATTGTAGATCCGTGCTAGGACTTCCTGCGATGATAGCATTTCCAGTAATTTTTGTAGCTGAACCAACTTCAATTGATAAAGGTACACTAACATTCTTTATCATCGCAACTTTGGCTATTTCAAAGTCTCTCCATTGTCCAATTTCGTACGGATAGGATGCATCTCTAAACGCCTTTATGGTTATGGTTCTTGCCTCAGGATTATAACGTTCCAAAGAAAAGGGTCCGTTACTTATTATAGCATGTCCCTTTGTGTCTATCCAGTTTATGCTTCCACCATATCGTTCAAGAACATAACCAGGACCAGCTCTGCCTTCTAGAGCTTTTGGAATTACAGAATTACTCCTGAATTCATCTAAAGTATCTCTAACGACCTTTGAATTATTTCTTATGATCAAGGAAAGCCAATCGATATCCTTAGCATTGGCAGTAGACCTAGAGAATGCAGCCTTTCCGTCGACCACGACTTTCTCCATCGCTGCATATATTTCCCAAGGCATCACACTCCAGATACTACCATAGTCAGCTATGTAATTTTCGTCAAAGTGCCAGTAATCCACGTAAACCTCGAGCGTATCGTCATCCATGAATCTAAAGCCCTTCAACGTCTTCACAGTCTGCTCTGTCAGTGATGTATATTCAGAATCAAAAGTTACATCGCCTTCTCCTTCATCAGTGCCCCACTCAAACATGAAATATATTGATACGAGAATATCATTTTTATCCATATTCATTCCATGATGCCACTTGCTGTAAGTCAAATCGTAAGTAACCTTACTCGTAGCTTCGATGCCTTCGCCAACATTAACCCATTTTTCATCGAATGCATCCCAAAAAATAGCATCTGAAGGTACGTCTAACTTCCCTTCTGGACCGGCAGTCTCAACAGTCCATGTACTCCTTACAGGTATAACATCGCCCGTATGTGGATTCCTAAATGTTGCGGGATCTGCAACACTCAACCATATTCTTGTTGCATACCAGTCACTAAGACCTGACACTGGGTTCCAAGCACCTTGGTATATCTGCTTCATACCTATCTTCATTGAATCGGAATCTGTGACCCTCGCGTTTATCAAACTAAATCTACTGGTTATTCCCGCCCCGAAGTCATTTATCATACCTTCTACGTTTTTGCTTGTTAAATATGGATCAATGGTGCTTGCAATGAATATTCTAACAGACTCCCTAACACCAAATTCGACGGCTTGTCTAGTTAGCTCATCCCTTTCTGTCTTAGAAGTGTATGCGCCAGTGAATACTCTTTGTGTAAGTTCATCGAGTTCTGGGTTCTGATAATTCCAGTATTGCGGAGTCATAAATCCTGGCATGTTGGCGAACCAAGGTGAGTACATCTGCGCAGCCAAGGAGCTGCTGTACTTCTCAAAGAGTGATCTCCCCCAACCCTCAGTATAGAGGTGCCACTTAATCTCGCCTGGATCTGAACCATACACTATTGTAAAGGCCTTGTTTAAATCTCCGAATTCTTTAACAACATTAAATCCTAGTTTTTGGAGTTCTGAAGCAAGCGTTTCTCCTATTGCGTTTCTTCTCGGATCGTCGCTTCTTATAAAGAACTTTATCGTGATCGGTTTGTCTTGATACAACCACTTGCCATCATTTTTTATTGCTCCTGCTTGTTCTAACGCTGATGTAATCATTTTCTCAGCGAACTCGGGATTGTATTTAAATCCAAATGATTCTAGAACATCTATCAAAATCAAATAGTCAGGATCAAATTGCCCAAAGGCCGAGATCATAGGGGCGCCGAATCCGTTGAGTATCTCATTAACAATTAATTCTCTATTAATCAAATAGTTAATCGCATATCTAACTTCTGTTATGGAAAAAGGATTCAAGTCTTCACTAGAAGGGGCGGGATTGAGGAGTAAACTCAATGTCCCTCCAGGGGCTTCATAAACTTTAAGATTAGGATCATTTTTTAATGATGGGACTGATTCTAGCGGAAGCCGCCAGTAATAAGCATCTATATTACCAGCTTTAACCTCTTGCACTGCTACGTTTTCGTCTTGGTAATGGATGAACTGAATCTCATCAACAACTGGTCCCTTGCTAACCTGGCCATTTGCATTCAATTGAAAGGGCATTACAATAGTAAGTGCTAACAAACCAGCCAAAAGTGCTCTTTTCATTGCTAATTTTCTGCTGTGTTTAGTTAATATATGTTGTTGTGAATAATCACAGACGTTGAAATTCTTAGCAATTCTGATTCCAATTGTACTTGTGCACATGCCACATGATGTTAATGCAATGGAATGTCAAGCAAGTGTTATGGCAAGTGTTATGGAAGAATTAACGAGCTTTGCATTTAGTATCAGCAATGAATGTCCTTACATATACGGATTTTACCTAACGCCAATAAGTAATGATGACATTGTGACAGACAGTAGTCCGCAAAGATGGTTTGGAGGTGGTGCCAAGCACAATTTCGTTATCTGGATTACGCAGAGCAATCCAGTGCATTCTGGCGATGTTTCGGGTGAGTTTATAGTCACTTTGCTGGGCTCGAATTCTCACGAGCTAAACTGGAGCATTACAGACGAGAATCTTATGCCAGTATACTGGGACAAAATAGTCATAGGAAGTTCTAGTTAATTTTAATATCTTGTATTGAATTTGTAAATCATAATGAACTCATCACTGATGCTGAAGGCAATCCCAGTCATAAAGGAAGGTAATATTTCTTTTGATGAATTTGCACTTATTACTGGCGTGGGTAAAAAGACCTCAATGGAACTTATTGGGTTTCTCACAAAAAGTGAAATTGGTATTGTTGATTCACAATCCGTTAATTTCAATGCACTGGATAAAATGCGTGCAGCCATGTTAGCAATACGTATGGGTGTTGATATTGAAGATCTCTCTAAGATTTTAAACTGGAGGGATTTTGAGATGCTTGCAACCAATATACTCGATGCCTGCGGATATGTTGCATACCACGGTTTGAGGCTAAAGAAGCCTAGAACGGAGATAGATGTTGTCGGAATCAAGGATGTTATGGCTTTGCTACTAGACTGCAAGCACTGGAAGAAAAGTAATCCGTCAGCACTGAGCAAATTTGCTTTGATGCAGATAGATAGAGCAGAATCATTTATTGAAGCAAATAAATGGAATGTCAGGTTTGCAGTACCAGCTATACTAACATTGCATTTAGATTCTATAATATTTGCAAATGACGTGCCAGTAATTCCAATAACAAAATTCAGATCCTTTTTGAATGAATTAGCCGGTCACTTGAACGAAATAAAAGTTGTGCCCAGGTGATTTTATCCCACAATCAACATTACAATATATACTGCAATCGTAACCCCTATCGAAATCTTTGTCACATCCATTGAACGATCAAGTGCTGTGGAATAATCAGAAAACTGTTCACCACCCATGAGCTTAACTTCTGAGGAAGTTTCTGACACTTCGTAACTTGCATTAGCTGTCCTTTCACTTGCTTTCTTTGCCATCTCCAGATACCAGCTGCTAACAGAATCTGGTGGACTTAAACTGCCAAAAGTAAAGTATCCTGCAAGATTTCTTGCCTTGCCCGATGTGTAATGAGTATCAGATGTACAAACCTCAAGCATAGCTATACCGTTTGCAGTTAAATGGTCAAGTATTCTCTCCCTTAATCTCCTTGCCATATTGTTAGAATCGGCCCAGCCAATGGCAAATGGTTTATGGTTAACTTTTATGGTCACAACACTCATCCCAGCTGGACCGACATCATCAGCACTTGCACCTACTTCTGAAGAATGACAGAAACCAAACCTAAAGTTATACTGTGGTTTCATTTTAAGCTCATCTACTGCAACCTTGCAACTTTTTAGCATATCTGAACTGTCATCCTCCCTAAGAAACTTCCCTATCGAATTATGTGTATCAATCACCAATACACAGTTGAAGCCCTTCATCTTTGCATAACTTTCCACTTCCCTTCTGATCAACTCCGGCACATCTTCCATACCGTAAGGAGCTAAAGACAGCATAAGCATTGCAACCCTACCAAAAGCAAATCCAGTAACCCTTGCCTTGTTAACCTGTATAACAATAGGTTCTGTGCATGTATTTCCACCTTCAAACAATGCCTGATTATCAAGACTGCGCAAGTAACGTTCTACCTGCGTTTTTGATGGAAGATTAAGTGCGTGATCAGATATACTATGCATTACAACGGCATGAATAGAGTTTGAAGAGTAAGTTCTGTAGATTTCATATGGTAAATTGCTTCCTCCAACCGGATAGAACGGTCCCGGATGCACATCTGGAACCACTATCAATGATCTTGCACTGGGAGTCTTGAATGCGAGAGTGTATGTGTTAACTTTTGACTCATGTGCTCTGCCTTCCATTATCACCTCCATAGATTTTGGATTCAGATCGGTCCAAGCAAGAATGTATGCCTGAAGCAGTTTGAAAGTACTGACAACATTCGGTCTGCCTGCCCTGTCAGAGAGTACAACCCATATAAGAGCAATGGTCATCAGCCCAATTCCAAATCCTAGGCCCAACGGATCAGAAAGATACAATGGTACTCGTTCAATTGGCACGAATGATAGAAAAAATAGCAAAGGTAGAATGGGTGACGCAAGTACGGCTTGTGGCAAACTGGCACCAAACACTGATGTAAATATACCGATTCTGAGTCCAGCTGCAAGTAGCATACCTGCAACTATGAAGTGAAAGTGGGTTTCAGGTTTTTCCAAAATAAATGTGGATGCAATTCCAAGAGCAACAGTAAGTAACCAGAGGATATTCGCAAAAGTTGCTGTATGATAGATTTTCGCCAGTTTTGCAACTGGTGTTCTCTTTAAAATCGCAAAATCTATGATCTTTCCAGCATAAAGAACTACAAGTGATACTGGAAGAACAACCACCAGATTTTGCAAGGATAAATCAAGATAATATATGTATGATAGAACTACAATTAGTGAAGCACAGAAAAACGAAATTAAAAGAGAAGTAACGTGAGACGCGGGGTTTATTAATGTTAGATAAAAACGCTTGTGTATTCTGCTTACAGACTCTTCATTCATTAAATCTAGACTGGTATTATGATCCTTATTAGTATAGATATTGCAATGAGAGCCCCAGCAATACCAAATACTATCTCTGGCCTTATCTTGAAACCCTTGGTTTCGTCCTCAAAGAATCGCAGCAATCCCGCACTTGAGGCAGGTAACGGGGCGGACCTTTTGTTCCTTCGTGAACTCATATCAATCAGCAAGGGTTTGTGATACAATAAATACCTTACTGTCTAGATTCATAGACCTTTGGTACCTTCTCCAGAATCTCTAGATAGTATATAATTAACTTTGCAAGATCTGATTGTTTGATAATATCACTTTCTGACTTTAGAGATGGCAAAAGCTCACCGATTTTTGCCAAAACAGTATTCTTGAGATTATTTACGACTTCTTCAGTAGGAGCTGCTTCTGTTGCTACTTTCGCTATCTCTTCTTCCTTGCCACAGTTTACACAAATAATTTTTCCGGAGTATTTTACCTGCACGCCACCACAGGTGCTACAAGATTCTTTAACAAGAGTAGCACCTTTTCTCAACAGCTCCACAGCTGCACCCATCTTTTCCTTGCTCAATCTATCACTAATACTGTGAAGTGATTTAAAAGCAATATTATTGTAAGTAATACTTGGATAAGGTTATAGTAATGAAGGAAGGCTTAATAATCCGATAGCCATGAATTTTTACTGATGGCGGTTATCTGCAAGAAATGCGGACTACCCGACGATTTGTGTGCTTGTGGTGAACTAGAAAAGGAGGAAATAAGGATCGTTGTGCGCCTTGAAAAAAGAAGGTATAACAAGGACACGACGATGATCGAAGGTTTCAACCCTAAACTTGCAGATTTGAGCAAGATTGTCAAACAGCTAAAAAATAGGTTAGCTTGCGGTGGCACAGCGAAGGATGGTTACATTTTACTGCAGGGAGATCACAGAGACAACATAAGGACGCATTTGATCGATCTAGGGTTCAGCGACTCATCAATAGAAGTGCATTAATTGCCATGGTGTAGGTATTGCACAGCAAATCTTTCCTTTCGCGTTTTGTTCTTGTTTTTTATGCAGCACTCGTTGGAGTGTTATTCAGCTTCATGGTTCTTGCGTATCCTTTTGGTGCCTACGTCGTATTCAATACAGAATTGGGTTCAACTATAACTCATGAATTTCCTCTAGAAAGCTTTTACGTATTCTTCGCTGGCATGCCAGTAGATCTATCAGCTAACTTGCAACTGGGAGAACTCTTTATAGTGCTCTGGTGCTTCTATCTGCTATTCTTTACTATGCTCATGTTAGGTCCCAAGAGAAATATCCTGCAGTCATTGATAGGAACGATAAACGGCGACAAGGAGTCTTCCAAAGGTAATTCGTTACATATGGTGATTGTTTGGCTTGCTGTTCTGCTGGTAATATCAAAGGCCCTTGAGATTATACAGCAATCATTTGGAGTGAGCACAGGTTCCATAGAATTTCCAAATCCACTTATTCAGTTCTTCAACATTACCGCTGCACCGATAAGGGAAGAACTGGGATTTAGAGTTATACTAATAGGTATACCAGTATACATGATCTTCTCAAATAGACGCTCAGTGGCTGACTTCTTCAAGACGTTGTGGTATCCTAGCAAATACACAAGTTTCGATCAATATTCGAGAAGGAAAGTGTATGCTCTTATAACCATCAGTGCGATATTATTCGGATTAGCCCATCTATTTTATGGAGGAGGCTGGAGTTACGGCAAGATAACACAGGCCGTGGTCGGAGGCTGGATCCTAGGTTGGCTTTATTATAGATATGGTTTACATGCAGCGATCCTTCTGCACTGGAGCACAAATTACTTCATATCCTCATACGGCTACTTCGGTAATACTGTTTGGGCCTTCCCTTGGGGCGATACTGCCAATCCATTGCTTGGCAGTATAGACTTTCTGCTGACAGTAACCGGAATAATTGCCATAGGGATATTTTTGCAGAAACGTATTAGAGGTTATCTTGCAATAAAAGGAGAACAAAATAGTTTTAAGGATACTGGTATTAGGTAGCCGTATGGCTGTTGCTGGCAGAAGCGAATTTGTTAAACTAGTTGAAAAGTACAGGTGCATTTACCCGTTCACACATGCATTGCTTGATGGAGATGGCTATGTGCTAACAGTGAAGGATGAGATAACATTGAACTATCTTGAGCACAGAAACTTGATCTCTTATGAGATTGTGTTCACAATGCCAAACTATGTTGCACATCTAACAGCTAAAAGCAGGTATGGCAGACTGGGACTTTCGTTCCTAAATGCTGCAAAGGTGCACAGCGGCTTCGTAGGCAGACTGGCTCTGGAATTAGTGAATTTGAGTAATGATCGAATCCCGATCACAATAAAGCGCGGTGATCCGCTGATGCATATAGAATTCATTAGTAGAGCTGGAGAACCATCTCCATACAATGGAGAGTACCAGTTTCAATACATGGACGAACACGAGGTTGGCATGTACATGGATGTAATCAATAAAGAATTTAGTAATGTCTTTGACAGAACGCGACTTGCAGAAATAGCGAAAAAGCGCGTTCACACAACCTAATCTGTTATACATTACAGATATTTACGAAATTATTTTGTTTTTTGATATTTGCACTTGCTGACAAAATGCTAACATAAACAAATTTAAGTGACTACTATTTTACATTGCGCATTGTCTAAGGGCCACGACACGGAGTATAAGAAGAAGGAAAAAAATGCCTTCAATGGTATCATGAAACTGGCATCTTTGTTGCAAAAAGCATTAGATACCGGTCGGTCAAATTATGTCGAATTGAGTGAAATCAGTAGGTATGTTATTTACTACGTAAAAACGCAGGCTGATGATAGTTCAATATGTATGGACTATATATTAAACAACTATAATAAGAGCGGTGCGTTCCAGAGTCTCAGAACGAAACTTGTTGAACTTTTTAACAAACTGAATGAAACTACAGTGAATGGATATGAAAAACTTGTTGCTCCAAATGGTAGCGTGAACAAGAACTTGTTAGAGCAGTTGATTCAGATAGATGCAGAAATAACTGATTCAATGAATCGTATTAACAATGTCCTTAAGGCTGTGAAGAATAATGGTGAGATAACAGATCTTGATATAAAGGAAATAGAGATTATAGCAAGTGAATTAAGGAAGAATGTGGGCGAAAGGAAGAATATAGTGAAGTAGGTTTATTCTTGAACTGCAGCAGTAATTCTCTTTACAGGTGAGAAGACAGAAGGCTCTGCTATGCTATTCCATGTAAAAACCTGGATGGTGTATTTCCCTGTTAGTTCTGGTATCCAAGAGGTCCCAACTTTGAATGATTGAAATGGCTCCAGTATCGCAGTTACGAATGATAACTGCGAGGTAAATCCTTCAGCATCTTTAATACTAACGATGTAAGCAAATTTTTGTTGCCCTAGTTTTGCATTGGTTAGTGAAGATTGTACTGCAATAAGTTTGCCAACTTTAATGTTTTCTAATTTCTTGCCATTCTTATCAAAAATTGATGGCTGGGAGACTAAGATATCTGTATTTACAGGAATGCCAACTCTAGCCGTAGCGAAAAGATCTTTGGTTATTGTAGATTTTGTTAATGATGGTAGCATTTGATCCAGATACTTTGCTACAAGTATGTCAATGTTAGAGACTAAAAGTCTTGTGTCATCAGAGCCTTCCGTCGACAATGTTAACATGCCTTCAAAGATTCCAGAGTATATTGCCAATTCTTGAAGTGTAAGTGTTATTCCATCAACATCTGTGCTTGACCAAACCTTTACTTGTATTGTGTCTATCATACTGGGATCCCTGTTCTCGTCACCATCTGTAACAATTATCTTTACGGTATCACCTACCGAATATTCTGGTTCGTCAAATGATATATTGCCTAACGTTGTAGAAACTACAGCATAGTCTGTTACTTGATAACCTGAAAGAATGACAACAGTTACTTTAATTCGCTCACCACTTGTAACCACAAGGTCGCCTTGCTCGTCTTCCTGATTAGGCGTCAGCTGTATTTTGCAAATGAAGAAGCCAGTATTTGGACCTGTTTCAACCATCACCGGAAAGTATGATTTTCCTGAGCTTGTAGTTATTGCGACCTTGCTTTCAGTTGGCGTGTTTATGGTATCTATCTTGCTTCTATTGATGTTGAACATCTGTGCTGATAACTTCACAACGATCTTATCAAACGGGGAATATTCGTTTTTATCGAATGCGACTGAAATACTAGCTGTGACAACATGTACTATTTTTTCTATTCTTGTAGGAGAACCTCCACCGGAAGCCGTGTTATCAAAGTAAATGAGTCTTATGTCTTCGTTCCTGTCAACGAGTAGATCGTTTATGCTTTCCAAAGTTACCTCAAAGATTCCAGTATTAAAACCAGTCTCCATCAATGATGAATGGCTAGTTCTTATCGCTGACTTCCCCTGACTTGCAGCCTTTTGCGCTACTATTTCCAGGACCTCATCTAAGGGCATCTTATCAAACTTGTCTGTAGTCAGGAGTATCACGTTAAATGGAATTCTATCTATACTTCTGGAATTGAAGTTTGCGTCTGGCTCTACAAGTTTTATGGTAAGATCCTGCCCCAAACTAATCTCGTCCTTATCAGTGTCAAGGGTTGCACCAACTGCTCTAGAAATCATAACTTGCGATAAACCTACCGTGATTACTGTTACTGTCAATACTGCAACCAATAATTTTCTACTTTGCATATTACTCAATTGCAATACAGTGCTGAATCATATTTTAATGATTGTGCAAAACAAAAAGTTAGAGTTTAAGGGCCATCTTCAGACCCTTATATCTATTCCTTATAGTTACCTCTGTAACTCCTGCAGCTTCTGCAACATCCTTTTGCGTCTTGTTCTCTCCGTTCATTACGCATGCAACGTACAATGCTGCTGCCGCAAGTCCCATAGGATCCTTACCAGCAGATATCTTAACCTCTTCTGCTTTCTTCAGAATCTCAAGAGCCTTTCTCTTCGTCTTCTCGCTGAGGCCTGCCTTGCTTGCTATCCTTGCAACACATTTTACTGGATCCACAACGGGCATCTTTAGATCTAGTTCTCTGATCAAGAGCCTGTAGCACCTAGCAACGTCCTTCTTCTTTATGTTGCTAGAATTTGCAATGTCCTTAAGTGTCCTTGGTGTTTCTGTATCCCTGCAAGCAGCATAGAGAGCTGCTGCAACAAGTGCAGAGATAGACCTTCCACGAACAAGACCCTTTTCAAGAGCCTTTCTGTAAATATATGCTGCCT
>JBHICH010000016.1:0-33257 GCA_046759465.1 Nitrososphaerales archaeon
GATGTCTTCGCCTGATATATGAGCTCTACCAACAACATTTATGGTGTATAGAGAACCTTCTGGAGGAAGTCTAGCAACGAAAGTGTTGCCTTCGTCTGCGCTATGGCTTGCCGATGCCTGAACTGCTAATGTTATAATGAGTAGTATTGTGGATAATGCTAGCAATGATCCGAGGGCTAATACTCGATGATGCTTTATACCCATGGGTTACTTGGGCATCTGCCTATCTATAAACGTAATATGAGCTAAGCAACTAGAAGACTTGTGTGTTTTCCACTTCTCATATTCATAAAATAAGATCACTGGGGTTTTCTACTATACTGCCGTAATTTTTTAACATCGAAACATAAGAAATTGGAATTATATCTCTATTGTATGTATCCAGCCCGCAAAGTACATGAACAGCAATCCAACAATAATTCCTGCAAACAATGATATTCTGTTTGCTGGCATCGTGTATGAAATGTACCCCAACCTTAACAGAATGTATGTTGAACCTCCAACTGCCAGTGCAAATGCATATGAAGCAACAGAACCTGAAAATCCTAAATAAGCCAGTGCGATTCCAACCAGTAATGGTACTGAACCAATTATACCAGCAAGAACAAAAACATCCGATCTTGGTTTAATTAACATAATAGGTATAGAGATGACAATTCCTTCAGCCACTTTGTGCAAAATAAAACTTAATGCTTGTACAGATCTCTGCGTGAAGGTAAATACGTATCCTGACTGAAGATCAAACCCAATAACGATGCCTTCAGCAAAAGCGTGAAAGCCCACTACCATTGCAAATACATATGCAAGTGCGTACGATGTAACTTGGATCTGCCCATTCCCTATTTGTTTGTAAGAACGCTCTAGTGAAAATGATGCCAATAGACCAACGCCAAAAGCTAGTAGCAAAAGAGACTGTATCTGAATTGATTCAGGTCCAAGATTTAAACCAAGACCAGAGGCGCCCTGAAAAAGATCTGATATTGATATAATCGTAATCCCAAAGGCTGCACCGACGATGAATATTTTACTGAAATCAGCAAGGCGATAAGATAATCTTGAATTGAATAGTCCGAGAAAGAGTGGAGCAACACCAAAAGCAAGTGCTAGCAGCAGTGCGGTATTGATATCAATAGGTTCTATTGCAGTGCCAACATCTGAGGTGTGGTGCAGTAGCTTGATCAATGGATTAGATTCATTGATCAATAATGTTATTTAATACTAATTACTGCTCTCTTCTTTAACTGGCTCAACCTCAACCAAACTGCCTTCAGCTCTCACCACCCTTACCTTGGTGCCAGGCTCAATCAACAGCTTACTTTTTGCCTTCCAATATTCTCCACCAAGAAGAACAAATCCTTGCTTATCGCTTGATATTTGATCTATTGCCTTTCCTTCCTTGCTTGGCAAGACAAATTCTACCTTCTTCATTCGTTTAGCTTTTACCACTTTGTATGTGATGAATGCAAAGAAACCAGCGAAGGGAGATATTATTGCTGATGTTATCAATGTCATATCACCCAACTGCTCACTTGGAACCAGAAATGGTTGTGGTGGTTGGGTAATCATTAGACCCGTACCAACGCCAACAATGATTATGCCTCCGATACCAAAAGCCCCAAAGCCTGGAGAGTATATCTCATAAAGTATCAATGTAACTCCAACAGCCATCAGTGCAAAAGCAGCCCAGTTAGGGTTGAAGCCTTGTCCAAGAAGACCAAGTATTATTAGTATAGCTCCAGTTATTTCGCCACCAAAACCTGGGGAAGATATCCCATAGATTATCGTAAGGAAGCCGATGGCAAGTAAGATTGGCGATAAGACAGGATCTGCAAGAATTTTAAGTATGCTGACTCGGATGCTTGTTTCGTGGTTGACTATTACAGCATCCTTAACATCAAGTGTTTGTTCGCCTTTGATCTTCATAATTTTAGCTCCATGAGCCTTTGCAAGAAGATCTTCAGGACTCTCTGCTATAGCCTCTATTACATTTCTCTCTAAAGCTTTTTCATGGTTAAGGTTATCGTTGTGTGTGATGAACCTTGCAACCTGTGTTGTGTTTCTTCCATGCAGTTCTGCGATGGTAACAGTTTTCTCAACAATTGCATTTATGAACTTGGTCTCATTAACAGGCTGCGTGCCCAAGACTGGTTGGGAAGATCCTATTGTAGTAAATGGAGCCATTGCAGCAAAGTCAGTTGATACCAGTATTATTGTGCCTGCAGACAGTGCATGTCTTCCGGCTGGGTAAACATAACCTATGACTGGAAGATCTGAATCATCTATACTCTCCATTATGTTAAAGGTAGCATCCACAGAACCTCCTGGAGTATCTAATCCCAGTATCACAGCAGAATAATTCTTGCTAGATGCCTGTTCAACCCCTGCAGCTACATCTTCTGCAGTTGCTGAAGAGATGAAGTCTTTAATGTCAAGCCATAATACTTTTTTCTCTTGTGCACTTGACTCTGTGAAGTTAACTGTTATTACTAGTACTAGGAACGCAGATACAAGTACTGGTAACTTTTTCATGCTTGCTCTTCTTCTAGATCGTGCAACCTTTCTTCAATTGTTCTCGATCTCTTTTCCTTCGGCTCCTTCTCCTTTAGTTGTTTCTGCATAATGCCCAATAATGAACCAAGGTTTGAACTGTTGCCCTCTGTAACAACAACAAGGTTCTTTTCTCTAGCTATCTCTGCCCAGGTTTGTAACTCTCTTAGCCTCAAGGCTGCTGGGGTCCTGGAGTAAAATTCAGCTGCTTCAGACATCTTGGTAGCTGCTATCAACTCACCATCAGCGATTATTATCCTGCCCCTCTTCTCCCTTTCGGCTTCTGCCTGTTTTGCAATTGCCCTGAGCATATTTTCTGGCAGTGACACATCACGTATTGCTACTGCCGTGACCTTGATACCCCATGGGTCTGTTGCAACATCTAGAATTGCCTGAATCCTCTTGTTCAGCTCCTCCCTTTTTGATAGAATGTCATCGAAATCAACCTGGCCGATTACGTCCCTAAGCGTAGTTTGTGAGAGCAAACTTGATGCCTGAAGATAATCATAAACCTTTACGACAGCATTGTTTGGCTCATTGACCCGTAGATAGACAACTGCGTCAACATCAACTGTGACATTATCCTTTGTTATTATCTTCTGCTTTGTAACATCGAGTGCTACAACCCTGAGATCTACTATCTTGACCTTGTCTATTACTGGAATTATAACGAACAGCCCTGGACCCTTTGCTCCGATTAGTCTTCCAAGCCTAAATATCACTGCCCTCTCGTATTCTTTAACGATCTTGATCATTGCTGCTAGGAGAATTAGAATTAGCACTATTGCGACACCGATTCCTATTGTAGCTCCAGTTCCTATTTGTAATGCTATATCCAAGTCAAGTTGATCATGGTGCTAGACCCTTAAAGGTTTTAGCCACTTTGTGTAGTGCCTGATCAGGAAAGGTGTATAAATTATTCTGCTTGTTTAGCTTGCGATGAGAAAGAGTGCATTAGTGTTGATCAGTGGGGGGATAATTCTAGCATCAGGTTTTGCAGCGTTAGGTATTATGGCACAGTCAGCCCTATCTGAGATGACCGAATATAATATTGGTCCGCATGAAGTTATTGAGGTTAGAGAGCGGATAGAAACCAGCGAATTCTTTAACGGAGTTTACGTTGTGGAATTTCTAGAATATCAAGAAGGTGATACACTTAATGTAGAGATCAAAGATCCCGAGGGGATGCGAATAGTTAGTAGAGAGTTGAGCTCTTCATTCACAATAGAGAACTTTGATTTTGAAAAGTCAGGAGAATACACTATGACGCTCGAGAATACTTCGTTCAGAAGTATCATCAAGGTTGCCGCTGCATTGGGGGGACAGGTTTACTCAGGTACCGATCCATTAATCACTGTAGCAATGCCAAGTTATGTAGTGATTACTGGGATCATAATATTAATGGCTGGAGGTGTAATGTATTATAAAGAAAGATCGGGTGGCAAATACCCTTGATCTATGATTTTTTGGATCTTCTCTTCCTTGCAACTATGATGATTACACCCACTAGCCACAAGGCAATTGCCAACCAGTACTCTTGTGTAAGCCAGAACCAGCCTCCAGCTACTACAGAGGATGCGCCAACTATGCTAAGGACTTGAACTGATCTTACCAAAGACAGATGGTATCAATTCGTCTAATTTATTAATATAGATCGTATGGCTTCTTGAAATGATTTTGTAAATGCAAGCAAATAGTTCTTATACTATTGCTTTTGATATAATGAATATGGGCCTATTTGGTAAAAAGTTTGAGTGTGAAACATGTGGGCAGAAGTTCAAGAAGGTTGAGGAGGTTGTGGAACATGCAAAGGGTGCACATAAGGCAGATATTGTGGACTACAATATCGAGGCTGGCAAGGGGTATAGTGGGGCAGCAAAGTTCAGGCCTGTAACAGTTGAATTACAGGTGTCCAATGTGAAGGTCGCTGAGACTGAGTACTGGATAAATGAACTGACGAATCAGTATGCAGATTTTGTTGTTGAAAACGTCAAGATCTCACCAGACAAGATTAGCTTTGAAATTGGTTCACCAAGTATGAGCGACCTTACAGCGCAGGATATCAAGTTCAGAATCGACGAATATCTGACGATGAATATTACACCTTTCCAAGTTAAACAAGTGCGTGTAGGTTAGAGTACTGAATAACTTTCATACCATTATTTGATTAGAGTACTCTACTTTAAAAGAAAGTTTGTGATTTTTCAAGGTTCCTTGATTATTCATAATTTGTTGGCCACGGTGGTGATATACGCACAATAATCTTTTGGGCCAAATTCTAAAACAATTTAAAGTTGTTTTTGTCATCTAGGTTATGCTTCATGACGTATATCTAGACGCAATCAAGAACCGTGAAAGCAAGACATCAGGAATCTCGGACAGTGATTCCGCCAACAAAAAGATTCTGGAAAGGGCAAAAGAATATTGGGTAGAGTATGAGCCCATAGCAAGCAAATCTGTTCTTGCAGGCGTTGACAGCAGTTACAACAAGCAGCAGTTTCAGGGATTCCATCTTTATGTGATAGATGCTGTCTGTGTTACCAAAGATGGTAATATATTGGCAAAAGACTTTGTTCAAAAGATTGGTGTACTGGATCAGAGCCAATTGGAAGCAAGGTCAATGGAGATAGAGACTGATGTCGCAGCTAAAGCCGCTAACATTGTAGATCTCATCCTAATTGACGGCTCCCTAATTGCTAGACTTGTCCTAGGAATTGGCTCTGCAATAAAGAGTGCCATAGATCTAACGAGGGAGCATAACAACATTGTATTCATCTCCAAGACCTCTGACAGTCGGGAGATATTTGAGGAGATGGGAAGCAGGGTTGGCGATATCTACTACTTCAATCACATAGATAAAAAAGCAGGGTACAGCAGGCCTCATGCTCTCACACGTAACAGAAAGCAACTGGTTACAGTTGTTTTTGCCAGGCTGAACGACTATACGCCATTGATAAAGTTGGAATTGCCTGGAAGGGTCCCTGATGATAAGGTTAGAGAGGTCCTTGATAAACTTGCGTATGGCAGTGTTTCTGGATATCCGTATGTTCTAAAACTCGCACACAATAAAGCATTAGTGAGCCATAACGAGATTGAAAGGCTTGCAAGCATCTATGGATTGAAGAATGAAATTGGCGCAAGGGAAGTATTAAGATGAATACGCAAAGAATTTACTTGAAAATTTTTATTGTGAACATTCGATACTATTCTTTTATACCTGTATCTGTTTTTGATTAGGTGATATATGCAAGAAATAGGTATTGTAGTTGGAGAATCGAAGCCGCATGAAGTAATGTTCGAGTCCAAAAGGCCGGTAAGTGCTGGAGAATATGTAATAGTTAATGGAGGCGATGGTAAGATTCTTGGTTTGGTCGAA
Organism: Nitrososphaerales archaeon; assembly: GCA_046759465.1. GTDB lineage: Archaea > Thermoproteota > Nitrososphaeria > Nitrososphaerales > UBA213 > JBHICH01. The sequence continues at coordinate 5,924 of JBHICH010000016.1, forward strand.
AGATCAACGATTGTAAGCGATGCTCTGGATAAAAATATTAGAAATTACACTGAAGCTCTGGAAAGCAAACAAGTTGCGGAGGTTAACACACGTGATAAAAGTAACAGAGCCTGGGTTAGAATACTAGGATATCTTGATGAGCTCAAGAGGGGCAAGGCAATCATACCAGATGTTCCTCCGTTACCTGGCACCGATATTCTGGAGGCAACGCAGAACGATCTCGGTACAATATTTGCTCCCGCCAGTGACGAATGGATAAGGATCGGTTCATTGTTGAGGAATAGCAACGTGGAAGCTAGGGTAAATATAGACAGAGTTGTATCCAGACATCTCGCAGTGCTGGCAATGACTGGAATGGGCAAGAGCAATTTTGTATCACTACTCGCAAACGAGTTAGGAAAGATCGGAGGGACTATGGTGATATTTGATTACCATGACGATTATTCTTCACTGCGGATCAAGGACATAAACATAATGGATGCCAAGATAAATCCTAGATTGCTTGATGTTGATAAGTTTGCTGAGGTAATAGAGATAAGAAAATCAGCGACAAACCAGATGCATGTCTTGCGCAAGGCGTTTACAGACAAAGTAAAATCAAAGCAAGAAGATGATTTTTGGGAAACATTAATTGCAATTAGTGAGGATCCTGGAGTTGTTGAAAAAGGCTACAAAGAAGCTGCAGCAAAAGTAGTTGACAAGATTGAAGATGCGAGGAGACGCTTCAAGAATATACTTGAACCAAGCATAACTGATCCTTTAGCTCTAATCAAAAATGGTAAGGTTAATGTTATAAGCCTTATAGAATTGACAGATCGGCAAGCGGATGTAGCTATTTCATACTATCTTGACGCACTTCTTGATGATAGAAAGAAGGCAACAAGAGCTAAAAAAGGTGTAGAGCTCAAGGTCCCTGCAAGATTTCAAGCACCAGTGCTAGTCGTAATAGAAGAAGCTCATGCTTTTATTCCAAAAGATGCAGATACAGAAACCAAGTATTTCGCTTCAAAGGTTTCTAGGGAAGGAAGAAAGTTTGGTTTAGGACTTGTTATAGTTTCTCAAAGACCGAGAAGCATCGATCAAAATGTTTTAAGCCAGATGGGTTCGCTGGCGGTGATGAAGATTGTACAGCAAGATGATCAAGCGCAAGTTGCAGCTGCGAGTGAAGCTTTAAGCAGAGAGATCATCGATCAACTACCATCTCTCAATGCGGGAGATGCGGTTCTTGTTGGACAATGGGTTAACTTGCCAGCGTTTGTCCATGCCGATGAAGTTAGAGAGAGAAAGATTGGCGCTGATCAGTATGCGGTAAAGGAATGGCGCAGTATGAACAAGATCAACGAAGCAACAAAAGAATCAACGCAAGCAATGATTAAAAAAGGATACCTGCAAGATTGATGGTGTATGTTAATTGCACATATATCTGACATACATCTAGGATACTCCCAATTCAATTTGGAGGAAAGAGAAGAGGACGTTTACGATGCTTTTGATCAGGCCATAAGTACTTCAATTAAAGAAGGCGTGAAGTTCGTGATACTTGCGGGAGATTTATTCCACGCACCAAAACCGCAAGGGCAAGCAATTGTAAAGTTTGGTGATGCGCTAAAGAAGCTTAAGGAGAAAGGTATCAAGGCATTTTTTGTACTTGGGGAACACGATATCAGTAGAGTTAGAGGCGTACCTGTACCGTATGTGTTCCATAACCTAGGCTACGCAAGTTATCTTAAGAATGGAGAGCCAAATGAATTCGATAACACGTTGCTGATCGGCTTTGACAAATACCGAAGGAGTGAGATGGGTGATCTTAACACAAAATTAAAAGAGGCTGATCTCAGGGCGCAGTCTTTTCCTGGTCATAAAATACTTGTTTTGCATCAGGGCTTGCTTGATTTCAGCAACCTTGCTGGAGAGATCAACTCAACAGACCTGCCAAAGAACTTCACATATTATGCGATGGGTCATTATCATGACAGGTACAAGAAGCGCTTTTCACATTTAGGAGGTCCTCTCGCATACCCAGGCTCTATCGAGATAACATCGAGCGAGAGCATAAGAGAGACAGAAAAGGGATTTTACATTGTAGATCTCTCAAGCAAGGAAGCATCCTTAAACTGGGTTAAACTTGACATCAGACCGCAGTTTGATGTAGAAGTAAATTACGATGATCTAGCAAAAGAGGTTGATGATGTAATTACAAGAACTAAATTATACAAAAAGAAACCTATCGTTTCTATCAAGGTTAATGGTATAGGTTTTGATTCTGCAGTGATCGCTGACAATCTTTCTAAACTAAATAACTTTGTTTTGCATTATGTCTGGGAGCCTATTGAAGAACGGCAGACTGCATTATCAACGTATGATGGTAAACCACGTGATATAGATGCGGAGATGTTGCGTCTAACAAAGGAAGTTCTCGGTTCCAATGAGCTTGCAGAGTTTGCAATTAAGGAACTACTTCCGCTGTTGGTCGAAAACAAAACCAAAGAGGCATTTGAGATCACTTGGAAGGCGTATGAAAACTCGAAGTTTGTGCCAAAAAAAGTTGAGTTGCGATGATAGAAAGTGTGCAGCTTACCAACTTCATTTCACATAAAGATACGGAGCTAAAATTTGATAACGGTGTAACACTGTTCATAGGTCATAATGGCTCTGGCAAATCAAGTGTGATAGATGCAGTAACGTTCGCGTTATATGGTCAGCACACAAGAAAGAGCAACAAAAATCTGATCAAAAGAGGTTGCAACTCCTCGCTCGTGCAAGTAGAGGTGACAATTGGAGGAAGGAAATTCAAGGCGATTAGAGGCCTGAATCCCTCTGGTCAACTGATCAATGCTAAACTCATAGAACTGAAACCTGACGGCATGATAGAGATAGTTACTGGTGAGAGGAAACAATTTGCAGAATCCGTGGTAGATGAGGTAACAAAGGTACTTGGTTTGGATTATTCCAAGCTCAGAGTTGCAGCTATGGTCCAACAGGGCGAGCTCGACACTATAATTAAGGCGCAACCAAGGGAGTTCAAGGAATTGGTCAACAGTCTTTTTGGACTAGACAAGTTGGATTTCGCTTTTCAATCAATGAAAGAATTGATACAGCTTTTCAGAGCCAAGTTAAGAAGCAAGATAGGCTACGATGACTTGCAGATCTCCGACGTTAACGAAGAATTAGACTCAATTCAAACTGAATACAAAGAAGCTCTTGACGAGCTAAAAGGATTGGAGGAGGAAAAAAGATATCTCGTCGATAAGATTAAGCAATTAAATTCTGTGATTGAAAAACTTGAGCCGCTAAATTTCAAAATCAATGAACTCAACGGTACAGAATCTGCACTGCTCAATTATATAAGTAGTGAAAGAACAAGAATAACTAAAGAACTTGCAAAGAAGGTTGAACTTGTGAACAACGCGAAAAGCTATCTGCAAGTGTTCGCAAAAAAAGAGTCCATAGAATCAAAACTAGCAAAATTCCAGAAATCACTTTCTCTGCTAGACAAAAGCATTCAAAACGTCAGCAACGACATTGGAAAGTTAAGAGGCTTTCTCGAATTTGGCGATAAGTTACAGATCATTCATGGAAGATGTCCTGTTTGCAATTCTCAAGTGGACAAAATAAACAAAATCTATGATACGTCACACATTAGGAAAGAACTACAAGCAAAAACAAAAGCACAGAAGAAATTACATCAAGAGAAAGAATCGCTAAAAGTTGGTGAGCAAAAACTAAGGAGAGAAGAGCTTGAGGTGAGCAACGCAGAGTCATTTCTTAAGGATAACAAGATACATAACATAGATGATGTTGGAAGAATCGACGACGAGATAGAGAGTAAAAAATCCGAAATCGAGAAGATCCCAGAAAAGATTACGAAAGAAGTGAATGCAGAACAGTTAGCAATAGATGATTATTCAAAAGGACTAGCTACAAATATTGCAAAACTGAGAAAAGAGGTCAAGAATTTTGATATCAAAAAATATCAAAGTGCGAAAAAGGAACAGCAAGAACTTTTAACAGAGCGATTGCCAAATCTGGAGGAACAGTTAGGTGAATACAGAAATAAAGTTAAGCAGGCACAGAATGAGCTTGATAGCTTAAAAATTGCTGCGGAGGAGTTGGAGAAGGCAAGTCAGTATGTGAAGTTTTTCGAAAGTATAAGGAATTCTGTTTACAATAGAGACGGGGTAGTTGGTATGAGCCTTCGCACGTGGGCCCTAAAGACTATTTCGCAAAAAGCGTCAGAATACACTGCGATGTTTAACATGAGTATATCTAGGCTGGAGTTAAAGGAAAAAGCTAGGGACGTATCTGTAGAGTGTTACGGCAGAAGTGGTGCAATAGATATGGAATCATTGAGTGGAGGAGAGAAGGTTGCTGTTGCGCTTGCATTGAGGCTCGGTATGGCATATGTTATGGGTTCAGGTAGGCTGGACTTTATAGTTCTTGATGAACCTACAATGCATCTTGATGAAGAAAGGCGTAAATCACTCGTCAGGATAATTACAGAAGCATTTAGAACAGGCTTGGGTCCCTTATCCCAGATGATAATAATTACTCATGATGCAGAGATATTTGAAAATGCTGATGTTGATTGTATCTACAAGTTTGTAATGAACGTTGATGGTACACAAGTTTCACTGATCTAGCTAGAGTTTTATATTGCATGTTATGTTGTCTAGGCATGAGCACGGTAGCAATCCAGTATTACGAAAAGAAGTTTGGGAATGATGTAACTAAAGCTTTCGTACACCTAGTTAGAGATATAGGCGAGATTGCTTTCGCTTTGGAGAGGAACAATACTGAACATGCTAAAGTTGAGATAACAGAATCAGTAGCGCTCTTGTACTTCATTGCACAAAAGTATGGGCTTAATCTTGAATCTAACATCGAAAGCATGTATAGAAAGAAACTTGAAATGTTACAGGCGAAATCTGAAAGTGAACAAAAATAAGATTGAAAATTTACTATTAATAATATACTTTATGTGTCTTAAAAGAGTGAATTAACAGAACCAACTAGGTTAGACAAACTAGCACGTGAACAAACAAAATGGGTGCGTCGTGGTGCGGCAGTTTTATCATGTGGGTTTGTTATTCAGATAATCGGGATTGTTGCTTGAATTGCTGTTTAGAATGCAGGGGCATGAAGGTCGTGTATGGTCGTATGATGGATACTAACGTCATAACAATCGGTATTTAGCATTTATTTTATCAAAAGCTTCTTGCGATATCTGTTGAGAATCGCGCATTTGAGAGAGCAATAAGACAAGTTTTCTCTTAAAGTCCTTATCTTCTTTAAGATACTGGTCAACTTTTGAAAATAATGTTTGCATCAATTCTTCGATATCTTTGCGCCTGTCTAGTGGTTTAGGTTCTTCGGGCTTATCTAATTCTGTTACAATAATAGAACTTTGAGAATCGTCTTTATCTAGGCCTAGATAATTATAGGTAACTCTGATATCTTTATGGCCATAAATTGTTTGTACTCTTTCTAACGTACCGCCTCTTTCAATAAACCATCTACCAGCCCCTTTTCGCAAAGAGTGCGGGTGAAAAGGTTTACCGTCTTCTGTGCGTCCAAGAGAACCTAAGCGCTTATAGATAGTTGATCTATGTATGTTAAACAATTTCGTTTTTGGTTTGATATGACGTTCATTGCAATATTCTAAGAGTGCCCATTTCAAATCAGAGGGTAAATATCTGGGCTTTTTCTGTTTGTTATATTGAAGAACTCTGCTACGTATTTTGATTAGATTATTTTTCTCATCTATATCTTCGCGTCGTATGTTTAATACCTCTGATACCAATAAACCAAGATACCATATCGTTTTGTAGACTAATCGGTATGCGGCGTTTTCCTCTTTTTGTAAGATTTCTTGAAATTCGTCGTAAGTTGCATAGCTTTTCAATTTCGATCAAGACCTATAATGCTTAAACCAGTAACGCCCTTTTTTAATCATTGCAAAAAAACATCATGTAGAATCGTTCTAGCAGCTTCGCAGCTTACCGGTAAACATAAATTTTAGGCATGGTTTGGGCCTAGGGCGGTTTTGTAGCATCACAAATTTGAGAGGCGGGTACTTTCACACTCGCAAAAGTTTATTCGCATATTTGTATACTGCGTATAATCTATTCTGACTGCTATAATAATAAAAGTAGGTATTGAAAAATAGGTCGTTTAATACTATATTATGCACCATGAAAGAGCGTGAACCCTACTTAAAGTCGGAGAACAAAAATCCACTTTAGGAACCTTTAGCGTCACTGAAATCATTATGCCCGCTGCCGGCTAGCCCTGAAGTCAACTTGGCCTCCTTGCTCTTCGGTCGAGTTCGGTCAGCTCTTCGATGGTTCTCCCCAGAACTCGCCGCTCCCAGCTCTCCCCGGCTTTCTGGCAGGCCTCCTTATCACCGAACAAGAGGATCCCAGACTCCTCTGGCGTCATCTGCGTATTAATCAGCTTATGAATCCGCAGGATTCTATTCCTCTGTAGCGGGTCCATCTTCCGCAGCTCCTCCTCTACACGGGGATCGGGCTGCGGTGGTATCTGGTTTCGGCCCTGCAGCTGGCGCAACTCGGCCTCTGCCTGTTCACGCCTCATCTCTTCCTGGGCACACTGAAGCCGGACTTCCGCAAGGTATCGTTCGTGTGTAACACGCAACAACTCCCGATGCTCGCGCTCTAGCTCTCCTTCCTCTTGGCTCAGCGCCTGTTGATTTCGTTTCTTAAAGGGAACAGACCGTTGCACCTTCGCCGCCTTGCGCAATTCGAGGTGGGGCTCGAATCTGATGGAAAAGCTGCAACTTTCACATGTAAGTAACCTTTCGGGCTCTTTCACGGTCATTTCACCTTGGCAGAACTCGCACTTGAGGCTGTGTTCCCACAGTGAGCCGAAGTAATCTTCGCAATAAAGGAACAGGGCACCACGCCCCCGCTGTAGGTACATCTTTCTGCGGTGGAGTGGACAGACGTTGGGCCTTGTTATAGGTCCATATTCGCGATGACAACTCTCGATCCACCGGATCAGAATCTGCCTCACGTAGTCCCTTACCGCCGGCGGTCTCTTACCTTTGACTGTGGCGGCCTTGATTTCCTCGAGGTAGGACGGGGACCACGACACTGCATCCCTTGCCGCCTGCTCCTTTGAAAGTTTGTGAATGGAGCAGAAATTATCGAACTTAGAACGAATTTCATCCAGATAGGGGAGTATCATCACTATATATTCTGAGCAGGCGTCACGGTCGCCATTCATGACACTTTTTTCAAGGTAAGCGAGCCCCTTTTTGAACTCTTCTAATGGATCGCTTCTGTGGATTTTCGATAGTGTGGAGGTCGTTTGTATTCGATCGTCAGGCTCTGGCACGCCTGCGGCCGAACAGATGTCAGCCATCCCGCCCGGGAACGCCCTGTATAAAAGCGAGCGATATGTCTGGGCATTCCTCAAGATCTGCCGGATCGAGGGTACGCGACGCTTCCTGGAGTATGATCGTACCACGTAATCAATGACACGTTGCTGCAGGTCGTTTGCCGATTTACAAATCTCCATAAGCTTGGCTCGAAGGTATAATATGTAAGGTTTTCTGTGCTGAAGAACGGCAGGAACGCAGAGAACGCCTGAAGAACGTCCAGAACGTTCTCCAAGGGGATTTTAGAATGGCAGCATCGACATGGAGAATGATAATGTATGAAATCAGATATGGGTTCTAGGCTGGATTTATTAAGAGCTACAAAAAGCATCATTGCGTATGACTAAGATGCTCTACTGGCACCTTACCCCTAAAGAGGTTAGCAGTACCCCTTATCCTACTGACAAACTTGTGCATTGGGAGATCCGGTGTGGTTTTTCTGAAGAGTCATACTTCAGCGTCTTCTGGTTCAAAGTTGGTGTGCCATATGATAAGGAACCAGTAAATGGAGTTGCTATGTATGCAGTAGAGTGTAGCAATGAGATAGTTACAACACTCGAAGAATTCTTGAAGGCCACGTTAGGTGGCGAGATATTGCGCAGAAGTCCAAGGATATTTCTTTCAGGCGCCAAGGTTGGTCTTGAGAACAACTTCATTGCAGATCTAGCGACCCAGTTGGTTTCAAAATTTAATGCTGGGGGCGAGATCTGGCTTGAATTTGATGGCCTTACTGAAGATGAAGGCAAGAAACTATTCCCATCAAAATCTCTGCCTATAGTCACATAGAGGATGAAAAAAGAGCCGAAGGAGAGATAATAAAGAAGGAAAAGGTCTAATTGATTATAATTGTGATAACTCATGCACGCAGTAGAAGCAAGAAGACTGTCAAGGTTATTCAAGGCTAAGGGTAAGGCAATAGTTGCGCTTAACAGGGTTGACCTTAACGTAAACTATGGCGAGATAATTGGTCTTCTGGGAGCAAACGGTGCTGGTAAGACTACACTTGTAAAAGTTTTGGCAACACTTCTCTTACCATCGGAGGGGCAGGCAAGTGTATATGGTTTCGATGTTGTCAAGCAAGCAAAGCAGGTCAGGAAGGTAATCAACCTTGTTAGCGGGGGAGAAACACCTGGCTATGGAATATTGACTGTAAAGGAAAACCTTTGGTTCTTTTCACAGTTATATGGTTTATCAACTAAGTTAGCTAAAGAGCGTATTAACGAACTCATCCATGATATGGAGCTTGAAGAATACGTTGACACTAGAATGCACAAGTTATCAACCGGCTTCAAGCAGAGGCTGAACCTAGCTAGAGGGTTCATAAACGATCCAAAGGTGCTCTTTCTGGATGAGCCAACATTAGGGCTTGATATTATCAATGCGAGGCATATACGCAAATATGTTAAAGATTGGGTAAAGGCCGACAAGTCGAGAGCAGTTCTGCTAACAACTCACTATATGTTAGAAGCGGAAGAGATCTGTGACAGAATCGCAATAATTTACAACGGTAGTATAGTTGCATGCGAAACTCCACAAACACTGAAGGCGTCGATGGAAAAAAGTACGATTGTAAGGGTCGAGGTAAAGAACAGTTCTTCAACATTGAGCTTCGAAGGGGTGAAGGGCATAATCAGCTCTTCTGTAGACAGCGACAGTGATGGCATGACAAAGATCAAGGTTATTCTTGACAATGAATCAAGGATCCCAGATCTCGTATCACATCTAACAAACAATGGATGCAAGATAATTTCAATAAACACCTCGGAACCTTCGCTGGAAGATGTTTATATCAAGTACGTTGGCAGAGGCATAAGCACAGATGGGTATACTAAGTGAAGTTGTAAACCACGGCAGGGTGATTTATGCAAGAGCTTATGTAAGGTTAAGAGGACTTCAAAGAGAACCGCAGTGGAGTATTGCAGAAGTAATCATTCCAATGCTCTCCATAAGCGCATATATTTACATGTACCAGGTGCTTAGTGCGCCAAATGAGTTTCTAGGTTTTGTAATAGTTGGGGGCGCAATGCTTGCCTTCTGGAGCAATGTGCTATGGGGTATGTCATCCCAGTTCTACTGGGAGAAGGAAACTGGCACACTCGAACTCTACATGATCGCACCAATATCAAGAATGGCAGTACTGCTCGGAATGGCACTTGGAGGCATTCTCAACACAACCATTCGAGCCTTGTCAATACTCATAATTGGAATAACCCTTTTTCCGATTCAATTCGCAGTTGGCGATCTTTCAGCATTGATAATAATCTTTGTTCTGGCGGTTGTATCACTCTACGGAATGGGCATACTTTTTGCTTCATTGTTCTTGCTTTACGGAAGGGAAGCAACGCATATGGCAGATCTCTTGCAGGAACCAATTTACGTGCTATCTGGAATGTATTACCCTGTTCTTAGCAGCAGGTTCTTTCCATTCGCTGTAAAGTTTCTGGCTTCTGCAATACCATTAACACTTGGCATAGATGGCATAAGGCAGATCGTGATCTTGGGTGGTGATTTCAACAGCGTTATTCTGCATATTGTGGGTTTGGTAGTACTAGCATCAGTACTATTGCCACTTTCGTATCTAGCACTACGAAAGATGGAACAGATCAGCAAGAGAGAAGGGAGGTTGACTCTAAGGTGGCAATAGCTAGCACAGTTAAGGTTTTAACACAAGGTGCTTGGATAGGCTGGAAGGTGGAGTCAAACTGGACAGATCCGTTTGTATTCCTCGCGTATATGATTGCAAAACCTATTGCAAGTGTTTTCTTGGTTGGTCTGATATTTTTGATTGGAAGTGATGCTGCAGGTATAATGGACCAGCAGTTCTTCTTCTATACCTTTACAGGAGCAATCTTCTTCATTTATCCAGCAACGATGGCGATTTCGTTAGGATACCTTGTACATGAAGATAGAGCAAAGTACGAGGTGTTGAAGCACATCTACATTGCGCCACAATCCGTAAAGCCATATATCTTTGGGAGGGTTATTGCATCTGCGGTAAATGCTACCGTGTCAGTTATAGCAGCATTTGTGATTGGGACTGCAGTATTTGGCACATACTTTGGGCTTGATCTTGGAATTAATGCACTGCAGGTAAACTATCCTTTGATAATTGTAACAATTCTGCTTGGTATAGTTGCATTTGGATTTTTAGGGCTGCTGCTCTGTGCCATCAATCTAGTATCTTTCAAGTTGCAATATTCATTGAGCGAGTACACAACTGGTATTCTGTTCCTTCTGTCTGGTGTTGTATTTCCAGTAAGTATGCTACCAGTAGTTGCGCAGCAGGTGGGTTATGCTCTTCCAACAACCTATTTCCTTAACTTGATCAGATTATCATTATCAAACTCCGAAGCTTTTGTTTCTGACCTTGCCTACATGATCTTGAGCACAGCTGCATTCGCTGTTATGGCATTATTTTTGTTCAAAATTGCAGAGCATAGAGCAAGGCATAGGGGTATGATCGATAGGAAAGCTGAATATTGATGACCAAATACTTTTTACCAGCAGCAATGCAGTGATGATACTGTGATATCTAGAAAAGAGATATTTGATGTTGCGAAGAACTACAATGATATCACAATTGGCACTTTGGGCAGTCATTCTGCTCTCGAGATAATGGATGGTGCGAAAGATGAAGGTGTTGAGACTGTTGTTGTGTGCCAGAAGGGAAGAGAAACACCCTATAAAAAATTCAAAAGACTAGCTGACAACATTATCGTGCTTTCGAAATTTTCTGATATGTTACGAAGAGATATTCAAAACAGGTTAAGAAAGTTAAATACTATACTTGTTCCGCATAGAGCTTTTACCGCATATCTTGGCTACAAAGGAATTGAAAACGATCTGAAGATTCCTATCTTTGGCAATCGTCGCTTGTTAAGAGCCGAAGAGCGCACGGTAAAAAGAAACCAGTACTACTTACTTGAAAAGTCTAGGATCAAGCATCCAAAAATTTTGAAAAAGCCACAACAGATTAGAGGACCTGCTATGGTCAAGGTGCAGGAAGCTAAACGAAAGATGGAACGAGCTTTCTTCGTTGCATCTTCATACAAGGATTACCTGAATAAGATACAAAAAAGGATTGATAGAGGAATACTAAGAAAGCAAGACCTTGCAGATGCTGTTATAGAAGAGTTTGTCTTAGGAACCTACTTCAACTTCAATTTCTTTTACTCACCATTGAATGATGAAGTTGAATTTCTTGGCATAGAGCGCAGATTGCAAACCAACCTGCACGATTTTGTGAGCATGCCAGCAAAACAGCAATTAGAGATAGATAAGCAATTACAAAACATAGAGATCGGTCACACACCTGCCAGTATAAGGGAATCAATGCTTGAGAAGGTCTTTGAAATCGGCGATAGATTCGCTAAGGCAGTGAAGAGAGAGTATCCCCCCGGCATGATAGGCCCTTTTTCCTTGCAGAGTATAGTTACGGTTGATCTTGACATTGTAGTATACGATGTATCGCTAAGAGTGCCTGGAAATCCAATAATGGCTACTACAAGTCCATACACAAAATATTACCATGGAAAGACATTGGGTGTTGGAAGAAGGATTGCAATGGAGATAAAGAATGCTGCTATAGAGAGAAGGCTGGACGATATAATTACCTGATTATCTTTCCTGTACAGCTTCCTCGAAAAGATTCTTCCTTATTTTGATCGGAATATCGTAATATGCCGCGAGTGCGATTGAATCAGATGCTCTGTAATTTCTTAGAACCATTTCGTCTTCCCTAGTCTTGAAGTAAAGATTTGCTCTTAACACTGAACCACTCTGATAAACTCTTACTTCTGATAAAAGCAGTTCTTTCATTTCCGCAATCTCTTCTACTAGGTTATAGATCGTTGGTACGCTTCCCTTGTCTCCCTGCTGGAACCTAGCGATGTGTCTGGCAACCTCACCAGAGAATGCTCGCATTGGAAACTCTTTTCCATCATCAGCCTTGAGTATAACTACACCTTCGACGCCGTACGGATCAACAAACCCAACATAACTGATCTTTGCTTTTATGTAGTCCCTGCCGTCCCCATCACCGGAATCAAAAGTCATGCGTGTATTACCTATAGGGTAGGAATTAAGTCTTTCATTTTTTTCTCAGGCAATTTTCACAATTTTTGGAAATTACCATAAATATGGTGAGGGTTGCATTTGCACAATAGATGTTCAAAAAAGTTTGACCATGATTAACTGTGTTCTGAATAAGTATTGATTATTCTTTATCTATGAATGTATCCGGTCTTGGTGGTTCTGGGTTCAAGCCTTTTCTTTTTCTAATTTCTGCAACCAATGGTATCAGCATCGAAGCTGGCACTGCTTGCCATAACTTGAAGTGAGTATTCCATATAGCTTTGCCAGCTGTGCCGCCTCGCATAACTTCTGATAGATCAAATGTTTCTGATGCTGGTACCTCGCCTTGAACTATGGTGACCACTCCCTTCTGATCAACATTAAGCAACTTGCCACGCTTTCCAGAAAGTATGCCAGCAACTGTTCCAATCAAATCAGATGGACATTTAACTTCAATTCCAAGTACTGGCTCAAGTAGTACAGGATCTCCACATAGCATTGCACCCATTATACCTCTTCTGGATGCTGGCATCAACTGCGCTAATGTTCTGTGCGCTGGGTCTTCATGCGGCACAAAGTGGTGCAGAACTACCTTGATACCCCTGCAGTATTCCTGTGCCAACGGACCTCTTCCCATAATATCAGTGAAACCTGATTTGATGGAATCCATGGATTCCTGCAGGTACTGAACACCTTTTGTAGAATCAATAAATAAGCTGCCCTTGTCGTCAATTGCTTCAACACTTCTGGCTTCATCTGTATCCCAGCCCTTCTCTCTTAGGACTTTTGCAATCTCCTTCTCGTCCATGTTTTCATTTATCTTTCGCGTTCTTATCAGTTCTACTACATCGTCGCCCAGTGGTTCTACTTTGATGAATATCTTGTTATGCCTGTTCGGAGACTTTGACATAACCGGCCCAGCAACTGCTCTAACAGTTTCCCTGTAGTTTATCAAAGGCTTTGATGTAACTATTTCCAGTCCAGCCTGCTGCAACAAAGTAGTAGCAATTTCAAGGTGTAGGACACCCATACCAGACATGAGCGTCTCTCCGGTTTCTTCATTGATCGTTACAACAAGGTTTGGGTCTTCAATGCTCATGCGCCTCATTGCTTCAATCAATTTTGGTAGATCTCTGGGATGCTTCGGCTCTACAGCAATTGTAACGACTGGCTCGGAAACGTACTTTATGGATTCGAATGCAACAATTTGTTTGATACTCGAAATTGTTTCTCCAGATCTTGCATGTTCCAAACCAAGCAGTGCTGGTATATTTCCAGCACTAAGTGAACCAACGATCTCTCTATAAGAGCCCATAAACATGTTCACTGACTGAATCCTTTCGCTCCTTTTGGAATCTATCAGGTAAACTTGATCACCATCATTTATTGTACCAGAAAACAATCTACCAACAGCAACTGGGCCTGCTTGAGGATCTACAACAACAGTTGTGACCATCATTATGATGGGTCCGTTTTCGTCGCATTCAATCAGAGCTTTACCAATATCGGAATTTAGCTCTCCCTTCCATATCTTCGGAATTCTGTATCTCTGCGCTACGTGTGGAGGCGGATGGTGCTTTACAACCATACTGAGAACTGCTTCGTGCAATGGAACCTTTTCCGCTAGGGTCTGTGGATCTCCAGATGTGTAGGCATCGTAAACATCGCTGAACTTTATTGCTTTAGTTGTAGCCATACCGGCATTGAACCCCCAGCGATCTTTTGCAGAACCAAATGCAACACTGTCGGTCTGTATGCTTACTTTCCACTTCTCCTTTAAGTCAGGCTCAGCATAGATGTCAATCAACTTATTGAAGTCGCTAATTATGCCAGCAAGCCACTCCTGCATCTTATCTGGCGTCAATCTTAATTCCTTAACGAGGCGATCTATCTTGTTGATATAAAGAACTGGTCTGACCCTTTCCTCCAGTGCCTGTCTGGTGACGGTCTCTGTCTGCGTCATCACGCCCTCAACAGAGTCACAAACAACGCATGCACCATCTATTGCACGCAAACTTCTGGTGACCCTGCCAGTAAAGTCAATGTGTCCCGGCGTGTCGATCATGTTAAGAACGTAAGGCTTACCATCCTCTTCATAATACAGAGTAACGTTTGCTGCCTTTATCGTCATCTGCCTCTGCTGCTCTAAATCCATGTAATCAAGCGCTAATGCCTCACCAGCAACAGACGGACTTAGCATACCAGTGGCAGCAAGTAAGCTATCGCTCATCGTAGTCTTTCCATGATCTACATGAGCTATAACACCAAAATTATTCGGGTGTAAAGAGCTACCTTTACACCATTCGAATTTGGTCTTTATTGCCAATGATCTTCAATACTTCTTGTGTTGACTTGAATCGCGGCATATCTCATCAGGCACAACTCTATCGGGCATCTTTATTTAATCCTTCTGCTAGAAGAAAATAGATGCTATTATCACTTAGCCATATTGCAATAGCTAAGTTACAATTTCTTATTTTGACATTAATTATATCACAGGCACATGGAGTAACTATTGTGCAAATTGGAGATAGTGCAGGTCTGCCTTATCCTGATGTTGAGCAAATAAATGTTTTTTTAAAGGAAGCGTATATACAGATAGACACCACATCTGAATGGAAAAGAAGTGCATCGGGTTTTGAACCACTTAACCAGATAAAAATGGAAATGCATGCAAGGTATCTGATCCAAAATGATGCAGGTATAGTTGATTTACCAATCAAGATACCATTACAAACTCATCTTCTAGAAAATTCACTATCTTTTACGTTTAATGCTATAACACAAAACCATACGAGTGTAGAATATGCCAATCCCAGGAAATCAGGAACTGGTTTGCACCTATACACACTAGACCTTGACTTGCCAGGAGGAGTTAGTACAATTGAGGTGAATGCAATAAGTGCAGGTGTTGGAAGCAGCGAAATTGACTTTACTATCCTAACTGATGCAAGCAAATGGTCGAAACCTATAGAGAAACTCGTTATATCGACTCAACATGCAAATGGTCTCATCACAGGTTATTCGATACAGCCTGACAAGACTACACTGAAGGCGGCAACTTGGGAGTTCAACAACGTTAGACCAACGCAGGATCTAACAGTATCGTGGAAGACAGACCCGCCCAGAGGAACAGATATGACCGATGTTGCAGGAGCGCAACCATCTAGTCCATCTATACCGCCGATAATTGCTTTGGTAGCAGGGGGTGCAATAATTGGTTTCATTGCATACATTAGAGTGAAGAGAAGACGAGCTAAATCAGTAAATTAACGAACTGCTTATTCCTCTTAATCTGTCATTTGTTATGAAATAACACTCTGCAAGGTTTGCTCTCTTTGCGTTCTGCAGTACAATTAACTGTAGTAGCATTGCATAGTAGAGCATATTCTTCTCCAAGTTCTTATGCCTTGGCTTAAATGCGTATACGTTGTAACCATCGTCGATAAGCTTAGTAGCAAGTTCAGACGCTTTATCATCGTCAGAAAGAATCAAAATACTATCATTCTTCTTTACAGAGAAGAGTTCCATGTGACAGAACTGCTCCAACATAGCATAGTGAGCTTTCGTGCCCAAAACTTCGTAAATTTTTGCACATCCATACATTGCCAATGGGTATGTTGTCCAGCTTCCTAAGATACATGTATGATCAACCAAATGCAAACTGCCTGCATCATTTTCTGCAGCACTGAAGAGCTCTTTAACGTTGCTTATTTGTAGATTTTTTATTAATGATAGACATGCCAGCATGCTTGCTGTAAATCCGATGCTGCCAGCTGTTATCATACCAGAGCTCCTAAACTTGAGTTCTATTACCTCATCACAGGCTTTTGCAAGCTTGCTCTTGCTGTTCGCGGTTATTGCAACTATCTTTGAAGAGATTTTGCTGGCAACCTTAGCAGCTTCTATGTTTGCTCTCGTATTTCCTGATATCGATATTGTATAAACAATTCTATCCTTGACGATTCTAGGATTTAGGCATATGTTCATTGGATCTGTACAACGGATCTTGTTATTTGATGCATATTCTGTAATCATCGCAGCTACGAATGAATCGCCTGCACCTGTTAACACACACCTCTCCTGTTCATCAACATTCAATTTTTCCGTCTTTAATTCACGAATAAATTTTGGCAGATCGGTAACTTGATACTTTATTTCCTGCTCGAAAGCTTCAATGGTATTCATGCAATATGCTAAAAGATGCTACCTTTTAATATCTGCTCAGTCGTGCAAGATGCGTGGAGATAATAGTCGGTCACACTCCAGATGCCGATGATGCTTTCATGTTCTACGGAATGGAATCAAACAGTGTTGTATTAGATGATATCAAGATAAAGCATGTGGTAGAGGATATAGAGTCGCTTAACAAAAGAGCATTGAATAATGAAATGGATGTAACAGCTGTCTCTGCACATGCTTATGCTTACACAAAAGATTATGTAATATTGCGAAGTGGAGCGAGTTTCGGCAAGGCATACGGACCAATTGTAATTGCAAAGAAGAAGTTAAGCATTGATGAGCTCAAAAGGAGCAAAGTTGCAGTTCCCGGCAAAATGACCACCGCTTATCTTTTGCTGAGGACGGCGATTGGAGACTTTGATGCTGTTGAGATGAAGTTCAGTGAAATAAATAATGCTGTAGAAAACTCTTCTGTAGATGCGGGTCTGGTGATTCACGAAGCACAAATCACTTATGATCAGGCAAGGTTCGTAAACACTTTCGACCTTGGCTTATGGTGGGACGATGTGAGCAATGGCTTGCCATTACCCTTGGGAATAAACATTGCCAGCAAGAGGCTTGGCAATGAAATGATAAAGAAGTTTGACCATCTACTCAAGGGTTCCATACAGTTCGGCTTTGATAATTTTAATGACGCATTGGATTACGCGATGCGGTATGCTAGAGGTGGATCACGTTACCTGATCGAGAAGTTTGTGAAGATGTATGTGAACGATCTAGCAATAGATATGGGTGAAGAAGGAGTGAATTCGTTGTACAAACTTTATTCTATTGCAAAGAAAAATCAAATTATTGGTGATATAGAAGTTAGCACAGCTTGAAAAATATTATTCGTGATAAGATTATTAAGTCAGTGCGGCAATAAAATAAATAGAATGGATTGGCGAGTTTTCGCGTTAGGAATAAGTATGGTAGTCCCAGGTATATTAATATCGATATTAGTAAATCAGAATGTTTCCGCTTTGGGCTCATACACAAGCCCAATTCCGTCACCAGGTTATGCAAACACTTTTCTCACTTACCCCGAACTCGGAAAGATTGGATCAATCGTAGGTGCCATTGGCGTCCTGCTGACACTCGTTAGCTTTGGACTTGGCAAAAGAAAGAAACGGCCGGACGATGAGGCGTTGGAAAAATACAAGCCGGACGAACCTAGTTAAGGTATCTGATTATATTGTGAAAGGTATCTCTTTGAGCTGGAATGCGTTTTATCTCTCTAATCATAGTTGCTAACTCTTCTACTGATGAACTATAAGACAATCCAGCAGCCTTGAATATCTCCTCAGCAAATGCAGTTCCTACTAGATCGCTACCACCATATGCCAGAGCAACTTGGGCCATCTTCTTGCCCATTGCAATCCAGTATACAGATATGTTGTTCAGCACATTTGCAAGCATCAACCTTGAAATGGCAATTATTCTTAAATCATAAGTTGCTGGGCTGTGCTCCTTAACAAGGCCTTTCTGCTGCAGCACTGTATTTTCCGGGCTGAACTTTAATGGAATAAAGGTCAAGAAGCCTTTAGTTTTCTTCTGAAGCTCTCTCAACTTTACGATATGATCTATTACATGTTCAGGCTTTTCAACATGGCCGTAAAGCATCGTGCAGTTGCCCTTTATTCCAAGTGTATGTGCCTGCTCCGCTACCTGCAGCCACTCATCTCCAGAGCACTTGCCCACAACTATATGCTTCCTTGCCTCTGGATCGAATATTTCTGCCCCGCCTCCAGCATTTGCGTCCAAACCAGCTTCTTTTAGTCGCAACAAAACTTCCTTCAGCGTGTTGTGTGTAACCCTGGCAATGAAGAAGATTTCTGCTGGTGTAAACGCTTTAACTGTTACCTGCGGAAACTTTTGCTTGATTGATCGGATCATATCTTCGTAATATTCTAACTGTAAATCGGGATGGAATCCACCTACAATATGCAGTTCGGTAGCCCCCATGCTAACCGCGGTATTCGTCTTATTCAAAATATCATCAACAGTTAAAGTGTAAGCGTCTGGTTCCTTTCCCTTCCTATAAAATGCACAAAGTGGACAACTTGCTGCACACACATTTGTATAATTAAGATAGTACGATGCGGTAAAGGTTACAACATCACCTTTAGTCTCCTTTCTAACCTTGTCTGCAATTGTTCCCAGCATGAATATATTGTCATCTTTCATCAATTCAAGACCGTCATTGAATGTCAGTTCTTCACCTGCAATTGCCCTTTCCAAAGCCCTTGAAGCATTGATAATATTGCTCAGCATCGGTTGAGGTTACAATACAGTGCTTATATATTTTGTATTAAAACAATTAAAGAATAAATACTCACATATGCTTGCTTTAGCTACTTTGAGTCAACTAACAAAAATAGTGGATCATTCTGATATTGGTGATGTGCTTGACAATGTTCTTGATGGTTTTACGCCAGATCTTAACGATTGTATAAGGCTGATGAAGTCTGATGATGTGCAGCTTCTTGGCCTTGTTGCTGATACTCTGAAAAGAAAGCTATTTGGTAACAAGGTCACCTTCATAAATAATCTGATCTTTAATTATACCAATGTTTGTGTTACATACTGCAAGTTCTGTGCATTTTATAGACCTCCTGGGCACAATGAAACCTACACTATTAGTTTGGAAGATGGTTTAAAGCGAGTCATACTTGCAAAAGAGATCTATGGCGTAACACAGGTTTTGATGCAGGGAGGACATAACCCATCGCTAAACATTGAATACTATGAATCAATGTTCAGGTCTATAAAGCAGAAGTGTCCTGGCGTTGGCATACACGGATTGTCACCCTCGGAAATAGATACCATTGCAAAGGTTGAACGCTCAAGCATTAGAGAAGTTTTGAGCAGACTAAAAGAAGCAGGTCTTGATTCATTGCCCGGTGCGGGAGCAGAAATTCTTGAGGATGATGTTAGGGAGCAGATCAGTCCTTTGAAGATAAAGAGCAGTGAATGGTTGAGCATAATGGAAGAAGCACACAAGTTAGGAATTCCAGCATCTGCAACTATGATGTATGGTCATATCGAAACTCCCGAGCAGAGAGCAGGATCTTTGATGAAGATAGTAGAGCTGCAGAAGAAAACTAAAGGATTCATGGCATTTATCCCATGGAGTTTTGAACCAAACAATACGCAGATGCAGGAAGAAGGAATGGTTCAACATGCTGCAGGAGGTCTTCAGTTGTTGAAGATGATTGCCATTTCCAGAATCATGCTTTATGGTTTGGTAGATCATCTACAGTCATCATGGCTAACCAATGGAATTGGAATGGCACAGTTAGCACTGAATTATGGTGCTGATGACTTTGGGGGTACATTACATGGAGAGGAAGTTGTTACAGCAACTGGTTCAAGGTCAACTACACTAAATGCAGAAAAAATAATCAATGCGGTAAAACAGGTCGGGATGCAGGTAGCTGAAAGAGATAACTTCTATAAAACGATAAGGTATCATTAGAGCAGCATATGCTTCCTATGCTTCCTGCTAAAGCTAACCAATGAATTGCAGGCGTTTCTCCATGAACCGTCGCTCTTAATTAATGAATGACGGTTGTTCGAATCGTTCGAGTCATATCCCTTGTAATTATAATTCCAGACCAAGCAACCAGCATAGCCATTCTTCCATGCGTTTTTTAGAAATTGTTTAATAGTTCTATCGTAAATTTTGTCGTCATATCTTTCGCTCTTTTGACCGCATTCCCCGATTATGCATGGTTTTGTTAAACCGAGGTTTGAGTAGGGCAAAAGTAAGCCATCGTCGTTGTACTCATGATAATCATAAAAATCCAAATCATTCAATTCATCCTTACTGTCTATAAGCGTTTGATACTGCTGAAAGCCACATGACACCTTGAAGTTGCTATTATCATGGATTGAAGATGTACAATCTGTAATGAAACTAATTACATCTGACCATTCAATTTCCTTTCTCCATATACTTGTGTACAATCCTTCAGGCTCATTCATTACATCGATTGCAAATAACTTACTGTTTTTTATTCTGCTGTCAGAAACTAATGCTTTCAATGCATTCTCAATGAAGCTCTTACGCGTTTCTTCCTTCACAATCATAGCATTAAGTCTCGGAAGATTTTCTTGCGACTGAACGCTCACTCCCCATGTATCCATTAAGCAGAGATAGATGTGCAAGTCGTACTTCTTAGCTGTGTTCAAAACATCTGCAATGTTGTCTAGCAATCCATCATCAACTCCCTTGACATTTCCGTCCTCGTCAAACTTTAAACCCTCAAACCTTTCGAACAGCCATAATCGAACAACGCGTGTTCCCATAAGGCTGATGTCCTTAAGGTATGCATCCATGTTGGACTTATGCTCCTCTTCATCATAGGCTCGGAAATCATAGCCCATTATTTCGTTCTTGCCAAAATCATGATCGTATTGATTATCTAACCATGCAAGGTTTACACCCAGCGCAAAAAACATTTCTTCAAACAAGTTATTGCGCATCGCTTAAAGATTATAGAGGTACTATTTTAGGAATTTGCTTAATCTATTCCGTATTCCTTCCATCTTTTGTCAACAATGTCTTTTGTTTGATCATCCACAACCTCCAATTCCTGAACTTCTCTTTCGTAGCCTTCCGCCTTCCACTTTGTTGTAGCATCAATGCCAAGTTTTGAGCCTAGATTAAGTAAAGGAGATGCTGGATCAAGCGTATCTGCTGGTGCATTTTCTATTATTACGATATCTCTCTTAGGATCTGTCCTTGCTGTGACTGCCCAGATAACATCTTCCATGTTGTGCACGTTCACGTCATCATCAACGACTATTAGCATCTTTGTTAATGACAATTGTCCTAAGCCCCATAGTCCCATCATTACCTTCTTTGCCTGCCCTGGATACCTTTTCTTTATCGAAGCAATTGCCAGTCCTTGATACCAACCAGCTGGTGGCATTGAGAAGTCTACAACTTCAGGGTGAAACATCCTTATCAACGGCAAAAATGAACGCTCGATAACTTGACCTATGTATGCATCCTCAAGTATTGGCTTGCCAACAACTGTTGTTAGATAAATCGGACTGTCATTTTTCATTATACCTGTCAAGTTAAAGGTTGGATACGGCTCCTGGGGTGTATAATATCCTGTGTGATCACCAAAAGGTCCTTCCATTCTGATGTCGTTTGGATCGACGTAGCCTTCAAGCACAATTTCAGCATTCGCAGGAACTTCAAGATCAACACTGTTACAGTTCACGAGTTTCACACCTTTCCTTCTTACGATTCCAGCAAAAAGATACTTGTCCATTCCCTCAGGCACAGGAGCAACTGCAGAGAAGGCTGTAGCAGGATCAATGCCAATTATAACTGCGACCTCGATCTTCTTCTTTTGCTCCTTGATTATCTGGTAGTGCTGTGCTCCTCTTTTGTGTATCTGCCAGTGCATTATTGCGTGCTTGTCATCTATTATCTGCATTCTATAAACACCTAAATTTCTCGTTCCGGTTTCTGGATGCTTTGTTAACACCAATCCAAAGGTAATGAATCTGCCAGCATCATTTGGCCAGGACTTTATTGCAGGTAAACTGTTCAGTGATGCTTTGCTTGCGTCTTCGTAAACTTCAGATATTGAACCCTTGCTGACAACTTTAGGAGCGTTATCAGCAATTTCAGAAAGTTTTGGAAGCATCTTTATCTTCTCAAACATGCCTGTTGGCAACTGCATCTTAGTGAGGCCAACTATTCTTTCACCAATTTCTTCAAAGTTGTCGGTCTCCAAAGCAAGTTTCATTCTCTCCAAACTGCCAAAGGCGTTACCTAGAACTGGAATTTTAAAACCATCTACATTTTCAAAAAGAACTGCTGGGCCGTTACTGTACATCAAACGCCTCAAAATTTCAGCAAGCTCAAGATCAACGCTTACCTTGCTCTTTACTCTCTTGAGCTGATTCGAGCCCTCCAGAGTCTTGACAAATTCTTGCAAACTTTCAAAAGGCATGATATGTCTCCATCTAGAGCTTAGATAAGCTTTAAGTTTCTTTTTGCTCTTTCAGCCTAGTATCACTCAGACCACAACCTTTACATCTGTACTTGATCGATATCTCGAGCTCCTCTATAGGTTCCATTATGTTACCACAGCACGGACACTTCATCGATGTCATCTTACATTTTCCGCGTTAAATGTTTAATCTTCAGAGAAGTTTCATTGCTTCTTCCCTTGGTATAGCAACTAGAGTTTCTGTTGACGCAACATCGCCAGCATCAATGAAGACCTTTATTGCATCTTTCTCGCTTGCGCCTTCATAGACCCAGATAGCGTCATACCGTCCAAGCGTCCAGTAAGTGCCAATCACCTTTACACCAGGTGGCAAGTTTTGCATGATCTTTTTACCAACTTCAACCACATCTCGTGCTTTCTTCTTGAATTTGATCAAGGTTATGAAGATCATTGATTTTCAATAACAATATTAATTACTTAAAGTTATTTGATGATTTTATTGACTATTTTTACTGTGACCTAGCTTTTCGGTAGAATGTGAAGTAACTCCAAGATAACTCATAAGTATCTTTGTGCGGGAATCGACAAGGCTAAAACATAGGCCAAACAAAGATTACTGGAGAGATGGAATTAAGCAGGGATTGGTTCAAGAAGGTAAGGGAAGATCTGGCTCTTCTAGCCGAACATGAGCAGAAGCTGGAAGTAGCATGGAAGGCTTATGAAGCGTTGAACGAAAATTCTCCATATATTGAAGGAAACAAGTCACTAAAAGCCGCAGCAAAACATGCACTGCAAGCATGCACAGAGCTATTACGACTAGAGATACAGATGATTGGTAAGATATCACCCAAGATTGCTAATGAACTAGAGGGAGATTTGAATAAATGGCAGAGGAAAGCAGTGAAAGGAATAGAGGAAAAGGGGTCACATGAACAGAATGATTCTGCGAGAATTATTGATATAAGAAATAGGGTTCAGCTGGTTCGAACAATCATGCAAGACACGATGGACAGTCTAGAAGAATATGCAAAAGGGTATTGACGCATAGAATTGAAAAAAATCTGGAAGTATCCTTCAATTTGATCAAGGTTTTAAACATCATTGATTTTCAATAACAGTATTAATTACTTACAGTTCTGTTCCCTTATGCTTTCCTAAGTTGCTTCGATGGTTACTCTTAGCGACACTTTACTTCAAATAGATCGAACCTAATCTTCTCCTCTCAACTACTGCAAGTATAGCTAACATTGCAAGACCTACGACGAGACTCACTTCTTCTGAAAAGAATTTTGCGGAAACTTCCCATATACCTCTCCAAAATAGTATCAAGGCTACTGCACCTATTAGAACGAAAGCTATACTTCGCTGTGCTTGTTTAACATTACCAGGTCCTTTCGATATGTCAGACATTATTTTAAAAATCTATGAAACTAAGTAATAAAATTTGTGAGTAAGTTAATCCTTGTGCTCATCAAGCCGATGGGGTATTATATGCAGATTTCTTTCTGAATGGCACTACACTTAATTTTATGTTTACATAATTGTATTGGTGTGGAGACTACACTCTATGTCGCAACCACCGATGGTGTATTACAGTTCTTCAGAGAAGTGAGCACTAAAGGCTGGAGCTTGATTGGTTCTGGATTGCAGGGCTTTAATGTAAAGTGTCTTTCCGTGGACCCTGCAGACAAGTCAAGAGTTTATGCTGGAAGTGAAAATGGTGGAGTTTATCTTAGTGTTAAGGGCTCAAACTGGACTGAAGTCAGCAAGTTGGATGGAAAAGTTTACTGTCTTGCAACTACGCTAGTAGATGAAAATACACATGTGTATGCGGGTATTGAACCCGCCAAACTATTCTTGAGCTTGGATCAGTGTAAAACATGGCATGAATTAAAGTCGTTAAGCAATGTCCCGAGTGCAAAGGAGTGGCACTCGCCATGGGGACCTGCTGATCTAAGCACTGTCGTATTTCACCCAAGAGATGTTCGCAGCATGTATGTCGGTATTGAGGTTGGAGGTGTGTTAAAGAGCACTGATGAAGGTGCAAACTGGAACGAGATATCTAATGGTTTGCATCAAGATATTCATTGTTTGGCAGTGAATTATTACAATCCAAAGATAATATTTGCAGCGACTGGTGGAGGAATATATCGTACAGTCAGTGGTGGAGAATTATGGGCTGATATTGGACATGGTATTGATATGAAGTATGCGGTAGCAGTTACAATACATCCAACAAAACCAAATATTACCTATCTGGCAATTGCAATGGGACCTCCTGGAAATCAAGCGTTGTTGTATAAGAGCGAAGATTATGGCGAGACATGGACCGTGTTGCATAATGGCTTGCCATATCCAATGCTTAAGGGTGTAAGAAGGAGGGCATTGATAGTGAATTCGTCTGCACCTACAGAAGTTTATACTGGTACATCAGATGGAACTGTATTTTACAGTACAAATGAAGGTATGAAGTGGGAATCAATTGTTAATGCTTCTGCGACGATAAATGCGCTTGCGTGTGTGTCAGATTCGTAAAATATCATATGCTATAAGAAATGTGTTGCTTATTGTCGCAATACCGGATTCCTGAATCGCGTTATTGCTATGCCTGTTCCCACTACTATAGCCATTATTGCCAGAATACTTACTGGAAATTCTGGAACAACGATTAGTGCCGTGCTGGCCATACCACCATGCATTGTATCAAATGGCTTGTTAATACCAAGGCCTGCTACATCAATTGTCAAGCTGAACGAACCCGTATTTGAAAATGTAACGGATTGTCTATCTACGCCTTCGTGAGTATACAAATTTTCTTTATTTAAGACATTACTTCCATTTTCGTCAGTGATCATGAATGAATAGTTTACATTTTGAAGTAGTTCTCCTGTTGTGGGATGAAGAAACCTCAAAGTGAATCTGACCGGCTCTTCTGGTTCAAGTGTCTCCCGATCAATTGTTACCTCCACGTTAATAGATCCGTTTTCTGTAGGCAATACCATTGTTTCAGCTGCTAAACCGTTCTGTACAAAAGCCCTGAAGAATATGTCAGGGTTTCCAGGAGCATAATCCTCCCAGACCACATACGCATTGTCGCCAGATACAGCCATATGTGGATCGGACGAGTCTCCAATATTGTTGCTCAGATTAACTGCACTACTAAATGTAGATCCATTATCTTTACTTGCCATGAAGAATATATCGTAATTTCCAACAGACGATACGACATACACATTGCTGCCAGATACAGCTATTGGTGGCAAAGCTGCAAATGCAATATTTCTGCTTAGATTAACTGCACTACCAAAGGTAGCTCCATTATCTTTGCTTGCCCTGAAAAACATGTCCAAGCCGTGACCAAGATTAAAATCAACCCACATCACATACACATTGCTACCAGATACAGCTATATGTGGCAGATCTGATAACGCAGCAATTTTAGTTAGTTCAATCGCACTACTAAAGCTAGCTCCATTATCTTTACTTGCCCTCAAGAATATATCATAGTTTCCAGGAATGTAATCAACCCATACCACATAAACACTGCTACCAGATACAGCTATATCTGGCAAATCCGACCGTTTTGGAGCGGTTGCATTTTTACTCGCTGTGCTCAAATTAAACGTACTGCTAAAGCTAGCTCCATTATCTTTACTTCCCGTGAAGAATACCTCGCCACTATCAACCCATACTACATAGATACTGCTACCAGATACAGCTATTTGTGGTCTGAAGAAGACTCCGTTGAAGGCAGCATTGTTACTTAGTTCAATCGCACTGCTAAAGCTAGCTCCATTATCTTTACTTCCCGTGAAGAATACCTCGCCACTATCAACCCATACTACATAGATACTGCTACCAGATACAGCTATTTGTGGAGGATCTGAGCGCCGTGGATCGGATAAGAATCCAGCATCGTTGTTTAGCTTAACTGTATTGCCAAAGCTAGCCCCGTTATCCGTACTTGCCCTGAATAGTATGTCAAACTTTCTAGCTGTAAAATCCTGCCATACTACATACACATTGCTATCAGATACAGCTATTTGTGCCCGACCTGATTCTTCGGCAGTGTTACTTACATTAACTATGTTGCCAAAGCTAGCCCCGTTATCCGTACTTGCCCTGAATAGTATGTTCCAATTTCCAGGCGTAAAATCCTCCCATACTACATACACATTGCTACCAGATACAGCTATTTTTGGATCGGAGGAGAATCCTGAACTCTTGCTGAGATTTTTCGTTGAAGAGAACGCGGCCTCTGCTGACTGCGTATAGTATGGCACTGACTGAGTAAATACAAAAATAAGCAATACAATTACAATTGCTGCCCTACTCCACATTACGATTTCTATAAAATTACAATTTATTAAAGTATTATAGTGATATTTGGGTTATCGTATAGTTCTAGAATCAGACGGGCCACAGAGCTAGCTAGCATATCTCTTGATGAGGCAGTCCCCTTTGATTCTTTAAGAAAGGTTTGTGTTTTAGAAGTTGGACTGCAAGTGGATTTTAACAAATCTCCCTTCGATAACTGAATTTGATGTTGATATTCTAGCTAATGAATTCAAGCATACGTTCAAGAGGCAACCCATGAACTAATCCATAAAGTAGCGGGCCCGGAGGGCTTCGATCCCTCGTCCTGGAGCTCCGCAAGCTCCCG
>JBHICH010000017.1:0-33001 GCA_046759465.1 Nitrososphaerales archaeon
GTCGAAGGCCGATACCGCAGCCACAAATGGATCTACAGGAAATGCTAGGTTAGTGGCGGTGTCACCGACATCTATTATCTGGCCTTTAGTTGCAGAAAAGGTCTCGAATACATTCAGATCGGCGAGCGTTATCACGGTTTCTACTATGAGTCCACTGAACTGATCTGGACAGTCTGCAACAACAGCTGGACAGTCGGGGTCCGCAACTGGAGGAGCGCTGGGTATGCCATCTGACGAAAATTCCATGCCAATCTTCTGGGTTCCACCAAGTACCGTTGATGAAAAAGTTGGCAATAGTGCTGGCTCAACATCGTCATCAGCAGCAAAGAACGTTCCTGTTCCTAGACCAGCACCCGATGAAAGTTCGCAGTCAAGACCGGTTCCTCCAACACCTCCTGGTGCTGTACCTACTCCGCTATCGCGATCAGTGTCAAGGCAAAGGAGCCCTCCATCAGGTCCGCCGGTTAATTTGTCACCTAGGTCTATGTCACTTTGATCCTCTACCAACACGAAGTTAGCCTCGTTAATACCAGCTATATCGTCATCACATAATTCATCACCATCAAGGATGCCATTACCAGTATCACTAACACCACCACCGCCAGGACAAGCTACGTCAACAACACTGTCTATAACATCAAAACCTTCAAACTCATCTCCATTGTCAGGATCAGGATCAGATGGCAGTGAAAGACCTGGACTCCTTGCAAAGAAGGCATCGAATGTTGGGTTGTTACCGACAGGTATTGGATCGCCTACCTTTATGAATGAGTTTGACTGCCTGCCGTCAGGCTCTTCACTTACTCTGCTTCTCAGATTCTGATCGGGATCTGTTACCGTAAATACAGCCCTATCAGCGGAGTCGTAAACCTCTCTATCGACGCTTGTAAAGCCATCATGCAGCGTCATAGCTGCAGTGACTACGATATCGAAGTAATCGAAGTTTACTACCTTGTCGTTAGATAAGGTGAAGATGTCTGACCTGCTTCCCTTTCTTTCATCTATAGTTTCGAAGAATGATGTGTTTGGATCGCTCTCTATGAATGATATTATCGGTTGGTCCGGACTACCAGCGGGTACTGCATCTGCCAGTATGTCATCTACTGACTTCGCATTTGGAAATTCGAACGTTCCTGGAAGGATCACAAGGGCACCTGCAGAATCATCAAAGAACTCCATGAAGACAAGTGCAGCAAGGCCATCACCAGCGCCCACCGGACTTACATCTAGCACCTGCCTTTCATCGAACTCCAAGTCAAACAAGACATTTAGATCAAGCAGATTGGCCGTGACAAAATCGGCTGCAAAGTCTCTGACTGGCTGGTAAATTACCCTGTCTGGATTGCCTGTCGCTGGATTCAGCGCAAAGCTAACCACATCCTCCTCGACTGGGTTTATGTTATACATGAAGTCTGTTATGCTGACTATTATCTCTGCCTGCAGCGGGTAGTCTGTTGCTCTGTCTATCTGGTTGTTTATCGAGTCTGCAAAGTCATCATATATCAGGTCAACACTTGCAGAACCAGCTCTGATTGGTACTATGTCTAACTCTTCGATTCCGTTCATCCTGATGTATGGCCAGTCGCACTCTTCATTTCCCTCTACCGTGACATCGTCAGGCTCACCAGCACCACCAAGAACAGCAGCAGTACATGTGTCATCAACACCATCACCGTCCTCATCAGCAGCGTCCTCATCAAGAGCTTCATTAATATTTACATCAGGATTGATGTTACCAGCCGGGCTAAAGGCATCTGGTAGTGTTGGGAATATGTCATCCCTGCCCACTTCAACGAATACTGCATCCCGTGCTAAGGTTATCTCCCTGACAAAGCTGGCCGTGCCTGGAGGAGAATCAATTATTGTGAATGTTCTGATTCCTATTGTGGGATCAGCTAGGAACGCTGGATCGTTGGCTGCTGCACCTTCAGAAACAGCGATATTGCGATCTGAAACACCATCTGTCAAGACATCTAGAAGCAAGCCGAACGAGTCTTCCTCAGCAAAGAAGTGGTACCAAAGACCATCTGTCAGGTGAACCCTTGGTACTGTAAAGCCCTGAACAAGAAGACCAACGGTTGACTCATCAGGATCAGTAGCACCGGGGTCATCAACTACTACCTGAACAATCATCGGACCAAAGAAGTGGTTTTCAAACTGCGGTCGCTCAGAAATTGAAATTCTCAACTGCAGTCCCTGTGCTTCCGCTTGTTGTGTAAAGAATGGGAAAGCACCTGCAACCGTAAACGTACTTGCTACTAGTATTACAGCAATGAAAATAGCGTTAACGCGTTTTCTAACGTACTTAGTGTCCATCTGCATACACCGTACTACACTATGGCAACAAACATTACTATATAAGATTTATGAACAAAAGGTCCATCTGTTTGCATTTTTATCAAAATTGTAAGATAATGCTAACTCATGAACTTATACACTATCGTGCAGACGAGAGCCGTTTTAGCCTAGAATTGTGCGTCACAAGCAATACGGAAGAGGGGTTGCGAGCTGACTGCCACCAGTAGTCATCCTTAACCTATGCCTTCAGACTTGTACCTAGACTTAACATAGGGTCGGGGCTGTCCAAAGCTTTGTTGACTTTATTGATAGTGTTAGAGTGAACCCAAGGAAGCAGGTTCTTGGTCATACTGTTGTGCGTCTCGCGCTTCATAGTAGACTTTGCGTTATGCTGGTATTTGACTTATTCGCTCAAAAAGTTATGCTAGTCTGCTAGACCTCTAGCACGTATCACTAGAGTAAGGAATGCTAGTCTGCTGGGGGTCTAGTAAAGATTTGTATTTTTACGCATGCTACTCTGCTAGTTAGTTAGTCTGCTAGAGTCTTTGCTATACTGAGACAGTACAGAGAGAAGACCTAGCAGAGTAGCATACTAGCACAGGTAAAGATACCGTATTGACCTAGAGTAAAATTCTTCTCTTCGTCAACTGGTCGCAGATAGAGCCTAAGAACTGGTTTTAAGCCAGATAGACTTCTAGCGCGTTATAATAGCACGCAATTATTGACACATTTCTCGATGTTTACCCGGTATAGTATATTATTTGATTCTAATCCTTATTTATTAACAAAGATCCGTCCAAAAGCCATTAATGCTGGATCATCATTCACTGCTGTGTGCTACATCATACAATACTCTTTCTTCTTCCACTTTTTGTATTTCCGATGTTATTGGGCCATTCCTTTGCGACCACAACTGGACTGGTGAATGAAGTTGTCACCAACGAACAGGTGCAGATCTACGTTATAGATGTCCGGGAAGCAGAATTTGGGGAGAAGAAAAAGCGTGTAAGTGTTGAAGTGATCTTCAAGAATATAGAACCTGGTGCTAGAGTCTTTAATCCATTCTTTACAAAGTTGATTGATGCTGATGGTAACGAACGCCAGGCCAGTCCATTGATGGGTACGATCCTGCCAATAAGGATTGCCTCAAATGATATACTGAAGGGAAGACTGGCTTTTGTTCTGCCAAATGATGCTACTACATCTTCACTTGTTTGGGAGGAGTTTGAAGGTACAAAACTTACTGTTGATCTTACCAAGATCAAAAGTCCAGCTGATCCAGTGCTAAAGAGTGATTGGGTATTATCATCCAATAAGGGCAGAATATTTTCTGATGATAGGACACAACTTACTATAAATGATGAGCTTCTGAACAAGTCTCCAACCTTCTACCTTGTTGATATTTCAATCAAAAATTTGGGCACTGCGATAATATTATACAATCCAACCTATACCTTTGTCAAGGATCAAGATGGCAACCTGTACCCAGCTGATATACAGAACTTTCACCTGATGAATAACCCTCTCAAGAGAGGAGAGTTGAAACAAGGCGAAGAGGTTAGAGGTGAGATACTCTTCTTGCTTCCCGATACTGTTAGTAAAGTTATGTTCATCTATGATGAAAGTTTAGGAAGGGGATCGTACTTCGTTGCGCCAGAGTTTCCCTTTACACAGGTAATCATTTTAACTTCATTAATTACGATTGTCCTACTGTTGCAGCGTAGCCTACCTAGATTTTCTAACATGATCAAAAGCAAAACATCTAATTGCTGAAGGTAAAATCAGAAAATTTGTGAGGAAACATTCAACTTGAAGGTATTATTACCCCTTTGTAATTGCAGGGGTATTCCAAGTCCGATAAAAAAGAAGAAGGTTGTCTGGTTAGCTTATTCGGTGCATCGGTATTGTTAGGTATGTTGTGTCTGCTGCAAAGTCTACCTTTTCAGCATTTATAATGAGCTGGTGATGTGCCTTGGTAAGACCAAGTGTTACGTATGTATAGACACCAGTATTCTGCCTTTCCAGCTGTATCATCTTGCCGTCATAGTATGCCTTCATTGCGTCGGGATCGATCCCATTGCCTTCTAGGTCTGTAAATGTTACGGTGAATGTTGCCACATCACCTGTCTTGTAGTATACCTTATCAGACAATATTGTTGTTACAACTTCCTGCCTGAGTGATTTCGCCGATTCTTCCTTTACAAAGTTGTTCATCACTATTGGTTGCCTGTACTCTCTTGATGTGATTAGAAGCTCCCCCTTCTCATTCATTATCTCCCTATCTTCGTTGCCCATCGCTCTTTCAACCATGACTTGTCTGCTATTCATGTTCATCCCCTTCAAGTCTTTTACATTGGTGCATGCAAAGTCAACCTGTTCATAATGTTGGATTCGAGTTTCTTCAAGGTATGGTCTATCATTATCATATAATGTACCAAGATGATATCCAGCCACATGGCAACCCGAAAATTCGAGCTTACGAAGTTGATGATGTTCAAACATACCCTGGTAGTACTCCAATATCAGTAATGTTACCTTTCCAGTCATTGGTATCATGTCTACTGTTACACCTTCCCTTGGTTTTGTCATCTTTGCTGCCCTTCCTCCATGTGTTTCTATTCCATCTGCTGCCAAACCATCAGGCATCTTTCCTATATCCTGAGCAATCCAGTGCAGTAAGGTTCTCTTGTCATCCATTATTGGACCTTGCAGTTTCAGTGTGAAATACCCCGTTCTCTTCATTAGATTATCTGTGTTGAATGTCTTGAAGGAGGTTATCCTTTCAAAACCGAACGGACTCTCTATTTCAACAATTATCTTTGCAGCATTACCAGGAGGACTGTTTCCACCATACCTACCATCGCTTTGAGCATCTGCTATGTGCATATTCAAAACTCCGCTGAGCAAAAGCATCGCCCCTACTAATGTCACTATTGTTATTGATACTAACATCGTTCTCTGTTTCTTATTCATGCTACGCTTTGTTCTGTGAAGGCATCAATAAGTTTTACACAAGTGAAATATGGTTTCTATATAGACAGCATAAACGTCTTATCAAAAGAATTAACCCCAAATATAACCTGATATAACATACTTCTAAACGCTCTATCTAAACTCTGACTCCTTGCGGCAAAGAGAGCATTCTCTGCGATCCATACACTTCAAACAATCCCCCAATTTCATAATAATTATTACGCAGCTTTAGGCTTTACCATTACTTCTCTAAGAAGTGATATGGATGTTATCACTATCACAGCAACTATTGCATACCTAACAGGTTCAATAAGAAAGATACCCATGCTAGGAGTGCTGTTTACGACCTTCCCGATAAAATCTTCATCATGCACTGTCCACCCATCAGGCTCACCAACATTGTCTCCCTTCGTGCTTATACCGATCTCGCCATCATCATCAAGGACTTCAACCGCCCTATGCACAATGATGCCTATTCCTTCCAGATGCGAATCGAAGGCAATTATATCTCCAACCTTTACTCCGTCAATGCCATCTTTCTCTACAACGATCATATCATATGGCTTCAGTGTTGGCAACATGCTGTCAGAGGTTACAACCATAATCATGTTACCTGAATAAAGTACAAAAGGAAAGATCAAGAAAACTACTGCAACCACAAGAGGAGCAATTATGTACGCTATCTTCAAGTTGCTGCACCTTGGCTCTGAACTCCCTTCTGGATCTGCTTCTTCCTGTAAAACTCATAGCCAATAGCTGCAGCACATACAATTACGCCTAAAATGATTGCAACACGCATTTCATATGTTGTTATGCCCATCACACCCTCAAATCTACCCACCAGTTGCATAAACACGTAAGCCATGATGGCTATAACTGCGCCTGCACCAGCGATTATACCATTGATGAAAGTAAGTCCCCTCTCCCCCTCGTTATAGGAAGCCATTCGAATATTCTCTTTGGAGTCAGAATTTAAACCTTACAGCCATAGCTATAGCCATTTCTCAATCGTCTTTTTGGTATTAAGGAATCCTAAAGATACAAAATTAAGAGCTGGGGCAAAAATCTAACAAAGCCAAAATGTGTTGGGGAATATCTGTATGCCGACAGAAAAGCCTAGCACCGGTTCATTACTAGAAATAGTCTTATAACCAGTAAGTATCTGCTCTCCCAAAGACAGATATCTTAAATACAGAGTTCTCAAAATTCATCCGTGACCACCAGCAAGGAAGAGAATCCAAGACAGAAGATGTTAGAAGTAATTGCCAGAAAGGGACCCATTACGATTAAGGATCTCAAGACAGAGACTGGAATGAGCGCCGGTTCGATATACCATCACCTTTCAAGGATGACAGAGTATGTTACACAGGACGAGCAGAAACGATACCTCCTGTCACAAAAGGGTCGTGATCTATTTTCAAAGCATACAATCCTTCAACTGCCGAAGCGGGCATGGTACAATTCCTTCATCTTACCAGCCATACGCAACAAGTACGCATCAATAATAACGATAATTGCTGTCTTACAACTTTACATCTTGATCTACCCAACTTCAAGCCAATTATTATTACTACCTGTGAATCATGGTAGCGTTGTAGAATCCATAGCGTTGGGATGGATCCTATCAGTAATAGCAGCAGAGGGTCTGAGCATAGCCGCAGGTGCAAAGCCAGGACGTGGAATGCTTGCCTTGGCATCTGGAATTTCGATTGCAACTGTACCGGTTGTAGCATTTTCAACATTCAATGATATGGGATACAGTTATCTTGCATCGATCCCCCTATATGCTCTAGCGCTCTTCATTGCATCTTCAACGATAAGCAATGCCAAGAACCTAAGTTACGCATCATCTATACCAGTAGCACTATCTGTTTTGATGCTCTCAATAATAGTATTCACAGCAAGTTTGGCAGCAATTATCGTATTGCCGATCGCAATTACAGTCGCAATCATAGTAGTTGCAAGGCTAGGATACTTTGACATGGCTGCAGAAGCGTTGAGCAGGGCTAGCCGCTAAGAGAAACTTTCAGAGAATCTATATCATCAATTATTATCCTGCTTATTTCAGATAAAGCAATATTGTAACTGCTTATGTATGTAAGCGCCTTATTTTGCCACTCAACATTCCACTCGTTCCATTCGGGGGTACCTAGTTCTGGCTCATTCTCTTCAAGCTGCACAATATCAACCCACGCATCAACAAGCCCAAGCATTGTTGGAACAAGTTCTGAGTCTAGCTTTGCCGTTTCATTAACTACCATTAATCTCCATTCAGAAAGTTCCTCACCTTCAAATGGCATCGGTTCAGAAGCCATCTTGACCAGCTTTATACCATTTTCAATTCTTGCAAGTGATCCATCTGGATCGCTTAAAGATGTTTGCAACGAATTTACACGCTTCCGCAGAGCTTCATTATTTGCCCTTATCTCTGTCAGCGTTGACCTAAGTTTTTCATTGTCCTCGCTCAACACAGACAGTCTTATGTTGGCCTTATCCAGATCGCTCTTCAATGTATCAAGTTCTGTCTGTAAAGCTGCTACACTTGGGCCCTGCAAATCACTCAATGTATCGTAATAGGTTAGAAATCCAGCGATGTAACCCACTGCTATGCCAACAACTATAGATCCAATTACAAGTGGCTTAGAACTCATATGTGGGAAAACTTGACGGAATATATTTAACCTTTAGTCCTTGCTTTACAGCTTTACGAACTCCCTGTATATGCAAAGGGCATCTTTCTCATCTTTTGCGCCAACTATTACTGCTGCTCCACTCTTTAACAAACTAAGCGATAGTTTACCATCACGATTCACGGTTATCCCCATATCGCCCCTGGTCTCCACATTAAATCCATTTCTTTCTGCCAGTCTTTGTATCGCATTAACATCAAAATTTCGTAGATCAACAGGAGTTATGGAAAAGGTTCTTTTGCCCATGTCCCTTCCACATAATTCTTCAACGAGCAGTTTATCTCTTACAGTTGCAACTTCCTTCTTTGCATTTCCACACGATGCACAATCTTTATGCCTCTGAATATCGATCAGATCAAAGCTTAGATCCTTGAGATCAAAGTAAAGAAGTTTGTTTGTCAATCGGGGTTGCTGGCCAGTGATTATCTTAAGAGCTTCAGAAACTTCAACACCGGATATCACTGACAAAACCGATGGGTGTATGCCCTCCGTGCTGCAAGTAGGCATCTCTTTATCGTCCAGATTTGGAAATATGCACCGTAGGCATGCAGTCTGGTTTGGTACTATTGTGCAAGCAGAGCCTAACAATCCAATCGCACCACCATAAACATATGGTATGCCTAACTTTAGGCAAGCATCATTTAATGCATATCTAGCATTAACACTGTCTAAACCATCAATAACGACACCACATCCCTCAACAACCTTAGAAGCAGTAAAATCTGTTATCGAAACTGGTAAAGGTTCAACATTAACATTAGGATTCATCTGCTTCAATCTCTTGGCTGCGACCTCAACCTTGACCTTCCCAATATCAGAGTCATTGAATAATGTCTGTCGATGAAGGTTTGATATTTCAATGACATCCCTATCCACAATTCTTAATGTTCCAACACCCATCGCAGCAAGTTGAGAAGCTATAACTGTTCCCAAGCCACCAATACCAACAACGCAAAACTTTGTTTCTCTCAGCTTCAGTTGACCTTCATATCCTATATCCTCAAGCATTATCTGTCTTGAGTACCTCTCAAGCTCCTTATTATCAAGGTCTACGCCACCGGCAACCGCTGGGAGAATTATTACCTGATCCCCATCCTTCAGCGATGTGGTCATACCGCCAGTAAAACGCATGTTTTTTCCGTTGATGTAAATATTTACCAGCGATCTAGGCTTGCCATTGGAATCCAAGACTCTCCTTGAAAAGTCTTCACCGAAGATTGATGTTATAGCATGTATAGCATCCTGTAATGTGTCAGCATCAACGCTCACCTTCTTCTCTCCTTCGCCCTTGTTCAAAACTGAAGGTATAACAAATTCAACCTTAGCCAAAAGATCACCTTATGACTGCAGATAACTGTCTAATATCTGGCTTAACAATCTTTGGTTCTGGTATTGCATCCATGATCGCTTCAGTTGCCTTCAGCCCATTGCCAGTAACGTAACAGATTACTGATTCGTTCTTGTCTATCTTGCCGTCTTCAACGAGTTTCTTCAGTGCAGCAACGGCAACTCCTCCAGCTGGTTCTGTGAATATTCCCTCGGTCTTTGCCAAAAGTATTATAGCGTCTATAATCTCCTCATCGCTGGCATCTTCGGCAAAGCCATTGTACTGCTTGAGTCTTCGCAACGCATAAAGACCATCCCCAGGGTCTCCAATGGCAAGGCTCTTTGCAATCGTGTCTGGATGCTCTACAGGTATTATCTCTTCAGTATTACGCTTGAATGCGTCTACAATTGGTGTGCAGCCCTTCCCTTGCGCAGCAGTAACCCTCAAGTTTGCCAAGCCATTCAGCAGGCCCAATTCTTGTAGCTCTTCAAAGCCCTTGCAGATTGAGTTTAACATTGCTCCACTTGCAACTGGCACAACTAGGTGATCAGGCGTCTGCCATGACAATTGTTCTGCAACCTCAAATGCAAGTGTCTTAGAGCCTTCAACATAGTACGGTCGCATGTTAACGTTAACAACACCAATGCCCTTGCTGTCTGCAATCTGCGCTGCCAACCTGTTTGCATCATCATAAGTGCCATCAACGCCAATATACTCTGCACCATACGCTAATGCCTGTGATATCTTTGCTGGTTCAAGGTTGCTTGGCGCAAAGATGTAACAAGGCATACTTGCCTTCGCTGCATGTGCTGCCGTTGCACTTGCCAGGTTGCCAGTAGATGCACATCCTACAGCATTTAACTTGACCTCGTTTGCCTTCGAGACAGCAACGCCAGCAGGTCTGTCCTTGAAAGAAAAGGTTGGATTGACGCTATCATTCTTGATGTAAAGGTCCTTCAATCCTAACGAATTTGCAAGCCTATCAGCTCTTTGCAATGGCGTAAAGCCAGCATTTAGGCTTACAATGTTTACTTTATCAGAAATTGGTAAGAGTTCAAAATAACGCCAGTATGTCTTTTCTCTTAGAACAAATGTATCCTTGGTAACCTTGGTGCTGCTGTAAACAACATCGAGCGGACCAAAGCATTCGTCGCAAATGTACTTTAGCTTTGGCTCATACTCCTTACCGCATTCTCTACACTTCAATGCCTTGACTGTACCCATATCATCCATTCACCGATAAGTATGGTTAATAAAACCCTCTAAGGAGCATTTTAGTATTACTAAACTTTTGATCATATCTTATATAGTTATGTTGACTATCCGCTACTGCATCTTGCCTGGTAATTCACTTTGTATGTAAATAAGTACTAATGAAGCTCATTATGAAAGCATGTTCTCTTACCCGTATGGCAAGCTGGTCCAGAAGGTTCGACTAGATAAACAAGTGCATCTGAATCACAATCAACCAAGACCTTCTTTACCGTTTGGTAGTTGCCAGACTCTTCTCCCTTCATCCATAACTTCTTTCTTTGTCTGCTCCAGAACCATGCCTTGCCACTTTTGACTGTCAAGTCCAGTGCTTCCTTATTCGCATATGCCAAGGTTAAAATTTCTTTTGTATTTATGTCCTGCATAATAACTGGTATCAATCCGCCTTCCTTCTTGAAGTCTAACTCTTCAAGCACTTTATCCATACCTATCTACACCATTGAGCAGATTTTATCCATATATACTATTATCCTAAATTCTGATCTCGATCCCATTTTCCATAAGGTAGCTCTTGACTCTTGCAATGGGGTACCTTTCATAGTGAAATATCGATGCTGCTAGAGCTGCATCCGCATTACCAAACTTGAAGACATCTAGCATATGCTTTGGCTCTCCACAGCCTCCAGATGCTATAACTGGTATGTTGACAGCATTACTGATCTTCTTTGTGAGCAAGATATCGTATCCTTCCTGCGTGCCATCCATATCTAT
The DNA here is from genome assembly GCA_046759465.1 of Nitrososphaerales archaeon. Taxonomy (GTDB): domain Archaea; phylum Thermoproteota; class Nitrososphaeria; order Nitrososphaerales; family UBA213; genus JBHICH01. The sequence goes on from JBHICH010000017.1 coordinate 11,272, forward strand.
GCTGGTTAGCAGGATCTCTCCAGCCCCAAATTTCTCTGCCCTTTTTGCCCATGAGATTGCATCTTTACCAGTTCGCTTCTTGCCTCCGTAGATATAGACTTCGTACCAGAACTTTCTGCCATCTGCACTCATAACATTCTTTTTTTGCAAGTTGGTGTATGCGCGCTTCGCATCGACTGCAAGAACAACGCACTGCTTCCCGAATATCTTCATCAACCTTGTTATCAGGCGAGGGTTCTTTACAGCTGCTGTGTTTATTGATACCTTGTCGGCACCATTGAGTAAAACATCTCTAGCATCATCCATGCTTCTTATTCCTCCTCCAACGGTAAATGGAATATCGATCACTTTTGCAACTTCTCTAACAACGTTCTTCATTGTCTCTCTTCCCTGCTCAGATGCCGTTATGTCCAAAAATACCAACTCATCAGCACCTTCCTTGCTATAACGTTCCGCAAGCAAAACCGGATCTCCAGCATCTTTTATTTCAATAAAATGTGTTCCTTTTACAACCCTTCCGTTGTCAACATCCAAACAGGGAACTATCCTTTTGGCCAAAGTCATTGTGCAAGCACCTTCACACTCTTGATATCTATCTTTCGATCGTAAAGCGCTTTGCCAAGTATCACTGCATATGCACCTGCTTTCTTGACCTTGGTAACGTCTTCATTACTAGAGATACCGCCGCTCGCAATTACGCTAACATTCTTAATCCTGCAGGTCTTGTTAAGCAGATCAACATCGGGGCCTAGTAATGTACCATCTCTATCTATACTGGTTAAAAAGAAGTATCTAATGCCAAATTTCTTGAACTTCTCAATAGCATCGAACGTATCCATTCCGGAATACCTTCGCCAGCCGTCTATCATCACCTTTCCATGCATCTGATCTATTGCAACTACTATTCTTTGACTTTCAAACTCTTTGATTAGCTTTCCAACACTTGCTGGGTCTTTATAAGCTAAAGTTCCCAGCACGATCCTGTCCGTATTCTTGAGCAGATTTTTGGCAAAATCAACGCTCCTTATTCCACCAGCAACTTGAACTGGAATCCTAGTCTGCTTAGCAATTTCATTCACAATGCTGGCGTTGTTACCAGTTGTTAAAGTTGCATCCAAGTCAACTATATGCAAAGCATCTGCGCCATCCTTCTCCCATTCCTTTGCTGTGTTTACTGGGTCGTCGCTGTAAACTGTTTTGTTCTTTGGATCTCCCTTTACAAGCCTAACGACCTTGCCATCGAGAAGGTCTACTGCTGGAATGATCTTCATTTCTTGCACACTTGCAGAAAGTTTTTCAACATAACTGCTCCGATGTCACCAGATTTTTCTGGATGGAATTGCGTACCAAATAGGTTCTTCTTGTGTTCTATCACCGCAGGAAATTCAGAACCGTATTCTGAGTTTGCAATTATGATGCTCTTGTTTTTTGGTCTTGTGCGATAGGAGTGCACAAAGTAGACCCATGCATTATCATTAAGACCTTCTAGCAACTTGCTCTCCTTGACAAATTTTAAATTGTTCCAGCCCATATGCGGAATCTTCACATTCCTGGGTAGCATAACAACATCACCATCGAGTATGCCCAAGCCCTTCAATCTGCCTTCCTCACTCCTGTCGAAGAGCATCTCCATGCCTAAACAGATACCTAGCATTGATATGCCACTCTTCATTGCCTTGTCTAATTCTTTCATGTAGTTCTTTATGCTCCTAATTGCAGGATCAAAATTTCCGACGCCAGGCAAAACTAGGCCATCAAAAGTTTCCAGGTTTTCAAGTTGCTTTATTATCTCCACTTCTGCACCTAGACGTTCAAGTACAGCCTTTAGACTGAACAAGTTGCCAGAACCGTAATCGAAGATTGCTAACTTGACCAAAATTACATTGCACCCTTAGTGCTAGGTACCCCTCTTCCCTTTCTATCCACACTGGATGCAATCCTTAATGCTACCGCCAACGCCTTCGTTGCTGCCTCCACCTTGTGGTGATCGTTACTTCCATACTGCACTACAATATGTGTGCATGCATTCATATTTTGAGCCAAAGAGCGAAAGAAGTGTTCTAGATCTTCTTTGGACATTCCCTCTATGTTCATCCTGCTTAGTTTTAGATCGAGTGTGTAGTATTGTCTTTTAACAAGATCAACTGCAGCAAAGGCTAACGCATCATCCATTGGCACAATTGCGTACCCAAAGCGGAATATCTTTTCTCTATTACCTAGCGCTTTGTCCATGGCATTTGCAAGGGTTAATGCAACATCTTCTGCTATATGGTGCACTATCTTATCTTTCGACTTCGCAATTAACTTTAGATCCATCATGCTGTGCTTCGCTATCGTACTTATCAAGTGATCCAAGAATGGTATTGTTGTCTCAACTGAATTTTTTCCCTTGCCATCTATCTTCAACTCTACCTTAACAACTGTTTCTTTGGTTATTCTTTCAACTTTGCTTTTTCTCAAACGAATCATTGCCATACGATCCCACTAAAAAGCATTAGGATTTATTTCATAATTGACTTTAAAAATGTGGGCAAAAGATTAATACTTTCCACTATTGCATCCGCACCTCTTTCCATGAACATCTTGAGTAGTGCATCGATGTCAATTCCGATGCCATAGACCCCACAAAATACTGTCGTAACATTTTCACATGCTTTTTTCGCCGTGATTATGTCTTCTGCGGAATCGCCTACAGATAATGCACTCTTTGCATTTAATGCCTTGATTGCTTTTAGCAAGGCATATGGCTCAGGTTTGTTAACTCTGATCTGAAGGTTGTCCTTCATTACCCTCTTTTCTTCATCTTCGATGAATACACTTGCATCGATATTGAAGTGATGCAAAATCGGCTTTAACGCATATTCGGTAGCTAGTTTACTTCTTCCAGACACTATAGCAATCTTTCCGTTGAACATCTTTGACAGGTCATCTGTGCTTTTGTAAGAAACCACAACATCATCCTTCTCAATAAATCCATTTGAATTATTGAATCTAGGTTGCAATCCATAAAGTTTGATAAACAGTTCCTTACCGTAAAAGAATTCGTCAAAAACCGTACTCAATAGGCTTGAACCTACTAGTCCTGGATAATTCAACTCCTCTTTCACTTTCTTTACCAATCCGCTGTATCCATTGTCTGAAAGATACTGCTCAACCGATCTTAACCCTAATTCATCCGCGTGGGTTGCAATATTCAAAACAAACTTTCTTGCAAGTTCCACATCATTGGTTTTTGCTGCAAAGGCAGAAAGTATCGAAGCATAACTTGTATCTGTGTCCTTGTTGAACCCACCAGACATTCTAAACTTCAGGATAAGTTCATCGCTAACAAGATCGTACCACTGCTTTCCTCCGATCAGCCGCTCAAGCATAAAGCCAGCTGTCTTCTTTATGCATGCGTTGTATGAATTTCTAATATCAACAAGTGTGCCATCACAATCAAATATCGCGCATTCTAAATTCTTGAACTTGTGTAGACTATCCTCATTAACTAAGATGTTATCTGCAATCTTCCTGTACCTGCTCATTTGCAGACCACTTTTAGTGCATTGAGAAACCTGTTGTTCATGAGTTTAGTTCCGACCGTTACTCTCAAGCACCCCTTACGACTGCCAGTATCTCCGATACTCCTCACGAGGATACCTTTCTTTATTAGGTTTCTATAGACAGTTTGATACTTTCTTCCAACTTCAAATAGAACGAAATTAGCGTTTGATCTAAACGCAGTTGCAGTATCTATTGAGTTGATTCCATCATAAATTCTCTTTCGCTCCTTTTTGACCTGATTTATAACGAGTCTGACATAATTTAATTTAGAAAGTGCTATGCTCGCTATCTTTAATGACAAACTGCTTAGAGCATATGGATACTGTATCGTATTGACGAACAACTCTGATGTCTTTTTGTTAGCAACCATGTAACCAACTCTTGCACCAGCAATTCCGAATGATTTGGACATCGTCCTGAGCACAATAAGGTTGTCGCACTTCGTTACATGATCCTTTAGCGAATAATCTGCAAATTCTACATAAGCTTCATCGACTATCACAAGCCCATGAAATGATCTTATTAGATCCAGCATTGTTTTTTTATCAAACTGATTTCCGGTCGGGTTGTTTGGGGAGCAGATATAGCATATCTTGGCGTCCTTAGCCACTGCAAGGAGTTTGTTTGCATCGAATGAAAAGTTATTATCGAGCTTAAGTTCTCTCACCTTTACGGAGTGCAGATTGCACCTATCCTTGTAAAATGTAAATGTTGGTTTTACTGTGATCGTAGTTGAATCATAAGCAGTAAAGGTTGATAGCAAAAGATCAATTATCTGATCCGAACCGTTGCCTACAGCAATGCACTCTTTTGGAAGATCAAGATACTTACTGAGATCAGTTCGCAATTCATCAAACTGCTGGCTTGGATACTCACGCAGATCAGTCTTTCTTGAAGCCTCAAGCATTATTCTTGATACAAACTGCTTGGGAAGAGCTAAATTCTCGTTTGTATCCATTCTTAAAACATTGTTGTACTTCTCTGGTTTCTGGTAGCCAGATATTCTTGACAGTGATGATATTCTTGACTTCATCCACCTGCTCATTTAAGTCTCTCCTTTATTGCGTAATAATGGTTCGGCAGATTTTCGGCTTTGCTCATAGATTCTACGGTATTAGCTATTTTCTTCAAACCTGACTTGCTGCTTTCAACAATGCTAGTCAATTTAACAAAGTCCAAACATGACAATGATGATCTTGATCTTGCAAATGCAAGTGTTGGCAAAACATGATTAGAGCCAAACGCATAATCACTTGCAGCAGATGGTGTGTATTCGCCAAGGAGTATAAGACCTGCTGATTCGATCTTCTTACTCACTTTCTGCGCATCTTTGGTAATTATCTGCAGGTGCTCCGTTGCAAGTTCATTGGTAAACTTAATTGCATCATTGTAATTCTTGCAAAGCGCAATGAAACCGTTTTCTTGAAGACTCTTGCACACAATATCGCTTCTATCAATTCTGTCAATCGTGCTAGATAATTCGGATACAACATCATAAGCAAGTTTCTTTGAGCATGTGACCAGTCCGCAAAAGGTATCTGTGCTATGCTCTGCCTGTGAGATAATGTCCAATGCTAGACATTTTGCATCCGCAGACTCGTCGGCAAATATGAGAAGTTCGGTTGGACCTGCGAGCATATCTATTGAGACCTTGCTTGATGCTAGAACTTTTGCAATTGTCACATATGATCCTCCAGGGCCAACGATCTTACTAACAGGTTTGATAGTTTCAGTTCCATATGCGAGAGCAGCTATTGAATGTGCACCTCCGACTTTGTAAACTTCATCCACGCCGCAAAGATCTGCTGCTACAAGTGTCAATGGGTCAATACTTCCATCTAATGTGGGAGGCGAACATGCAACTATTCTCTTAACACCGGCAACCTTTGCGGGTACAGCACACATTATCATTGTGCTAGGATATCTTCCCCTTCCTCCAGGCACATAACATCCAACACTGTAAATTGGTTTGAGCAACTTATTGATCGTGGTTCCATCAAATTTTATTTCGATTTTTTTTAGCCTTTTGATCACTGCTTTTTCAGCAGTCTCCAACCTTCTCTTTATTTCTTTAAGTGCTCTTGACTGCTCTTTGCTGACGAGTGAATACGCATTGTCGATCTCCTTACTTGTTACCTTGATCGAATCTACCCTTACTCCATCAAAGTTGAATGTATAATCTATTAACGCTTTGTCGCCATACTTTGCAACATCATCCATTATTGCCTTTACTTTGCTTACCTGATCGTCACTGATCGATGTTTTGGTGCGGAGGTTTCTTGCATTTTTGATTGGTTCATCGATCGTGACAATTCGAACATTAACTCTCTTCATCCTGTTTAATCTCCTCAAGGGGAAGGATCTGCCTTGGTTCATGCACCACCAAGCCCTGCGCAAGCCTTCTCAGGGTGGGGATTAGTTTCACAAACTCATCTTTACTTATCACAGTGTTAACGCTGTACCATCCCTCTTCGCTCAAGGGGCTTACCGTTGGTCTCTTTAGTGCGGGAAGGGTACTCATTAACTCGTTAAGGTTCTCCTTCTTTACATTCACGAAAATGTGTAACTTCTTTCTTCCGTCAACCACTCCCTTTAGCAGCGTAACGATGTCATAGATCTTTTCCTTCTTCTCTGCATCCTTTAATGACTCCTTGTTTGCTACCAAAACTGCTGTTGTCTCCATTATTGTTTCGATACTCTTCAAGTTATTTTGTTCAAGTGTTCTTCCAGTCTCTGTAATGTCTATTATTGCATCGGTATCCTCGGGCGGCTTGGCTTCTGTTGCACCAAATGATAACAATATCTGGATCTTGTCGTTCTTACCCTTTCTCCACCAAGGGGTGATTATTGTTGGATCCACCTCTCCAAAGTGCTTTTTGTATTCGCTGTTTTGCCTTATGTATGATGCAGATAAGTTGAGGTATTCAGTTGATATCCTCAGCGTCTTACCGTTTGATGCAAAGTCATTTATCATATCCGATAATGAATTGAAGTTAGCAGTCTTTGGTACTGCAAGTATAAGCTTTACATTGCCATATTCTAGATCTACTAATGTTTTAACGTCTGCGTTTGTCTCATTTATCCAATCCTTGCCAGTTATACCAACATCGTAAAGTCCTTCCTTTACAAACGTTGGTATTTCCTGCGGTCTAAGCAGCTTAAGCGTAACCTCAGGATCGTTAACTGTTACACGGTAGATTCTGCCCTTGCCCTGTATGCTAGACCATGCCTGCTCGAGAATCCCGAAGGTAGCCTCCTCTATACTACCCTTGGGAATGGCAAACTTTACATTCACCATATCTCGCACTTAGCATGAACTTAATTTAGGATATATTTCTTTATACATCGTCTCATTCTTTCCTTATTTTTCTTAAGACTTCTTTAGCTCTTTGCAGAGTAATATTATTCTCATCTGCAATCTTCTTAGCAACTAGATCGATCAACTTTCCTTCCGCGCCAGCTATAGTTGCAACATTTCTTGCGTGCAAGCGCATATGCCCTTTCTGTATCCCTTCAGAAACCAATGCTCGCAAAGCAGCAAGATTTTGTGCAAGACCAACAGACGCCATGACAGATGCGAGTTCACCTGCACTTTTTACACGCATAATCTTCAAGCACACTTTAGCTAAAGGGTGCACCGATGCAACTCCACCAACTATACCAACAGTCAATGGTAGTTCTATACTCCCCACCAAGTCTCCGTTTTTGTTTTTGCTCCACTCTGTTAACGGTATGTACCTTCCATTTCTGCACGCATAAGAATGTGCCCCAGCTTCAACTGCCCTTGTATCTTGGCTTGTTGCATTTGCAACAGCAATAATTCCATTCATTGTGCCCTTGTTATGTGTGGTGCATCTGTAATGATCTGAAGAAGCAAAGGAGTGGGCAAGCAAGATGCCATCAACTACCTCCTCATCTCCAAGATGTTTCTTACTGAAGATCGCCTTTGCTCTAGCAAGTCTCTTCGTTGCGTAGTTTGATACTATCCTTAGCAGAACCCGGCCTCCAGTTATTTCTTCTATCAATGGAGCAACAGCCTCGCACATAGTATTCACAATATTTGCGCCCATCGCATCTCTAACATCAATTGTCAACTCAACAATGAGCATATTTGCTAATTCTGTACCTATGACTCGAAAGGAGATATCTTTTGCACCTGCACCTATCTTTGCTAACGTTTTGCTGTTATCATTTGCTGCCTTGAGAATCTTTGCTTTTGTGTTTAGTACCTTTTGACCCGCAGAAAATGGTTCTAGCAATCCGATAACCTGAATCTGTCCGATCATCAATGACTTGTCGGCACTTGCAGTGAAGCCACCTCTTACTCTTGCGATCTTTGCTGCATTGCTTGCAGCTGCAATCACAGAAGGTTCTTCGATGACCATTGGAACCAAATATTCCTTACCATTTATTCGAAAATTGGTCGCAATGCCTAATGGGAATGCTACTGTTCCAATTACATTTTCAATCATGCCGTTTGCTGTGCTAAATGATAATCCTCCAAGATTTTTTAGTTCGTTTAGATCATTATTGCTCAACTTTGCAAATCTTTTTACGAACTTCAGCCTCTGTTCAAGGTTCATTTCATAGAACTTTGGTATCGAGCTCTTCAATTGAATCACCTAGCTTTTGTTATCCTTAAAATCTTATCATCATCTGATGCTGGCAATCCTCTTCCATCTCTGTTGCTTGTAGTAATATACAGGTATCCGTCTGGCCCTTCAACAACATCCCTTATCCTGCCAAATCCTTCCAGAAAGTTTTCCAGCCTCGCAACATTCCCTTGCTCATCAAAGCTCACTTGCTCTACATGAGCTCCTCTTAAAGTTCCAAAGAATAAATTGTTCTTGTATGGCAGTTTGTCAGATGAATAAAATGTAGCCCCTGCAGGTGCTATGGTGACTGTATAGCATACAATTGATTTAGCATATTCTTGAGCACCAGAACACTGCTCTATCGGCCAGCCATAATTTTTGCCTATTTTTATGATGTTAATCTCATCGTTGCCAGTTGGACCATGTTCAGTTGAGTACAACACGCCAGTATCTGGATGCCATGCAAGTCCTTGGGGATTTCTGTGTCCGTATGAATAAACTGGCGAATTTGGAAATGGATTATCATCTGGTATTGTACCATCTGGGCTTATCCTTAGAATCTTTCCAGCCAACGAGTTTAGATCTTGAGATAAGCTTGGATTTGCAGCATCTCCAGTTGTTATGTACAACTTCCCATCTGGGCCAAACTTTATTCTGCCTCCATCGTGTAATCCTGCTGCGGGTATCTTGTCTATCAAAACCTTATGATCAGATGCTTCGTTGTCTTGCTCAGTTAACCTTGCCACCCTATTCCACAGATTGCCATTTTCAACATATGTATAGTAAATGTAGAAGAAGTGGTTTTCACTAAAGTTTGGATCCAAAGCTAGACCTAGCATTCCTGCTTCGCTAACCTTCGCAACCTCTGTTGCAAATACTGGCTCATCAAGCAACATTCCATCTTTTATCACCCTAACTGTTCCAATGCGCTCGGTAAAGAATATCCTTCCATCATCCGTAAAGTCGATTGCCCATGGTACCTTAAGTTGTGTAGCGACTACTTCAATTCCAGTAGCATTGATTTGTGCAGGTGATGGTATGGGAACAGGAGCAGTTGGAAATGATACCAGTATGGCTGCAATAACTGCTGCAGCTATGGAACCAATTATTACAGCCATTTTGTTCATGGCTAATAAAAGATGAAGGAAGGTTTTTAATGTATGGAATTCATCAGTTATAATGAAGATCTCTGAAGTTGTGGCCCCGGAATTATTTTCATTTCTCCCGAAGATATAGTTGCAATAAGACGTGATAGAAGGATCGTGGTACAAACCTGATAGACATAGAGACTCAAGAAAATTAAGATAATTTTTTTAAATATTTTTTTCATCAAACAAAACTTGGCAAAGGTTTAATAGCTATCCGTATTCCTCATCTAAACTTGTAGCGGGGTGGGGAAAAATCTCTTCCCTAAGCCAGGTCAACCCAAGTGGGGCCGAATCCCGGCGGGCTCATAACTAAATTGGTGAGATACCCGCAGAGCGGTGGTTCAAGAGGAGTGAAGTATAACTCTCTCCTGATAGTCCACCCCCCGCTACTAACTTACAGAACCAATCTGAGTTGAAATTTAATTTGCGTGCTTTCTTCTCCATGCCATATCTTTGAAGCGGTTTTGTTAGATGTCTCTGTGCCTTTGGTACTGGCACATATAACCCATCCTTCGTTTCTCTTGGCAACTCTAGTCTGATCTTCTGTACTTTAGGATCTTTAAACCCACAATGCTCACACTGGTATCCTTTTTTCTTTCCTTCGGACTTCATTCTTCTGCTACATATTTTGCACAACGGATTTATATATGCAAACTTCTTGGTGAGCTTCAAAATGTGAATGTATTCAACATTGATAACTTTTGGATGTTTTGAAGTTGCCTTACGTACTCCTCCTCCAATTTCAATCAAATCATCATGACACAACTTTGATGCTAAATTACTCAAACCCGTCGGTTCGTAAAGCGCACATAGAGCCGAACCTAGGTCGTTTCGTATTTTGAAAAAAGCATGCCCACCTGCTATCACAGACGGTTCACCATCAACCGTACCTGTAATGTGACCAGAAGTGTATGTCTTCAGGTTTGATAAATCGAATTGCTGTGCCAAGTGCATGTTTGTTCCATGATTTGTGCGGAATACCATGTAGCCTTCCAGCTCTTCAGAAATATCAAGCATAAAGAATGCCTGTAGAACTGTGTTTGGATCTTCGCCCCTAATTCCACAAAAGATCGGATCTGAACCGTGAGGAGCAATCAATACACGTTCATGCCTGTAATCATAGTTATTGTATGTGTTAGGATAAGTCTGCTTGCTCATCGCAATAACACTACCTTTAGATAGCAGCCTATGTTTTCCACAGTTTTGCTCCTTCCTATATGCGATGAACTCAAATGTATGATCTTGTTCTAGTGGATTGCCAATTGCAGCTAAAGCACCAACAACGCCCATACCGTTGCCTAGTGTATAGCATTTGACGCTATTATCAGTAGCAACTTCAAAGGCCTTCTTTCTGCTTAGGACGTCATAAAGTGCTCTCTCAGCAAACTCTCTGATACTATTAGGAATTTTGTCACCAATATAAAACACCGAACTCGGATTTGCACCTATACCCAAATGTGAGTTCTGTTCAACGAGTGCCCTTACACCTTCAATAATTGTTTCTATGTTATCAACTACAATTCGTAAAGCTACTGCGCCATTACCCCTAGTCTTCCACGGGATATTTGGATTAAGCCTGATCAGCAGTGGATAATCAACAAACTTTGCATTTTGTTTTAACAGAAAATCAACTACCCTGTACGCAAGGTAAGTAGTGCACATGCCTTGCCTACTGTCAGTGTCATCAAAACCAATAGATAAAAATTGCATCTTGCTTAACCTTCAACAACTATCATTGTCAGAGTCGATCTAACACGCTCAAGCCTTCTGATCTTCCACGTTATAGTTTCCTTGACCTTCTCCATGCTATCGCTTTCAATCTTGGCTACAATGTCATAAACACCGTACACAACATAAACTTCGCTAACGTTTTCTACGCCCTTTAACTCTTTGATGAGCGAGTCTTCAGCACCAAGTTCCGCATTAATTAGGACGAAGGCTTTCGGCATGGATCGTCTATTGCTTGCACGGTATTAAATATTATGTAGCATATCAGAAAATGTTTTGTAATCAACATAAGGATTAAGGTATGCTTACCATTAGGTATAAAGATAGCGTCAAATTAAGCTACAATGCTTAATTTGATCCGAATAGATGAGCAAAAGATCTACAAAGTAATAAGGGAGAGGAAGCCTCGAGTTGTTGCTTTCAACGGACCTGAAGGTATAATTTCTAAGATACAGGATGTTGCAGACAATGTAAGCAATGAGTTTGGTATCAGCGTATACATAATTGGTGACACATGTTATGGCTCTTGCGACATAAACTCGCATGCAGCAGATATGATCGGAGCAGATATACTCTTCCATATTGGTCACACAATATCGATAGAAGATTTTGGCAGTAAAATTGTGTTAGTTGATGCATTGGACGATATAAGTTTTGATTCAGTCTCACAAAAGTGTGCTACAGAACTGAAGAGTTACAAAACATTATCGATTATAACTGACAGTCAACATTTGCATCAGGTAAATAATGTAAAGGAAGTTTTGGAAAAGCATGGTTTCGATGTTATAGTTGGCAAGGGTAAAGGACAGTTGAATGATGGTCAGGTATTTGGCTGTGAATTTTATCCCGCCTTTGATGTTAAGGATAGTGTTGATGCTTACGTCTATCTCGGACAGAGTTCATTCCATGCTGCTGGTGTTGCAATTTCAAGCGGAAAGCCAACGTACATACTTGATCCATACTATGATGAAGTAAGGGATGTGACAAAATTCGCTCAAGAACTTGAGAAGAAATCTGTACTTGCTATATACAAAGCATTGGATGCTGATACGATCGGACTTGTGGTTGGACTCAAGGAGGGGCAGTTGATGCTCACCAGAGTGATCGAGTTGAAGAACGATCTGGAAAAGCTTGGAAAGAAGGTGCAACTGATAGCTATGACCGAAGTGACGGATGAGAGGCTTCGTGTCTTTAGAGGTATAGATGCCTTCATACAGGTAGCTTGCCCGAGGATATCAATGGATAATACGTTCTCAAAACCAGTTCTTTCTGTGCCTCAAGCAAACGCGCTGATAAAGCTGCTCAAAAAAGAGAGCATAGACGATTTCCTGAAGATTCCACATTGGTTGTAATAAAAACATGTAACTGGAATTCGGAAGACACCATGTAATTTCAGGTATGACCCGAACAGATACCCTTTTATCATTTCTTAGGCATAAGTAACGTATGAGTTCAAAGCATTGTTCAATGGTCTGGGGATCATTAGTAACATTATCTATAATACTGCTCCTTACAACATTAGCAGTTCAGGTATCGGCAAGTCATCCGGCACAATCAGACGGAAATACTTTAGACATCAGACTTCCGCCAACAGGTTCTGTATATGCCATAAATCTTGTAGGCGCTGCTCATATATCTGGGGAAGAGATCTTTAAACGGGTCTCTGCAGAAATGGACTTCAAGGTTGTTAGTGTAAAATCAACAGGCATTCCATCCGTTAAGCTTGAACTAACTTCTGGAAAGTTTAGCCTAGGTGATGATGTTTATGTGTTAAGTAAGGGGACAGCTACTATACAGTCAAACAAGGTAAACATAGAGGTCAGTACCAAAGACGGTATAAAGATTCTAACAGTCTTCGCAACATTGGGAGGTCCCCTGCCTATATCCACATCAGAAGGACCTGTCGGCTTGGCGCCAGCCTTACATGATAAATCTGCAAACATACAAGTTGTAGTGGAAGACTGGATTCTTGACTTTAATGGAAATATCAGCAGGGAATCTACCGTAATTACAGAAAAGGCTCCTAAACCTGAAAGTTTTGCAGAAAAGATTTCCTTATCAAATACGCAATTTGTAGACCAATTGGGTACTCGAATTAGTGATATTTCTGTCGGTAAGCAGGTGGTATTACAATCAAGCGTTAAGAATAATCTAAGTATCGATCAGAAATTCGCTTACATCATGCAGATTAAGGATTCAGATGGTATAACTATAATGATAGCCTGGATAAACGGCGAAATTCCCAGGGATAAGACATTCAATATTGGGCTTTCGTGGATTCCAGACATTACAGGTAAATACGCGATTGATGTCTTCGTGTGGGAAAGCGTTGCCAATCCTTTACCTCTGTCGGAGATGCTACGCACAACAATAATTGTTACGTAAGAAATTTGTAAAACAATAAAATACTAGATGAATTATAATCTAGCAAGATTGTGGTATGAAAGAAAGCTTCACTCTTCCTGGCATGGAGGTTGCATCGATAGAGGAGTTCGAGGGTGCAGATGGCACTTATGAGTCCAACGGTGTTGTTAGGGCGAGCAGGATAGGCAAGATTACTTATGATTTGAAAAACCGTGTCGTTAAGGTGGATCAAAAGACCAAGAGTCCACCACTACCAAAGGGTGGCGATACAGTAATTGGATTCATTGACATTGTACCTGGTAACATGGTGAGCATGAGAATACTGTACATCAATAATGTAAAGACCGATGCTGGATTCACAGCAATATCATTGATGAGAAGCGGACGAGGACGAAGAAGAGTGATGTTCAGGGTAGGAGATGTAGTTAGAGCCAAAGTGGTTAGTTTGCTGAATGCAAATATACATGTGATCTTTAACGATGAAAGTTTGGGCGTGATATACACGGCTTGTCACTCTTGCGGTGGTAGTGTTGTTAGACTAGACGGCAATGTAAAGTGTGTTGAATGTGATACAATGGAGGAAAGAAAGCTGGCAGAAGATTACGGCAAGTTTGATTCTGTCACCTTACAAAGGTAGTTGAGTTGAAGGTAGCATTTCAAGGGGAGAGTGGTGCATACAGTGAGATGGCAGCACTGCAACACTTTGGTCGTGATATTGAATTAATACCTAACAAGACACTATCAGATGTTTTTGAGAGGGTTGAACATAATATGGTGGATTATGCCGTAGTGCCAATCGAAAATTCTATCGAGGGTAGCGTCAACGAAACCTACGATCTCTTGCTAAATTCAAAGTTGATGGTTTGTAACGAAGTTTACCTCCGGGTTGTTCATTGCCTGATTAGTTACAACGAACAGGAGCTGAACAAGATAAAGATCGTCTACTCACATCCTCAAGCCCTTGCTCAATGCAAGGGATTCATAAAATCGAATGGATTTGAGCCAATACCATTTTACGATACTGCCGGCAGTGTAAAGATGCTAAGTGAATTTAAGATAGAGAATGCTGGAGCAATTGCAAGTGAAAGAGCAGCAGAGATCTATGGAATGAAGGTAATTTCAAAAAGTATTGAGGATACAAAGAGCAACTACACTAGGTTCATTATCTTAACTGAAAATGATTCGAAACCAACAGGTAATGATAAAACCTTGGTAATATTTACAACGAAACATATGCCCGGTGCTTTACACAAGGTTATTGAAGAATTTGCTTCTAGGGATATAAATTTAACGATGATAATGTCAAGGCCAACAAAAGAGAAACCATGGGAGTACAACTTTTATGTTGACTTTGAAGGCCATAGGTCACAGCAAGAGATCAATGAATGTTTGGAGCAACTGAAGGATAAAACGGTATTTCTAAAGATGCTAGGATCTTATCCTAAGTTCAAATAATCTTCTGTCACTTCTGTTGAGGTTCTGTAATATCCTGCCTAGATAAAAATTATATCAGCTTTTTTCAAATTTACAAACAAATGAGAACAGCCCAAGTCTTTGAATGTGGCCTAGGGTATACCGTAAGCGGTTCTCTTATCTTGTAGCATATCTTCTATCTCTTTATTTGAGAAGAAGGACTGGCAGATGTTGCATAGGTAATAATCCTTGCTCTTGTTCATTAGGGAGCCACAGGTGGGGCACTTTTTCTCTTCTTCTATTTGCATGTAATAAACTAAGATGTCTTCAAAATAAAACTGCAAGTTCAACTTCATTGACCTAATGTCTAAGCACCTCTTACGGTTAGTACGAATGAAAACTTACTCGTGAACAAGGGCAGCGTACATGACAATTACTGAAGCAATAAACAGCCTAAATATCCTTACGTGTAGCAGGGGTATTCCTTAACCTTAATCGCTTCGAAGTAATGTTCCAATAATACAAAATCAAGACCATTCATTATTTCTTCTCTAATTTCATTGGGGAACTCAATAAGATAAAGATCATATGCCGAAAGAGGAGCCTCAAATGTTACCTTAAATGGATTTTTCTCGCAATTGCCTTTCTTATATCTTACTTCTAGAGTTGGTAGCCCTCTTATCACAGTTATCGTAATAGTAAAAAAATTCTTTTAAATAAGTAATTACATCAGCTATTTTTGATCCGTAAGTAAATCGATTATATATCAATCAGAGCAAATTGGCAGAGGAAGGCTTACTGTGGCCTGGTTAAAGTACGTAATTACATTTGTTTGTGACACAATTACACTAAGGCATAAGTTCCCCTACAGAGGTCGTGGCTCTATACTTTATCGTAACCGGATCTCCCACATTTTTGTCGTCACAATTATCTATATGTATGACATTCTTCGATTCTGTCTCAACAGCACAGCGGCCCTCATTGAATGTGATCACTTTAGCGCTCTCTGTTATCTCGGGTTTTATCCATGGAGAGAAAGGGACAGCTAATGCTATTGATATGCCAATTATTGTGCCACCTACGGCAAACCCAAGACCTATCTTCAATGCTAATTAAGTGTACATTTTTCCACTATTAAAGATAGAGAGATCTGAACTAAATGAATTGGCTTCGAAGTAGCATCATATGGCAATTATTTTTTTACCTAAAGATATTATCCGAGAATCTTTTAAGCAAGATCACTGATTTTACTACGTATGTTAACAATCAGTAAGAAGGTACTGATCGTTCCAGTTGGCATTACTATAATAGGAGTCCTAATGATGATCTTCCTAGGGCATATTTACTATTTCATGCTTGCTACCCTACCTGCATGGCTTACGATGTTGTTTCTACTAAACAGGAACCTTAAGCGAAGAGCTTCAGCAATAAATGTAAGCTATGTCTGCCAAGCATGTGGCAAGATATTTAAGGATGACAAATGTCCCAGATGTGGCTCCAAGTCGAGAAAGGCTAAGTTCTAATTAAAAGATATAATCTTCCTACAGTCTCCATGAGCGTAATTCTTGAGTTAATAATTATTTTACTGCAATATCAAAAATCCACACTTTCCTACTTTAGGCGTTATGACTAGCATAAATAATGTGACAAGATAATTACATAACATCCACATCGTGTGGCATGCTTTCCATGTAACCAGCAGTTGTTATCTTGATGAATGTTGCATTCTTCTGCATCTCTGGAATTGTTCCGGCGCCGCAGTAGCTCAAGCCAGAACGCAAACCACCAACTAACTGCCTAACTATATCGACAACACTTCCCTTGTATTCGACAAGTGCTTCTACACCTTCTGGCACATAATCGTTAAGATCGTCTTCGATTGTAATTTCGCCTTCTCTGAATTTTCTTCCTAATGAAGCATAGAAGGAAGCCATGCCTCTATAGATCTTGTACCTCTTACCGTTCTTAGTTAAATTAGCACCTGGACTTTCATCAGTACCAGCAAGGAAACTTCCTATCATTACAGTTGATGCGCCAGCAGCTAATGCCTTCGTAATATCTCCAGCATTCCTTATACCTCCATCTGCTAGAACAGGAACATCATAGTCCTTGGCAACCTTAGCACAATCCATTATTGCTGTCAGTTGGGGTACACCAGAACCTGTAACTATCCTTGTTATGCATATTGAACCTGAGCCGACTCCAACCTTCACAGCGTCTACTCCAGCTTCAATGAAATCTTTCGCTCCCTCTGCAGTTGCCACATTGCCAGCGATCAATTCGCAGCTTGGAAATGACTTCTTTATCTGATGAATCGCATTTAACGCGTTTTCACTATGACCATGAGCAATATCAACAACTATAGTATCGGCACCAGCATCAAGCAACGCTTCTGTTCTGTCCATAAAGTCCCCCTTGACACCCACAGCTGCTCCAACAAACAACCTTCCCTTCCTGTCCTTGGCCGCATTTGGATACTGCTCCATCTTTGTGATATCCTTGCTAGTAATCAAACCCTTAACGCGTTTCTCTTCATCTATCAATGGCAGTTTCTCAATTCTGTGCTTGTGCAGTATCTCCTTCGCATCATCAATACTTATGCCGTAATTTGTGGTCACAACATTTCTGGTCATAACATCAGATACCTTCCTGTTCAGGTTGCTTTCAAAGCTGATGTCTCTGCCAGTCAATATACCAACGAGTTTGCTACCATCCTCAACAACGAGAAGACCAGAGACATTTCTCTTGCTCATCTGGTCCAGAGCATCCCTTATCGTTTGATCCTGCGTTATGGTGTATGGTTGCTCTATGATTATGCTCTCGGAGCGCTTCACTTTCTGAACTTCTTCTACCTGTTGCTCAATCGTTAGAAACCTGTGTATAATGCCAATGCCTCCCTCTCTTGCTAACGAAATGGACATGTTCGACTCGGTAACTGTATCCATGTTTGCACTTACAATTGGTATATTGAGGTTGATTTTACGAGATAATTTTGTTTTGAGATTGGTTTGTGATCTAGAAATTACGTTAGAACGCTTCGGGACTAGAAGCACATCGTCGAAAGTCAGTCCTTCCCTTATATCCAACTAATCCCTCTCTAGTACTTAGAATTAAGTATTATAAGCCTTTGCCCACGTTATAGTTTTACCTCAATATTGCTTCCACTATCTTTACCGCTTGCATAGTTTCGTAAATATTATGAGTCCTAACGATATGAGCGCCATTTAAAACACAGATAGCTTCTGTTGCGATGGAACCAATTAATCTGTCTTCTGGATTCTCTAAATTCAAAATTTTACCGATGAAGGATTTTCTTGATACAGATATACATACAGCTTTGTGTAATGCATGCAGATCTTGAATTCGATTTATTAAAATCAAGTCCCTATCAATCCAGCTCATTCGCTTCATTCTTGTAAAGAACGGATGGTCCCCCTTCTTCCTGAAGAAACCTATTGCAGGATCAATGATTATTTTGTTGGGTTTAATCCCGGAATCTTTTGCTAGCTTTACACTCTTCTTAAGGGCGTTGATCGTTGTCTTTATCGCATCGCCAGATACAGCATATTTCTCATAGGCGCATACTATGACAGATGCATCATGATCAGCCACAATAAGTGCCATTGTCTCATCATGCTTTAAACCAGTTACGTCGTTTACAATATCAGCACCAAGGTTCAATGCCACATCAGCAGTTTTAGACCTAGGAGTATCTACAGAAATTGGTAGACTGCAGGACTCCATAACTGCCTTGACCGCACGCTTAATTCTATCTATCTCTTCATCTGCAGAGATCATTGTTTTGAGATAAGGTGCTGTTGACATTGCACCTATATCAATGAAATCTGCTCCATGCTCTTCCATTTCAGACGCTGTTTTGGATAATTCTTTAGTGGAAACCTTGACCGATTTCTTGTAGAAAGATTCTGGGCTTGCATTGATCACGCCCATAACTCTCACTTTATCGCCAACTGGAACCTTGCCCAAAAAGCCACTCACATGCATGGTTTATCATTTAGCCCAGCATAATTTAGGTTTAGGTATGCAACTAGATGAGTGGCTGAAGTGGTATGACAAGTTAAGAGTAAAGTTTGGCTACAGTATTGTGGAGGATCAAAACTCTGCAAGGCTCCTGAGTGAATTATTGAAAGATAAGGGTCTGGACTTGAATATACTGAAGGATTTGATTTTTTCAAAGGATGTTTCAGTGATAGGTGCTGGTCCCTCGCTAGATGATGATGTAGACAAAATAAAATCATTGAAATCCTTTACTATTATAGCTGCTGACGGTGTGTGTCAGGCACTAATAAAAAACAAGATCAAGCCTGATATTGTTGTAACCGACCTAGATGGAAGCCAGGAGCATCTGTTGCAAGCAGACAAAATGGGTTCGATCATGGTTGTGCATGCACATGGAGATAATGTAAATCTGCTAAGAAATTTGGTGCCTAAAATGAAGAACTGCATTGGTACTACTCAAGTAAAGCCTCTGCATAACGTGTACAACTTTGGAGGTTTCACTGACGGTGATCGTGCAGTATTTCTAGCAAGTGAATTCGGTGCAGAAAATATTCTGCTAATAGGAATGGATTTTGGCAAAAAGATAGGTAGGTATTCGAAGACAATGGTCAAAGATGAAAAGTTAAAGATCGCAAAGATGGAAGTGGGCAAGGAATTATTGGAGTGGCTAGCCAGTAAGGGCAGTTCAAAGCTTTTCAATGCGTCGCAAGGTAGCATAAGAGGTTTTAAGAAAATTTCGTTAGATGAGATCAACTCTTTTTAGATTTATTTTGAGTGCTGCGCGAGCATGTATTCGTTTATCCACCGCTAGAGTCAAAATTTATTAGACCATTTCACGTTATAAATTTTCTATGAGTTATTCAGAGGAAGAAGTCAAACGAGTCGCAGAACTGAGGCAGTGGCTAGTCAAGCAGATTGCGGATAGGGAGGATGAAATTGCTAAACTAAAAACCACTTTGGCTATAATTGATAATCTTTTAAAACAGGTTAGTTTCAGACCAGCAGTTGCGCTGAGCCAGCCATCAGGCAAGGAAGGCGAGTATGCAGAGGTTAGACAGTTAAGAAGTAAAGAGAATATTGTTCTTGCAAACGCATACACAGCACCAAATTCAGTTACCGTCGTGCCCGTCAGTGAAAGGAGATTTAATGTTAGCACGCCCCCATTTCAGGCATTCTTCGTCAACAGGATACTAGAAGGTATGAAGAGCAAAGATGCCGAACATGTTAACACTGGTGAATTAAAACCAAATGAAATCATTGACTACCGCATTGATGATGAAAGTGGTACGATAAGAAAGATCGTCATTAAAAATTACAGAGACAAAGAAAGGTTGAATGAAATAATTAACACTGCTACATGGGTATTTGCAAGGATGCTAGAAAAAACAAGGTAGATGCCATGGACAAGATCATAGTTCTGGACTTTGGCTCCCAATATGCACACTTGATCTGTAGGAGAATTAGAGAGTGCAAGGTTTACTCTGAGCTTGTTCCATACAATATTTCTGCAGATGAACTGAAAAGAATGCAACCCAATGGGCTAATATTTTCTGGAGGACCTGCAAGCGTTTATGGGTTAAATGCACCAATGTGTGACAAGGAAATATTTGATCTTGGTCTGCCGATACTTGGCATCTGCTACGGCCATCAATTACTGGTTCACAACTTTGGAGGAAAGGTCAAGAAGGCAAATAGAGAGTATGGTAGTGCAGATTTGATAATAGACGACTCTTCTGATTTGTTCAAAAGTTTGAACACAAAGATAAGGTGCTGGATGAGCCATGGCGATGCTGCTGAAAAATTACCCAGCGGGTTCAAGGTTCTTGCACACACAAATAATTCATTTGCTGCAGCAATAGGCAACAAAGAAAGGAGTGTTTATGGAATTCAGTTCCATCCAGAAGTTGCTCACACTGAAAGGGGTATTGAGATACTGAAGAACTTTTCAGCGAAGATCTGCAAAGCAAAGCAGGAGTGGGATATGAAGAACTTCCTTGATATCACAGTGCAAGAGATCAGAAAGCAGGTTGGAAATGAAACTGTTCTATGCGCCACGAGCGGCGGAATAGACTCAACTGCCACAGCTTTGCTAACTCATAGAGCAGTTGGGGACAGCTTAAGATGTGTTTTCGTTAATCACGGTTTGTTGAGGGAGGGAGAAGAGGATGAGGTCGTCAGGATGTTCAAGGACAACCTTGGTATCAAATTAATTTACAATGATGCCCAAGAAAGGTTTCTTAAGAAACTACAGGGGGTCGCAGATCCAGAGAAGAAGAGGATGATAATTGGAGAAGAGTTTGCAAAGGTGTTCGAAGAGGTTGCTAAAGAGCATGGACCATTTCAGTGGCTTGCTCAAGGAACGCTTTACCCAGATGTTATAGAGAGCGGGATTGCAAAGGGACCTGCTGCTAGGATAAAATCGCATCACAATGTTGCAGGTCTGCCTGATTGGTTGAACTTTAAAGTCGTAGAGCCGTTGTGCAGTCTGTACAAAGATGAGGTTAAGCAGGTAGCAGAGCTTCTTGGAATGCCGGAGCATCTGATAAAAAGGCATCCATTTCCAGGTCCAGGTTTGGCAGTTAGGATAATCGGCGAGGTTACTAAAGAAAAGATAGAGATCTGCAAGAGAGCTAGCGGGATAGTTGAAGAAGAATTGATGAAGGCCAATTTGTACGATAAGGTGTGGCAGGCATTTGCTGTTGTTGGTAGTGATAAAGCAGTTGGTGTTCTTGGTGACGAAAGGGTATATGGAAACGTTGTAACTGTAAGAATTGTCGAGTCTGTAGATGCGATGACAGCAGACTGGGCTAGATTACCTTATGACTTGCTGGAAAAGATCAGCAACAGAATAACCAATGAGATTGAAGGTGTCACATGGGTTACATATGCGGTATCGAGCAAGCCTCCGGCAACTAT
>JBHICH010000018.1:0-32737 GCA_046759465.1 Nitrososphaerales archaeon
AAGTTAATTGGGCAGATAGAAATGCACCTCCAGCACGTATAACAGCTTTGATACAATTCACCCTATTTTTTATTGCACCTTAAATTGCTAAAAAGTATTAATAACCATTGCAAGAATGTGCTGGTATGCCAATATTTGCAAACGTAGGAGAGAAAGAGATCACCAGAGCGATTGCGGATATTTTCCACGAAACGCTGATGGATTACGCAGATTCAGATGTAATAATAATTGGTGCAGGCCCATCTGGACTTATGGCCGGTAAGGAACTTGCCAATATGAACTTCAAGACGCTGATTGTGGAGCAGAACAACTACATTGGAGGAGGATTCTGGGTTGGGGGCTACATGATGAATCCTGTTACTGTTAGAGCACCAGCACAGAAGATATTTGATGAATTGAAGGTTCAGTACAAGCAAGTTGCGGATGGATTGTATGCAACACCAGGACCAAATGCATGCTCAAAACTGATTTCTGCTGCATGCGATGCAGGAGTGAAATTCCTGAACCTGACAAAATTTGATGACCTTGTGTTGAAAGACAAGAGAGTTGCTGGTGTAGTTGTTAACTGGATGCCTGTATCAGCACTGCCAAGAAATATCACATGTGTTGATCCAGTGGCTTTGGAATCAAAGATAGTGATTGATGCATCAGGGCATGATTCTGTAGCTGTAAAACGTCTTTTGGACAGAGGACTGATGAAGTTTGCTGGCATGAATCCAATGTGGGTGGAGCAGTCTGAAGACCTTGTTGTTGAGCATACCGGAGAGGTGTTTCCAGGCCTGATAGCATGTGGGATGTCCGTAACAGAAACATTTGGACTGCCCAGAATGGGCCCAACATTTGGCGCAATGTTGTTATCTGGCAAAAGAGCAGCAGAGGTTGCAGCAATGAAGCTTAAGGAAATAGCACATGTAAAGGTTAGGTAAGGAGCAATTCGCTATCCTAATGTTTTAATTTTTGAAAAATGAATTGTTCATGTGATCAGGTTCAACTATGTCCATCTTTATGCAGAACCTTCTTCATCTACCTTGAATCTTGATGAAGTTGTAAATTATGTAAAAAGTATGCTAAAATGTAATGTTGACGTCAGGGAGGAGTTCTTTACACGCTTCCTAACACAAGATAAGATTGATCATATTGCTAACAAGATAGTGGCAACGAAGGTTGTTAATCCCCACAAACCATATGTGAAGCACGAACCCTCACCAATAGAAACTGAGTTCGAGAAGAAAGTTCTTTCGAATCCGAGCAAGAGATATCTTGGTATTCTTTACGACGGTTTTGATCTGCAACCACTATTCAACGAACTTCTTCCCACTGAAGAAAATAACCTTGAGCATGTTCACATAGCATTCACAAACAGACTGATATGCACTTACAGCGAGAATGATTCAAGGCATCATTATAGGGCAATAATTTGTGGTTATCCAACAATCATATGCACAAGCGGGATAGTTGAAGCACCTGCAAAACCCAGGGACTTTTATTTTTTACAGCAGTATTATGTATCAATTAGGAACACAAATATTGATGAAATAAAGAAAAAGTTCGAGGGTAGATTCATAGACTACGATGATGCTAGATTGACCGAAGTTGTGAAGGGCTATGTGATGCAAGGACTGTTCTACCACATTGTTGGCAACCCCTTTTGCGATAAAAAAGAGTGCAGGTTGCTAAATGCACACTGGCAAGAAGATCTGATAGAATCACAGTTGAAGAATGGCACTTTATGTCAGGATCACTTGAAGATCATAAATGAATTTAATGAATAAAACTATAATTTAAATACTGTTTCACAATAGTTTAGCGATATGATGGCAACTGAAGTTAGAGCTAGTGAGAAGCCTGAACAGCAAAAAAAGAGGAAGTATGATGTTATCATTTTAGGTTCAGGCCCCGCTGGTTTAACTGCTGCAATTTATACTGCCAGAGCAAGATTGCAAACATTGGTAATATCTGGCAACCTGCCTGGAGGACAGTTAGTGACAACTAGTGATGTTGAGAACTATCCTGGTTTTCCAAACTCCATCTTTGGACCCGAATTGATGATGAACATGCGCCAACAGGCAGAGAGGATGGAAGCTGTTGTGATTGATGATCACACTACTCAGGTTGATTTTAAGCATCGTCCAGTCAGAATACTGACAACTGACAAAGAGTTTGAGGCCGAAGCCGTTATAGTTGCAACTGGAGCGTCTCCAAGAAAGCTTGGATTGGAGGGTGAAGAAACTTTTGGAGGTAAAGGCGTATCTTATTGTGCTACCTGCGATGGCCCTTTTTTCAAAGGCGAAGACCTAGTGGTTGTCGGAGGGGGCGATAGTGCAGTTGAAGAAGCTACCTTTCTCACCAAGTTTGCCAAAAGCATCCAGCTCGCGCATAGAAGGGATCAACTAAGAGCAAGTAAGATATTGCAGGAAAGAGCTTTCGAAAATCCAAAGATAAAGTTCCTCTGGGATACCATTGTTACTGATATTTCTGGAGATAAAAAGGTTCATTCGGTAACTGTTCAGAATGTTAACACAAAAGAGGCAAAAAAGATCGGTTGTGGCGGTATATTCATTGCGATTGGACATGATCCAAATACTCAGATATTCATAGGACAGTTAGATATGGATGAGCATGGTTACCTTATCCTAAAGAACAATACTCAAACAAGTGTAGAGGGTGTCTTTGCCGCTGGTGATGTGCATGATCATAAATATAAACAGGCAGTAACAGCAGCTGGTTTTGGATGCATGGCTGCCATGGATGTTGAAAAGTATTTGCAGGAAAAACGCGACAAATAAGTTTGAAATTTATCTAGGCAAACGGAAGCTCGGTTAACATTCTAGCTTCATTAAGTGCTCTATCAAATTCAGGATCAGTGAATACATTTTGGTTTGTGTAAAGGCTCCTGAACTTTCTTCCATCGTCCGCAAATGTAACAACAACAACGCCTCCGTTCAACTTGCCAACTTCCTTGAGCGCAGCTGCCATTACACAGCCAGAGGATGGACCTACAAGAAGTTTCTCTTTCTCAAACAACTCTTTAGCAGCCTTAAATGATTCGTTATTAGTTATTGTGTACCAGTCATCTGCAAGTTCCTTCCTCTTCTTGAACAAAGGTGGCATATCAGACTCTTCAAAGTTCCTCAAACCTTGGATAAGGTGCTGTTTCTGGGGCTGGACAGCAACTGCTTTTATGCTGGGATTCTTCTCCTTTAGAAAAGATGACACACCAGTTATTGTTCCTCCGGTACCAGCACCAGCAAAGAAGTGAGTTACCGTTCCATTTGTCTGCTTCCATACTTCTGGTCCTGTGCTTTCGTAGTGTGCCCTATAATTGGCCTCACTCTCATACTGGTTGGGCATGAAGTATATCTGAGGTCTCGCACTTGCTATCGCTCTTGCCAGCGCAATACTCTGATCTGTACCCACGCCAACCCTCGGGCAAAGATCGTCTGCAGTTTCATAAAGCTTGGCACCAAGGTTAGCAAGTATAATCTTGGTTTCATTGCTCACTTTTTCTGGAATAACAATTTCAACATCATAGCCCATCAGTTTTGCAATTCCGGTTAATGCTATGCCTGTGTTGCCAGAAGTTGGTTCGATGATTATACTTTGTCCCTTCTTGAGTATCTTTCGATTCTCTCCATCCTTTATCATCCAGTATGCCGCTCTGTCCTTTACCGAGCCAAACGCGTTATACCACTCCAGCTTTGCAAATATCTTGATTTTGCCTGTTGAATAAGACTTTAATTCTATCAATGGAGTATTGCCGATCCTCTCAAATAACTTGGTAGAAAGTGTCTTTGTAGCCATTTTTGCTTACTTCACCTTCTTTATGATGAAGACTAGATCCTTACCTTCTTTTGTAAAGTTTACCAGTTCATGGCCGTTGCGCTTGACCCAGCGTGATATATCCTCTTCTGCCTCTGGATCGTCAGCCACTACCTTAAGCATATTGCCAACACCTAGTCTATCTATCTCGATCTTCGTTCTGAAGACTGGTTCAGGGCAGAAAAGGCCCCTTGCATCAATTTCTTTGCTAGGTTTATTTTCACTCAAACAATACTTCCTCCGTGGAGTTTTAGGATACACCCTTTATATTAAAATTTTTATCGAAAGAAGTCTTTTTCGCGTTTTCTTATCAATTCCTTGGCAGAACCTTGCTTATTCTCATACCTGCAACCACGTATTATCGTTGCAGGTATTCGATCAAATTTCCCCATGACAAGTTCAGCTGCACTTGCAATTTCATCAGCAACTGCGATTTCCGTAACCTTGAGTTCCTTTCCGAACATGTCCTTTAAGCCACGATAGTCTTTGATCGGCTTTAAGCCAGAAATACCAATCGCAAAATCGACCTGACCTTCCCTAAAGGGCCTTCCGAAAGTGTCTGTAATTATGACTGCAACATTTTTTCCAGTTCGCTTTTTTATCTCTGCTCTAATTATACCCGCTGATCTATCTGGATTTACCGGCAATAGTGCCACACGATAGCCATAAACATTTGATTGATCTATGCCAGCATTAGCACACACAAATCCATGCTTGGTTTCAACTATTATTACACCCCGCTTCATCTTTACTATTCGTTTTGACTCCTTCAGTATGAGTTCAACTACTCTGGGATCTTTGGCATGCCTTTTTCCTATAGCAATTGCGCGTTTTGATGCCTTCACACCTCTAAGATCAACCGTTCTACCTTCAGCCTTTGATACTATCTTATGCGCAATAACCAGTATGTCACCATTTTGCAATTGCTGCCCTTGCTTTTTGATAGAAGAAATTAATAGTTTAGCAAGATTGTCGTTAGCACTAACATCTTCTTTTAGCTTAACTGGTATTACCTGAACATTGTTACGCATTTACAATAGTTGACGTATGGATGTTAAAATACCATAGCGTTAGGTTAGCTGAAACCTAATCAGGTGATTTGGTTGAAATTGTACCGTAATGCTTCTCAAGTGCATCAACAAGCAGCCGGAGATCCTTCTCATCGATTACAACGTCTGATTGCTCCTTTACCACGTCTTGAGCATTAAAGGCAACCTTCAAACCAGCTATATCGAATAACTTCAAGTCGTTTGCGCCGTCTACAACTGCAACAATATCTTCCTTCTTCTCATTCCATTGTCTTATTACTTTTGCAACAGCATTAGCCTTGTCGGAATTGACTGCCATATCTACACCATTCAACTTTCCTTCCTTGAAGACCAACACATTTGATGCCATATAATCAAGGCTAAGTTCATCCTTTAGCCTATCGGTAATTATTGAGAACCCTCCAGAAACTGCCAAGAGCTTCCAGCCGGATTTTTTGAGCTGCTGGCATGCTTCCTTCGCTCCCTTCATTAGTGGCATCTCCAATGCTATCTCTAGCGCTTCTTTGTAATCTATGCCCCGCAAGGTATCTATCCTCTTCAACAAACCCTCTTCCCAAGGAATCTCGCCTCTGATTCCTTGCACTGTAATATCCATTATCTCCTTCTCTTTACCAACCAATTTTGCCAGAAGAGGAAGGTATTCTGCATCGAGCAGTACACCCTCAACGTCGAATATAACCAGCATCGTCTAGGGATGAGGAAATATATGCATTATATTAAGTTTAACTCAATTTTAATATGTAGGTAGATTTTTTATCCATCATATTATCAATAGATCGTTGATATTCCGTAAAGAGGCTAAGCACTGTGTCAATTGTGGCAAGGAATTAAAGCACAAACACAAGCCAATGCAGGAATGGGGTCTAGAGGGTTTTTTGTGTGGTGACTGCCATCTTGATAAGATGAAAGAATATTATGTTGATGGCAAAGTGAAAAAAAATATCAGAAATTGTGAGTTATGTGCGAGTGAACTTGATCCAGATGATACTTATGAGCTGCATAAAGGTCTGAACCTGAAAAGCAGGATATGCAGAGAATGTTTTCAAAGCAAGAAAAAGGAAGATGAGAAGAAACTCGAAAACTGTGCTCTCTGTGGTAAAAAGCTAGGGTTCTTCAGATACTATTCCAAGAAAGAGTGGAACATCCACGGCCAATTGTGTAGAAAGTGTTGGGATTCGGAAAATATGAAATTCGAGCATTAAGTTCTGCAGTTACGCACACCAAATTGACTTAGGTATATATAAAATAGTTATGGAGTTAGGAGCAATGTAGGTCAATTTGGTCGACAACTTTTCAATGATGATACTGTGGATTTTGGAATTAACCGGTGCCAGCTATCTTCTATCTTATGGTGCAGAGCATCTTTCAAAGTCTTACGGCACTAGGTTTGTTGGCAGAACATTGCTTAGCGTTGCTACAACGCTTCCAGAAATTGCTATAGTCGTTTATGCGGCAGCAGGAGGTTTTTATGGTATAGCTATTGGCTCAGCACTTGGTAGCAATCTGCTGATGATGACGCTTGGTCTATCAATAATGTTGTTGATAGCAACTACAAAACTGTCAAGAAGCCCGTTAAAGCGAATAGACGTTAAACAATTCAAACTTGACAAGTATCTACTCATAATAACAGCAGTAGTAAGCCTCTTTCTGTTTATAGATGGTTTTGACTTCGTAGATGGTTTAATATTTAGTGGGATGTTTGCTTCCTACCTTTTTTTGGCGTATAAAGAGATGCGTCATGAGAGAAAGGAACTACTTGGAAAGTTGAGGGAGGAATTGGCATTGAATAACCATGAACAGAATGAAAACAGTGCACAAAGAAGGTCAAAGAAGCAGTTCAGAAAGGCAGTTGTCACTTTTGCTATCGGCACAATTGGGATATTCATAGGCGCATCCCCATTTATTCACGCTCTCGAAGGATTTGCACTTGACATAGGTACTTCAGTGGTTATCCTGGCAGTTATAATTAGTCCGATAGCTGGGGAGATGCCCGAAAAGATATCAATGATGATACTTGCAAGGAAGGGTGCTGCGGGGACATCGATTGCAGTTGCAAATGTTTTAGGCTCTAAAATTCTCAACAATACATTGTTGCTAGCAGTTGCGGTGTTCGGAGCCATGGCATATCATGGCTTTACTTCTGCGATACCCGTTACAAATATGCTTTGGTACCAAATGATCTTGGTTACTGTAATTACAATTGTAGCATTGGTACCAATGTTAAGAAACAAACTTGATCTAAGAAGCGGCATTCTTCTACTTTGCTTATATATAATTGGCATAACGATGCAGTTCTTTATGCCCCGATAGATTATTGCTAATTACAATTTACTTTTTAGTTCATTGAAATAGTCTGCATCCTTATATCTATCATACATGATATTACCGATATGAGCGAAGGCGAAACACAGCACAAATATCTCGTTGAAGTAAAGGAAGGAAAAAGTATCAAGCTCACAGAACGGGCGAAGGAAGACTTAAAATCATTTGGAATGATGGACGCTAAGGGCAAATTAAAAGTAAAAGGAGTTAGTCCTAAAATGGTAAAAAGGATGAAGACTGAGTATGTTGATTGCCCAGTTTTAAAGCAGGAAGTTGGTTTTATGCAGTGCTACATGTGTAAAAACTTCATAAGCAGGATAAAGGGACAGGTTTATTGCAAGGGCGATCCCTTTTAGCAACGTGAGACAGTTTGAGCAAGGAGATTGGAATAACTGTCAAGAAAAACGAAGATTTCAGTGAATGGTATACTCAAGTTGCTTTAAAGGCAGGTTTGGTTGATTACGCACCTGTCAAAGGCTTCATTGTTTTAAGACCTTATGGATACGCAATCTGGGAATCGATAAAAGATGTTGCGGACAAAAAGTTCAAGGAAACAGGTCATCAGAATGCATTTTTACCTGTATTGATTCCTGAAAACTTACTGGGAAAAGAATCTGAGCACTTTGAAGGCTTCAAACCAGAAGTTTTTTGGGTCACGCATTCCGGCAATTATGAACTTTCTGAACGTTTGGCATTAAGGCCAACTTCAGAAACTTTGGCTTATCAAATATATTCCAAGTGGATTAGAAGTTACCGTGATCTACCGCTGAAACTAAATTTCTGGAATTCTGCGTTAAGAGCAGAGATCAAGGCAACCAAGCCATTAATACGAACTTCAGAATTCCTCTGGCAGGAAGGGCACACTGTTCATGCTAGCGAAGAAGAAGCAAAAGAGGAAGTTCTTACAATACTCGAGATATACAGGGAGTTGATTGAGAACTATCTAGCAATTCCAGTTTTAGTTGGATACAAGAGTGATAGGGAGAAGTTCGTTGGTGCTATATACACAACAACTCTAGAGGCGTTGATGGAAGATGGCAGGGCATTACAGATGGGTACATCTCATAATCTGGGACAGAACTTTGCAAAACCCTTTGAGATCAAGTATCTTGGCACTGATGATAAGGAACACTATGTGTGGCAAACATCTTGGGGAATGTCGTGGCGATTGATTGGAGCTCTGATAATGGTGCATGGCGATGATAAGGGTCTAGTGCTACCTGCTAAGGTTGCTCCAACACAAGTAGTCATAGTTCCAATACTTTATGGTGAAAAGGAAAAGTCCGCGATAATTGCGAAGGCAAAACAGATCAAGGATGCATTAGCTGCTGAATCAATAAGGGTGCACTTGGATGACAGGGAAGAATATACTCCAGGATATAAGTTCAACGACTGGGAGATGAAAGGTGTGCCAATAAGAGTGGAGATAGGTCCAAAGGACCTAGAAAAGAAAAAAGTTATGATCGTAAGACGTGATACTTCTCAAAAATTGAGTATTGATGAGAAAGATGCGTTAAGTAAAGTAAAAGCAACAATGCAAGCAGTGCAGGAAAATCTTTACAATAAGGCAAAGGAGTTACTCACTAAGAGCATTTACAATGTCAATGACTATAACAAGTTTAAAGAAGTAATCAGTAGCAAGGGTGGGTTTGTAAAATCATCATGGTGTGGTGGGTCGGAATGTGAGGAAAAGATCAGGGAGGAAACAGGAGCAGATATCAGAGCGATACCTTTCAAGGAAGAAGTTGCTTCTCGATGTATCTACTGCAAAAAACAGGCGAAGCAAGTTGTTTACTTCGCAAAAGGTTACTAGATTCTTAAAATAAATGAAACAACGGAGATGACGCCATCTCCGCTGTAATTATATAGAAGGGTAAGAGATGTAACCTGATTTGGTAGATGTAACGGATATCTTTCCCATAGAAGAAAGCCTAGGTTATTTGGGATTACTTATAATCAGCTTTCTTGGGAGCGTTGTTGTATTCTTACCTTTACCTTTCTTCGTTTTTCTTGCTGCGCTGAGTATAGATCCTTTGTTTGATCCGAACGTGCTTGCGTTGATTAGCGCTGCTGGTGCCACTGGGGGCAAGATGGTGATATTTTATGGAAGCTACTATGGACGGAGAGCCCTTAAAGATGAAACAAAGAGAAGGATGAGACCGCTCCAGAGGTTAGTTTCTAGGTATGGTTGGGTCGCTGCCTTTGTTGCTGCGGCAACTCCGATACCAGATGACCTTGTTTACATTCCGCTAGGATTGTCAAAGTATAATCCCATGCTATTTTTGGGTGCAACATTTGGTGGTAAGGTAGTGTTGTCAGAAGGCATAGCATGGACATCAAGAAGCTTTGGGTTCTCCTACATTGAACCGTTTACGGAAGGTATTCCAGATGTTACTACTTTGTATATTTATAGTGGTATACTAGCTGCAGTAATGGCTGGAATTATTTACTACACGGTAAAGATAGATTGGTCAAAGACCATTGGCAAACGATTCCCCTGGACATTGAAGGACGATGAAGAGAGTAAAGATAAGAAAACTTAGTACAGTCTAAACTTTTTCGATACAAACGAATTATCAGTGATAAGAAAGCGCCATTTCTTATCCAACCCAAGCTTTATTCCAATCCTTGGGGTAGCGATCACTTGAGATTCGTCAATTCTTCTGCCTTCCACGACGTATAATTCACCTTTCTTAGTGACATCAACAGCATTCTGATGTTTCATTATATCCAATGCCTTTGTTAATCTCCCTGGGCCACTTGTTAGGTTATAAATATCGCTCGTTTTTCTGAACCTTCTCATAAGCTCTATTCCCTGCAATGGCTCTATCGCTCTGATTAGGGTAGCCCCAGCTGCTGTTGAATCATCTTTGGCAACCAAGTTTAGACAGTAGTGATTGCCATATGTGAAGTAAACGTATGAATGCCCAACCTTTCCAAACATAACACTGTTTCTTTCCGTCATACCTCTATATGCGTGACTTCCGGGGTCGTCTTTTGATCTGTATGCTTCGGTTTCAACTATCAAACCTGATAAAATCTTACCACGAACAACTCTAACAATCATCTTGCCCAATAGATCCTTTGCAACATCGACTGTCTCTCTGTGATAAAATTCTCGACTTAGTATCAAGTGTAATCCTCCAAAGATGGGCTCCTCTTTGATTCTATTTTTCTCAATTCGTTAACCATATTAGCAATATCACGCCTGAAGAGTGATTTCAAGTCTGGATTATAGATCAAGGCTGCTGGGTGCACCGTTAGAAAATAAAATCTATTATCACGTTTTATCAACTTGCCCCTGTTGGATGTTATTGATCCGCCTTCAAGTAATGCCTCGTATGCGGTTCTTCCTAGAATGCAGATTATCTTTGGATCGATTAACCTGATCTGCCTTTCCAAATATGGTCTGCATGCACTTCTCTCGTCTTCTGAAGGCACCCTGTTGTTTGGGGGTCTGCACTTTACAACATTTGTTATAAAGACATCTTCCCTTGACATACCTGCTTCCTGTAATGCTTCAGTTAACAACTTGCCGGCTGCACCAACAAACGGTCTTCCTTGCTGATCCTCGTTTCTTCCAGGCGCTTCACCAATGAACATTATTTTGGCAAAATTGCTGCCTTCTCCAGGAACTGCGTTCATCCTATTTTCCGATAACTTGCATAAGGTGCATTCTCTAACCTGTTCCACAATTATGTCAAGTGTATCTTTTGGCATCTGATTCCCATTGATATGATAATAAACAAGCTCTTATTTTATACGCTACGCCGATACATCAGAACCTTTAGTTATGCTTAGATTACTGCTCTACGCTCTTAACAGTAGCAACTCCTCTAACATATGGTCCGCCATTTCCCATGCGCATAGTCTGCATTGGGTCGCCTTTACCACAATTCAAAATTGGCCTTATTTCGAATTCCTTGCTGCAAGCATCTATTGATTGGAAGAATTCAGGTGCAATGCCCATTACTATAATATCCCTTAAAAGATCCTTCACCTCCCCATTTTTGATAGTATAGGCATATTGGCATGATATGCTCCAGTTGTAACGCAACATGTCAATTGAGGGAACCTTCATGTTGCAGATCAGAAAACCATTGTCAACTTCCTTGATCATTTCTTCATGGTTCGAGTCACCAGCATTGGTGTATGTGCATGCCATCCTGATCAAAGGCATGAACTGGTAACCTGTTGCTCGCATGCCAGCATTTGGTTCAACATTGAACTTTGATGCTGTCTCCCTGCTGTGAATGTGATCAACCAAGATGCCATTCTTTATCAGCACCTTTTCCTTAGAACGAACACCTTCGTCATCATACCTGTAGTAACCCAAGCTATGTTCGATGGTTGGATTATCAGAAACATTGAGTGCATTAGAGCCAACTCTCTGCCCGATCTTGCCAGCCCACCAAGCACCTCCAGCCCAAGCCATCTCATACCCCAATACTCTATCTGCCTCAGATGGATGACCAAGAATCTCATGAGTTAATAACGCAACAAAGTCAGGGTTCATTACCACCTTGGCTTTTTGCTCCTTTGCAGGCTTGGCATCTATTAATTGTGTAGCTTTTTCAGCAATCTGTTCTGCACTCTTTATAGCATCATCATGTTCGGTAAGCATCTCTATTCCTCCCCTACCGCCTTCTGTAACTGAAACATTCTGCGTTAAACCTGATTCGTGTGCAGTCGCAGTCATATTTGTTACTGTATCAATGTATTCCTGCAGGATCTTGGAGCCATCGCTGTTCACAAAAAACTTTTCAACATAAGTGTAACCTATTGACACTGATGACCTGTGAATCCTCTTGCTAGTACCAACTATGATTTTATCACAATCTTTCGCTATCTGAACCAGTTCGTTCATTGATGTTCTAGGATCCCTCTTGAATCCATAGTTGACCCTATCTGCGCACCATTTTGCATCCGCCAGAACAACCTTTCTCTTCACATTTGCGCTTGAACTTCTAGCAAGTTTGTATGCTTGCTCAGCAGCAGTCTTTACATCGCCAATGCTAACAGGGTTGGCAAAGGCATAGAAACCCCATGCTCCATCAACAATGACCCTTATTCCTATACCTGACTCCTGCTGGGAAGCAAAATGCTCAATACTACCATTTTCGATGAGCAGTCCCTTGTCTGAACTAACTTCAAACCTTGCATCTGCATAATCTGCACCCAAACTTGATGCATGATCAATTGCCTTTAGAGCCAGATCTTCCATGCCCACAGCACTCTTATGATGTCAAGGTGATAAAAATAAGTTCTTGCTAGACAAGGTATCCACCACACTAGTAGTATAAAGCTAAAATGTGGATTACTTATAAAGTAGTTTAAATAACTATTAAAAACACGGGAAGCTGGGCATGCGAATACTTCAAACTTCAGATAATCATCTCGGTGAGGCGGACTATTCGAAGGTAGACCCCTCAACTGGGCTTAATGCGCGGGGGCTGGACTATCTAAACTCGTTTAAAAGTATAGGCAAGATTGCTCTCAACGAAAGGGTCGATGTCTTTGTGGTCGCAGGTGACCTCTTCACAAACACAAACCCCCATCCATACTATGTGTTGGAGGTCACTCGTGTGCTTAAACGCCTCTCGAAGGCAGGCATAATGACACTTATAGTAAGTGGTAACAATGAGACACCTCGGGTCTCTTCTGGAGTTAATCCCCTAACGATTCTCAGTGAGATAGATAACGTATTCGTTGCTACCGAACCAAGCACTTTCATCCTAGGCTCCTACGACTTCGTTTGCATCCCTGCGCCCTCTGAATTCGAAGAGATCGGCAATAGCTTCCATATGTTGCTCGATATGGCCCTTGAGAAGTCCACATCAGACAAGAAGATCCTGGTTGCACATATGCCTGTGGAACAGGCTCAGAAGGGCTCAGAGGAGCTTATCGAGCCATTTACTGGCGAAAATGTTAGACCATTTCAGATACCAGATAGTTTCTCCTATGTTGCATTGGGACACATGCACAAGTTCCAGCAGGTAAAGCACTCCTTGCCAGTATTTTATTCCGGCTCGTCCGAGCGCTTTGATTTTGGTGAGGAAACTGTGGAGAAGTATGCATTATTGATCGAGCTTGAACAGGGCGTAAGGGTCAAGCCTGTCAGGTTGCCAATCAGAAAGATGATTACGGTAATAGACTTTGATTGTTCTGGTTCATCTGCACCGAAGATAGCAAAATTTGCGATGGAGTCGATAGATGTAAGGGCAAAGGAGCTAAAGAATGCATTGGTAAGAGTCAAATTGGAAAATATAGACATACACGAAAACAGATCGATGGACTGGACTTCAATACTGGAAAAGCTGGAGGAGTGCAATGTCTTCAACTACAAAGTTCAGGCCAGAACAACAGTTTCTCTGCCGGAGTCAAGCAAGTTGGGGGAGCAGTACATCCTGCCACCTGCAAAGGAGCTTGAACTTTACGTTAAAAGCAAACGACAGTACTCCAAAAATGTAACCAAGCTTCTGAAGCTTGGGAATCAGATAATAAAAAAGGAGGCAAAGTAAGATGAAGATCAAGAAACTTATTGTAAAGGGTTTTATGCGATTCAAGGAACAGCAGGAGATAATCTTTCCAGAAAATCAGGTTATCCTGATATTTGGAGAAAATGGTGCTGGCAAGACATCATTACTTGATGCAATATGTGTAAGTCTTTATGGCAGAACCTTCAGAACATCATTTGACTCTGAAGCTGGATTCCTGAGTTTATCAGATTTAGTCAATCACGATTCTACAAAAGCTACTATACACCTAGAGTTTGAAAACCATGGACACAACTTTGTGGTTAAGCGTGAGATAACTAGAGAGGACTCCGATGGTGATCTGCTTGAAGATGGCGAGCTAAAGGCAGAGAGCAAGGATGTTTTCGATTATGTTGGCAGCAAGGCAATAGGTTTTGACTGGGAGGGTTTCAGCAGGTCAACCGTAATACTGCAAGGAGAAATGAGCTCTCTAAGCGACGCTCTTCCTGGTACAAGAAAGGCTGCCTTCGTTAAGCTGTTTGGACTGGACAAGTACTGCTCTTACGAGCAGGTGGTTCGGGGTCAGATAGAGGGGCAAACCATGGAAATAAAGGAGATGGAAGCTGCAAACGAAGTTTTAACAAATGAGATCGCTAAGATTCCGCAAGTGGAAAGTTCGATAAAACGCTTAAAGAAGATAGTATCCAATCTGGAGCAGCGAAAGGCAAGTTCAGGAAGGAAGGTCCAGCAACTGGCACAACTTAAAAAGAACTTGGAGAAGGATTACCACACATACATAATTTTGAACGGGAGGATTGATAGCTTGAATAAACAAAAAAACAGTGCGGAAAAAATACTGGAACAAAAGAGGGATGAACTGAGGGAACTTAATACCTTGAGGAATGAGTCTCCGTCAATAAAGAAGTCCTACAAGGAATTTCTTTCACTCAACAGGTCTCTCAAAAGCATGAAAGAACTCAAAACAAGGTATGACAAGTGGGATGGTAAGTTAAATTCGTTAACGAACTCATTTAAAGAAAAGAAGAGCAAACTTACTGATCTGCTCAAAGACATTAAAATTTCAAAGGCAATCTTGAACAAGTTGAAGAAACAAGTGCCATCAGCAAAAGAGATTAGCAGGATAAGGGAAGAGATATCCCAGCTTGAGCGCAGAAAGTTGCAGCTTGAAGATAGCAGATACAAACTTGATGCACTGCTTAATGTTGCAATCCATACTGCAAATGAACTAAAAGCAGAGATGGGAAAGATCAGACGGAAGCAGGTGTGTCCTGTTTGCGCACAAAAGATACCGAATGCAAAACTAGTCCTGAAACATTATGCAAATGAAATAAAGGTACTGGAAAGAGATGCTGATCAGAGGCAGAAGCAAATCGATTCAACACTTGCAGAGCTGAGTAGAGTCGAACGAAGACTAGCCATAGCAGAGGCTTCCAGGAATAAACTCGAGAGTCTTTATAGCAAGCAGAGCGAGCTCTTTAAGGAGATCAAAAGACACGATGTATTTAGTAGCCGTAGGGATAGAACAAAGCATGGGATTGAGCAGGTAACAAAGGAGATTGAAAAGTATAGGAAACAAATCAAGTTGCTGCGTTTTAACATTAAGGAATACAATGCGATAGAGAAGAGAATTACAATGTTAAGACAAGCAAAGATCGTTGAAAGATTCGCCAGTACAAACACACAGCTGAAACGATTGCCAAAAATAAAAGGAGAGATCGGCAATACAAGTAAAAACTTGACAAAGCTGGAAAGGCAAAGAAGACAGTTATTGTTACAGATCAAGAAACTTAAGGATATAGAGAATAGATTTGCAGCAGTAAGGGCAGAGCTGCAGACCACACAAAGTGCATATAACCAGAACATTGTTGTGCTTACAAAGGAACAGACTAACTACAAGACTTTGGAAAAACAACTTGCAGAGCTGAAGAGGAAGGAACGAAAATTACGACAGAATGAAGATGAAATAGAAATGTTGCAGGAGGATGTATCTTCATTTGAAGAATTGGGGCGGATATTCACGAATATTCCAGAAAATATCTTGCGAAGGCTGATACCCCATATTGAAAAGGAGGGTACTGCAATAATAAGCGAACTTTCAGAAGGAATCATCACATCTCTTAACATCGACAAGGAGACGCTCAACATAGGTGCTACCACGGGAGGAATGGAAAGACCCATACAGTACTTCTCTGGCGGGCAACAAACGAGGATCAATATGGCATTGAGAATTGCAATTTCACGGATACTGAGCAAACTTCCACATACTGAAGAGCATGTATTTGCATCCATGCAGACGCTCTTCATAGACGAGGGCGATTTTGGCAACCTTGATGAAGTTGGAGTCAGAGAAACTATGGGAGTTATACAAAACCTGACAAGAGAGTTCAACAGAATTGTTTTGATCAGTCACCTTGATAGCGTGAGGGAAAACTTCAGAGGATACACCGTAGAAGTTGTTAAAAGCGGGTCGTCGCAAAGCACGATCAATGCTCCCCGGCAAGAAACAGTCAGTACGCAACGCGAAGCTCTATAGTAACATTTATTGTGGAATGATATAGTTAAAAGCACCATTCATAGAAGGTTGATTTGTATTGGAAGGAAAGATAGTGCTTGATACCAGCATAATAATAGATGGCAAGATATCAAAGATGCTGGAATCTGGAGAGATAAAGAATTGTGAAGTAATAATTCCCTTTGCTGCGTTAGACGAGCTGCAGGCGCAAGCATCGATGAATAGAGAGCCAGGATTTGTTGGGTTGGCAGAGATCAAGAAGCTGCGTGAACTATGCGATGGAAAGGGAGTCATGATAAGATTTGTTGGCGATAGACCAGGAATGGATGACATCAGACTTGCAAGGCATGGCAGAATAGATGCGTTGATAAAGGATGTTGCAAAGCATGAAAATGGTACGTTAGTAACTGCAGATTATGTGCAGGCATTAGTTGCTGAAGCTGAGGGTATAAGTGCTATGCACATAAGCTCACCAGTTAAAACAACAGATCTTTCATTTGAGAAGTTTCTTGATAGCGAAACCATGAGCGTGCATCTTAAAGAGGGCGTGCTCCCAATGGCAAAGCGAGGCAAGCCTGGAGCATTTCAGCTGGTCAAGTTAAGAGATAATAGGTGTTCCTACACAGAACTCGTGCAGATAGTAAAGGAAGTTTCAGAAGCATCTAGGGTAGACGGTGCTGGTTCGACTGAAATGAGTAGAAGCGGGGCAACTGTTATTCAACTAGGTAGGTACAGAATCGCAATAACAAGGCCGCCTTTTTCAGACAGCCTTGAGATCACCATAGTAAGGCCGATCGTTCGACTCAAACTTGACGATTACAGTGTTTCACAGCGATTGATGGAAAGGCTGAAGGACAAAGCTGAAGGAATAATGATTGCTGGTCCTCCAGGTTCTGGAAAGAGCACACTTGCAAGCAGTCTAGCAGACTTTTACATGTCGCAAAACAAGATTGTAAAGACCTTTGAATCCCCAAGAGACTTGCAGGTAAGCGATGAGGTAACACAGTATGGACCGTTGGAAGGAAGCTTTGAAAAAGCCGCAGAGGTACTGTTGCTTGTAAGACCTGATTACACAATATTCGATGAAATTAGAAAGGCTACTGATTTTGTTGTCTTTGCTGACATGCGTCTAGCTGGTGTTGGTATGGTCGGGGTTGTTCATGCCAGCAGTCCATTGGATGCGGTACAGAGATTTATCGGCAGGGTTGAGCTGGGTATGATCCCGCACGTACTTGATACAATAATCTTTGTGAAGGAAGGCGAGATAAAAAAGGTGTACGATTTGGACCTAACTGTTAGAGTTCCCACTGGAATGACCGAACAGGATCTTGCAAGACCTGTTATAGATGTTAGTGATTTTGAAACTGGTAAATTAGAATATGAGATTTACACATTTGGTGAAGAGAATGTTGTTGTGCCAGTATCGAAAGAAGCAGAAGGTGATAGCGTCAAGAAGTTGGCAGAAGGAAGGATACTTGAACTTGTTAAACGATTCGATAAAAGCGCCGAGGTCGAGATAGTTGCTAGGGACAAGGCACTTGTCAAGGTTGACAAATCTGCCATACCTTTGCTGATAGGAAAGCGAGGTGCTACAATAAATGAGCTGGAAAAGATGCTTAGCATAAGGATCGATGTTGAGCCTAAATTGAAATCCTTGGGAAAAGATGTCCAGTTTGACATTAGTGAAGCAGGCAACTCTGTAAACGTACTCTTTGATGATGAAACGGTAGGCAAACCTGTTGATGTTTATGTGGACAACGAATACCTTTTTTCAGCTGTTGTAGGCAAGAAAGCAAGGATTAAGGTTTCAAAGAAGTCTGATGCTGGCAAGAAGCTGATTAAGGCGATGATTACTAGAGGGCCTATAAGGGTTTTAACTCAGTCTCGTATTTAATATTAATGCAAAAAAGGAAATTATCCGCTCTTGAAAATTGCCTTGCGTATTTCTCCTGTACGCTTGTTAACAGCATCATAAAGATCATGTTGTTCTTCAGAATTTAGACGTCGCCGGTGACTAATAGCGAAATTTGCAGTGAAAGTACCAAGAACCCTGCCCCATGTCAGACCAAGAACAAAATCTCCTTCTTCTTTAAGTTGCAATCTGGATTTTTGTTCTGGTCTGCGGGAGAATTGAATCCATGCATCGATGTCTTCAATTGCATCATCAATCATTCTTTGCAACATGCCTCTATCTACTGTGTCTAAAGCCATAAAGCATTCCTTGCGATTTATAGTATTTATCCCTTTAATTTTAGACAAAACTCGTGTTAATCAATCTTGGTTTTAAAGAATCCATAATTTCTGACTGATAGGTGCAGAATTCTATCTTACTCCTTTCTTATGCCGCAGCTGGCCTGCTCGCATAACCATTGCTTTTGGAACTGTATAGCGTGTTCGATTTCATACGATAGGTATTTATCATTTGTTCATGAAATAAGCTTGATGGTTATCAAGCTGGACGGATCATGTGCGCTTATCATTGTTGATATGCAAAATGATTTCATGCCAACAGGGAGAATACCAGTTCCTGATGCAGACAAAATTGTTCCTGTTTTGAATAAATATGTCGAGATTTTCCTTTCAAACAAGTTGCGTATCTTCGCAACAAGAGACTGGCACCCACCAAATCATATCTCATTCAAGCAGAGAGGAGGGTTCTGGCCTATGCACTGCGTAAAGGATACAACGGGAGCAGATTTCCAAAATGACTTGAAAATTCCCAGAAGCATCACAATAATTTCAAAAGGAAGTGAAGCTGACAAGGAAGCTTACTCAGGTTTTGAGGGAACCGACCTTGCAAGAAAACTTGAGCAGAATAGCATCGAACGTATCTTAGTAGGAGGTGTTGCAACAGATTACTGCGTTAAGAACACAGTTTTAGATGCATTAAGATTAGGATTGAATTGCATACTACTGGAAGATGCTGTAAAAGGAATTAGGAATGGAGAAGAAGCTTTGAAGGAAATGCTAAGCAAGGGTGCGAACATAACCAGCATCGACAAAGTCGAAGATTAATTATCTGTAGTTCTTTACCTTCCTTAATAAATCAGGATTGTTCTTTATCGTTTTGACGAACCTTTCTAGTTTTTCAAGCGTCTTTGGCTCCAGATAATGTTCTATGCCTTCAGCATCCCTATGGGCAGTTTCTTCATCAACACCAAGCATGATCAAAAATTCGGTAAGAATGCCATGCCTCTGCCTTATCCCCTGTGCAACATCTGTGCCTTTGTCAGTTAAACTGATCCCTTTGTATCTTTCATAAACGAGGTAACGGGTCTCATGTAACCTCTGCATCATCTTTGTCACACTTGGCGAACTTACGTTAAGATGTGTAGATATATCGCCAGTTGTTGCGTATCCTTTATGCTCTATCAATTCGTAAATGACTTCAAGATAATCTTCCATCCTTGGCGTTCTTGCCTTGGGCTTAAAATGGTGCGCAGCCTTTATCGATTCTAGTCTGTCACCTGTCTTGTCTGCCAAGTTTGGCATTTTTAGAATAGACTTACTTATATTTCACACGGTCTTCAAGTTGAGGAATGAATAATAATTATGTTAACAATCTATCTTGTATGCTGATCAGCACCAGCGAATTAAACAAGAAGCTTAACGATGATAATATTCTGATAATAGATGCCAGATCGTGGAAGGAGTTTGAAAGTGGACATATACCAAATGCTGTTAACCTTGATCTATTTGCATTTCACTGGGCTGATACATCGAATGAAGGTGTAGAAGCGTTCAACAGACAAATGGTAAGGATACTTTCTAGCGTGGGAGTTTCATACGACAAGTTTGTTGTCTTTTATGATGATGTGTCAGGAATGCTTGCTGCAAGAGGAGTCTGGCTTCTTGACTACTTTGCACATGAAAAGGTCGCTACACTTGATGGCGGAATAACTAAATGGGTGAAGGAAGGCTACAGAATTGAAAAGCGACCACATGTCTACAAACCGGCAGAGTTCAAGCCAAAAATAGATACAAGTGTGCTTGCCACGTATCGCTACATACTTGACAATCTCTCAAATAGCAATATCAGGATCATTGATGCAAGAACTAAGAACGAGTATGCAGGTAAATCGGTTAGAGCTGCTAGAGCAGGAC
This sequence comes from Nitrososphaerales archaeon, assembly GCA_046759465.1. GTDB lineage: Archaea > Thermoproteota > Nitrososphaeria > Nitrososphaerales > UBA213 > JBHICH01. The sequence goes on from JBHICH010000018.1 coordinate 20,304, forward strand.
ATATACCAAAAGCAATGAATGTTGACTGGACAGATAATATAGCTAAAGATGGCACATTCAAATCGGCTGATGAATTGAAGAAGTTGTATGGAGAGATAAGAAATAATGCCGAAGTTATTTGTTACTGCCAAGGTGGATACAGAGCTGCAAATGATTACCTTGCACTGAAAAAGTTAGGCTACAAAAAGTTGCGTGTTTACTTGGGGTCTTGGTATGAATGGGGTAATATGTTAGATCTTCCGATCGAAAGATAAAAAAGTCTCTACTATAAATTGTTAGTCATGTTTAAAGATCCGATTTGTGGAATGGATGTAGATGCGAATAAGACTAAGTTTGTGTCAGAACTCGAGGGCAAGAAGTTCTACTTCTGTTCAGAACCTTGTAAAGCATCGTTTGACAAAGATCCTCACAAGTATGCCTACAAGTAACCTTTTTTACATTTGTTAAGTTTTGATGCAGATTTATTTCAGAATGTTAACTTAAGACAATGACAAGCACACACTCGGTTTAAATAATTTGTAATCGAAGGTAATTCAGGGATGGCAAAAGATCCTATCTGTGGAATGTATGTTGAGGAGAAAGCTGAGGCTATAAGGCAAGAAGTGGAAGGTATTGAATATTATTTCTGTAGTAGTACCTGCCTGCACGAATTTTTAGCTCCAGAGATAGAGCTGAAAAAACTCAAGGTGCGTGTTGCTATTGGTGCAAGTTTAACAATTCCTGTGATAATTTTAACGTATATTAGCCTCTTGCCAATGCAGCTAAACCATTACATCCTATTTGCTCTTGCAACACCGGTTCAGTTCTGGGTGGGCCGGAGGTTCTATGAAGGAACGTTTGACGCATTAAAGCATCGGACCACGAACATGGATGTGCTAATAGCACTGGGCACATCTGTCGCATGGTTGTACAGCACGATTGTAACCTTTGTGCCAAGCATATTTCCTTTCACAGATGTATACTTTGAGGCCGCAGCGGTAATCACAGTGCTTATTCTGGTTGGAAGGTTGCTTGAGCATAGAATGAAGACGAAGGCATCACATGCGGTAAGAAAGCTGTTTGATCTGCAGCCAAGAATGGCCCATGTAATAAAGGGCGGTCAAGAACTCGACATTCCTGTTGAGCAAGTCGAGGTTGATAATCTGATAGTTGTACGCCCGGGGGAGAGAATTCCAGTTGATGGAGTTATAGTAGAAGGGAATTCTTCCGTTGATCAGTCAGCAATAACTGGGGAGAGCATACTGGTTGAAAAGAGTGTTGGTGATGAAGTGATAGGTGCAACAATAAACAAGAGTGGTATGCTAAAGTTCAAAGCAACTAAAGTTGGCCAGGATACCGTCCTATCGCAAATAATAATGCTTGTTGAAGAGGCGAAGTCAAGCAAGGTTCCAATCCAGAGACTTGCTGATGAGATATCATCTTACTTCGTTCCAACGGTTACTGCAATTGCAACTATAGTAGCACTCTCATGGTTCTTCCTAGGAGGAATAGGTTTGGCGTTCTCATTACTCGCTTTCGTATCGGTAATAATAATTGCATGCCCATGTGCTTTAGGTATAGCTACACCAGCAGCGCTGATGGTTGGAGCCGGAAAGGCTGCTGAAAATGCCATTCTCATAAAGGGAGGCGAGTATCTTGAGACTACAAGAAAAGTTAGAACAATCGTTTTTGATAAAACTGGAACCCTAACAAAAGGTCAGCCATCAGTTACGGATATTGTATCTCTGGACAGCATTGGCAAAGAAGAAGTTTTGAGACTTGCTGCGATATCAGAAAAAGGTTCTGAACATCCATTAGGTGAAGCAATAGTAAGGAAAGCTAAAGAGGAAGGATTGGTTGTTGCCGATCCAGAATCTTTTGAAGCAGTTGCTGGACATGGAATAAGAGCAAGGTATGGTGACCATGCTATCCTTCTTGGCAACAGGAAACTGATGAATGATAGTGGCATAAATGTCGATTTGTTAGACAATAAATTAAAAGAATTGGAAGAGCATGGAAAAACCGCAACGCTAATAGCTGTTGACAACAAACTTGCTGGTATAATCGCAATGGCTGATACAATCAAAGAAAATGCAGCTGAGGCGATTAGAGATTTGAAGAATTTGGGCATTGAAGTCGTCATTTTAACAGGGGACAATGAAAAGACAGCAAAGGCGATAGCGAGCAAGCTTGGAATTGATAGAGTTTTTGCAGAAGTTTTGCCCCAACAGAAAGAAGAGATCATACGCAAAATAAAGCAAGCAGGAAAGACGGTTGCGATGGTCGGCGATGGAATCAATGACGCGCCAGCGCTTGCTGCAGCAGATATCGGCATAGCAATTGGAAGTGGAACCGATGTTGCAAAAGAGACTGGAGGTATAATCCTTGTAAAAGAAAACTTGAAAGATGTCGTTGTTGCAATTGAGTTGAGCAAGAAGACTTTCACAAAGATAAAACAAAACCTGTTCTGGGCATTTGCTTACAATACAGCACTGATCCCAATTGCTGCAGGCGTACTGGTACCAATATTTGGCCCTGAGATCTACAGTTTCTTGCCATTCCTAGCTGCAGCTGCTATGGCATTCAGTTCTGCTACTGTTGTTGGAAATTCCTTGTTGCTGGGAAGATACCAACCCAATTTAGATAAAAATAAATAGAATTGTAAACGATGGCGGTCTTGTGCGCTTCCGTATGTGTTTAATTAAAAAGTCAAAATAAAATAAAAACGCAACAAGGTTATGCATGGATTAAAATGATTTAGTTCCTAGATGTGGTGAAGAACGTAAAAGAACGTTCTTGACCATCTTTTTGTAATGATTATGTTAGGTAGAATTTAATTAAACCTCTTTTGATTGTGCTGTAGTATATGCATAAAAAAGTGATTATCGCAGCATCAGCGATCGCAGCGATAGCAATAGCTATAGGGTTGCTAGTGCCAATAGTAACCCAACCTGATCGAACCCAGCGGCCCATATACAGCTATGATGTACGAAAGATCACAATTGATAATGTTATCCTTGACGTTGAGATTGCAGATGATGGCAAGAAGATCGAGAGAGGGTTGATGTTCAGGGAGAGTTTGCCGGAGGATCGTGGAATGCTCTTTGTATTTGATAAAGAGCGAAAGTATCAGTTCTGGATGATGAACATGAACTTTAACCTTGACATAATATGGTTTGATGCAAATGGTAAAGCGGTGCACATAGTTGAAGATGCTCAACCATGCATAGATGCAGCTCACACGTCATTATGCACCTTCAATCCAGATGAACCTGCAAAGTATGTTTTGGAAGTTAAATCTGGATTTGTCAAAGAACATGGCATAGATGAAATTTCAGTGATGCGTATACTTACTTGATTACCTTGCTGAATTCTTCAAACACTGCCTTGACTTCATCAACTGCGGCACCATCTTCCAGTGTGCTAATATCACCTATCTGTGAATCGTTCAAAATTGCTCGCAACAATCTTCGCATTATCTTGCCGCTTCTAGTTTTTGGCAACTTTTCCACAAAGTAGATCTCTTCCGGAGTTGCAATCGGACCAACAACATTCCTAATATGTTCAACTATATCCTTCTTCAAATGATCGCTTGCATCATATCCTTGTCTTAAAACCAAGAACGCGATTATTGCTTCTCCCTTAACATCGTCTGGCTTGCCACCAACAGCCGCTTCTGCAACTGCTTCATGTGCAACAAAAGCACTCTCCAACTCTGTTGTGCCGAGTCTATGACCTGCAACCTTCAGAACATCATCTGCTCTGCCTAGAAGCCAGAAATATCCATCTTCATCTAGCATTGCATAATCACCTGTGTAGTATATGTTTGGGAATCTAGACCAGTATACTTGTTTGTACTTTTCATCATCGCCCCACAATGTCATGAGCATCCCTGGCCAAGGCTTTCTTATTATCAAGTAACCTTTTGTATTTGCAGGAACTTCCTTACCGTTCTCATCAACTACGGCAGCATCTATACCCGGTATTGGGAAGGTTCCAGAACCGGGTTTCAATGCAACTAATTCTATGCTAGGAACTGCGCTTATCAGTGCTGCACCTGTTTCTGTCTGCCACCATGTGTCCACTATCGGACACTTCTCATTCCCAATTGTTTTATAATACCATAACCACACTTCTGGATTAATGGGTTCACCAACAGTTCCTAAAAGTCTCAATGAACTCAAGTTATGCGCTTTAGGATACTCGTCACCAAAACGCATGAACATCCTTAACGCAGTTGGTGTTGTATACAGAGTATTAACACCGTAACGCTCTACTATGCTCCACCATCTGTCAGGTTTTGGGTAGTCAGGAGCGCCTTCATACATAACAACTGTTGCTCCATGCATCATTGGACCATAAACTATGTAGGTATGCCCAGTTACCCAGCCGATATCTGCAGTGCACCAGTAAACGTCTTCTGGCTTGATGTCAAAGATCCATTTTGTGGTAGCATAAACGTACGCTAGATAAGCTCCTGTACCATGCACAACACCCTTTGGCTTTCCAGTTGTGCCAGATGTGTACAGAATGAATAGTGGATGGCTGCTTTCCAGCCTTTCTGGCTCACAGTAATCATCTGCATCGCTAACAACATCATTCCACCATTTGTCAATTGAATTCGTACTTACATTTATACCAGCTCGACTAACAGTGACAACGTGTTTTACACTTCTGCAAGACTGTATCGCTTCTTCAACAACCTCCTTCAGTTTAACGACCTTCCCTCTCCTATAACCGCCGTCTGCAGTTATGACAACATTTGACTGAGAATCGTTGATCCTGTCTGCTATTGCCTGAGCGCTGAAACCAGAAAACACGATTGAGTGTGTGGCGCCAAGCCTAGCACAGGCGAGCATTGCAATAGGTAACTCAGGAACCATTGGAAGATAGATAGTAACCCTGTCACCCCTCTTTACACCTAAATCCTTCAGTCCGCTAGCAAACCTGTTAACTTCATGATATAGATCGGAATATCTTAGCGTTCTTCGCTCCTTGTTTTCACCCTCCCAGATTATTGCTGCCTTGTTCTTCACATCTGTCTGCATATGTCTGTCCAAACTGTTGTGTGATGCGTTTATCAAGCCGCCAACGAACCACTTTGCAAACGGTGGATTCCAGTCAAGGACCTTATCCCATGTTTTGAACCATGACAATGACCTTGCATGTTCTTCCCAGAACTTTTCAGGATCTTTTAATGCCCGTGATCTGAACTCTTGCAACTTTCTGCCATCTCCAGTAGATCTTGTTAAGATCCTAACCTTGGCACTCTCCTGGTAAAGACTGACTGGTTTGGACTCTGAATCAGGCATAACAAAGTTCTACGCCTGCAATAATAATAAGTCTTCCGAAGATAGGTTCTGTTACAGAGAATATATTTACTTATAATTGATGTTGCGTAAAAATAGATTTTATGAAAAATCTCTTAGCATAATATTGTGGATTATTGCGCGTGCCGGAAATATGATCAGATTAAGTATAATGCTGCTCTGTATAGAGCACAGACCTGCTACCAAATTGACTATTTAAAAAATTCACTATCAATAAAAGTCTTAAATTACTCTTAGAATTATGTGATAGTAGATGCGTTTTATTGTAGAGGAGTTCAGTGACGAAGAGAAAGAAATCCTTAAGCAACACTTTTCTAACCTTGACGGGCCTGTCTTCGCACTCATCACGCCTAAGCAGGTTGATCGCGGTGCCCTCATGTCTAGGTATAGTAGATCTAACAAGCGTATGCGACGAATATTTCTCGATGAGTTCCTGAAAAATCCAAATCGTGGTGAAGAGTTCTACAATAGGGTTCTTTTGGAATACGGCGACGATTCTGTTGCCGAGCTAGGAGAGGCTCAGATAGCAATTGAAGGATTGTCGAACATTGTAACACAAAAGATCGAAGACAGAAGGATCGGTCTATCATATTTAGAAAAATCTTCACGATATGTTGTGTTCGACCAGAAGGTTGATGGAAAGTACAACTATTACCGTGAGCCAGCAATAATGAGCTCCAGATATGCTGACAAGTATCTCGAGGCATGCGAGTTAGATTTTGATACCTACCACAAACACTTGCAGTTCATGATGAAGTATGTTCAAGAGGTGGAACCTATCGATACGATGACCTTCAGGGACAGCAAATCCGGCACGGACGTTGGATTTGGCAAACTGAGAAACAAGAAGGATATTGACTCAGCGAAAAGGATCTACAATGCAACTACTAGGGCGAAAGCATTGGATATTTTACGTTCATTGCTACCAGCTGCAACCCTAACAAACGTTGGAATAACTGGTAATGGTAGGGCATTTGAATATATGTTATCATTTCTTTATGGCTCGCAGCTGGAAGAGGAAAGAAATATTGCTAAAATGCTTCACGACGAATTGAACAATGTTATACCATCATTTGTTAGGAGAGCGAATGATAAGTATGGAAAAGCATTGCAAGAATATTTCGACAAGACACAGGATGCGATAAAATCGCATGTAGAGAAGTATTTGAATATTCCAATCGAATCAAGTGAGCATGTCTCATTGATCAACTTTGAAGATGACTACTACGCTGAGGTGAAAGTAGTTTCAGCTATACTTTATGAGCAGGCAGAAGGGCATTCGCTGAAGCAGATAATGGAGGTAGCGAGGACAATGTCTCCAGACGAGAGAAAGAAGATAATCGATACATACACTTCTTTCAGGACAAATAGAAGGCACAGACCTGGAAGAGCATTTGAAGTCGTAGACTACATATTTGATCTACTGACTAACTTTGGGATGTTCAGGGACTTTCACAGACACAGGGTTTTAACCCTGCAAAGGCAGCTGCTGACAACGAAGCATGGTTATGATACTCCAAAAGAGGTGATTGATCTTGGAATGAAGAAGGACTTTGATGACTGTATGTACAAGACAAAAGAAGTTTACGAGCAGATAGCAAGTGAACTTCCATTGCAGGCGCAGTATGTTGTGAACTTCGCTTATCGTTATCCATACTTTATCAAGATGAACCTAAGGGAAGCCTGTCACTTGCTAGAATTGAGATCAGTTCCCCAAGGGCATCCAGATTACAGAAAGATTGCACAGCAGATGTATCGATTGATAGAGGGAGTTCATCCAAACCTTGCCAAAGGATTAAAGTTTGTTGATCTGAAGGATTACGCTTTGGAGAGATTCGATGCAGAGAAGAGGAAGGAGATAAAGAAGCAAACCGTGGGCACCTAGTTAAACCACTGTTCAAGTGTCCGGCTCCTGGTTTCACTTGCCTTCTTTAATTTCTGCATTGCCGTACTAACCCTTTGTTCCGAAAAGTTCCTTTGTTTGCATAGAAACTCTACCATGCCCGTGTGGTTGGGGTCCTTAAAACCGACCTGTTCGATGCTGGTCACGTTAGGCTTGAGAAAGATTTCCCTTACCTTGTTGAAATCTATCTCATTCAACTTGTCCTTCACATCTGGCACATCCTCAAGCCTGCCATGCTCCTTGATCATCTTCAATGCCTTTTTAGGACCAATGCCCTTGAAACCATCTGGGTTGAAATCGGTACCAATAAGTATACCGATATCGACCAGCCGTTCCCTTGTTATTCCCAGATTTTTCAACATTCTATCAAACTCAATTATTTCCGGCTCAACATCGATGAACACTTGTTTGTTCGGCAATTTTCTCCTACCACTAATTGTAAGGTTTCTCACCAATCTCTTTGCACCAAAGAGCAGTGAATCAAAATCTTGACTTGCAGATGCATATGCTGTGTCATTGATCGTTAGATTTGCTGCGGTAGCTTCCCCTTCAGAAGGTGCATCTATATGTGGAATACCAAGCAAGTCAAGTAGTCTCTTTGCATCATCGACCATGCAGTCCTTTATTATAGATGTAAATTGCGCATACTTCCTTGCTTCTTCCACTCTTCCCTTTTGCAGTGCTTCTACGTATTTTACAGTCGCCTCCTGCTTTGCCCGCCTTCTGCGCTCTATCTCTGCATACTTTAATGATGGAGGCTTGCCATCAAAGACATAAACTGGCTTGATCCCGATTGACAGCAAGTTGACGTTGCGGTAAAAAAGGCCACTTAAATGGCTTGTAACATTTCCTGAATTGTCTGTCAAGTGCTCACCATGCTGACCCCTGATTATTGCCAAGAACTGATAGATGGCATTATAAGCGTCTATAGCAATTATTTTGGTAGACAACTGCTCAAGCTTAATGTGCGCGGGTTCAGTTAGTGGTTTGAGATCTAAGCCCACATATTAGTTCAGTTTTATGCGAGAATTTACACCTTTCTGTCTTACAAAATTACTACAAATCATTATCTCATAATCGTGTTCTATAGGCATAAGCGAAGTGGTATATTGCCATTACAAAGTTTGGAAAAGATAGGCTACTAGCGCCTCTTAAATTCGCGCCTTATTATTTCCCAGCCCTTTGCTATTATTTCCTCATAAACATTTGAGAGCTTTGGGATGCTTTCGCCTCGTGTTGCAGCCGCCTTGACCTTTTCGCGATAATAATCATCTATTTCTTGAGCTATTTTGCTGTCTATTGTGATCGAGGCTCTGTATTTAGGCACGTTTACAAGTGTATCTAGGATAATATATTAATTTATATGTCATAAACTATTACATATCTACCATAAATGATATAAAGTAGACTATCTATTGTATACGTAATAAATGGGCCGTGAGAATAAGACTGTCAAGATAAAGTACCGCGAAAAAACTTTCCTCATCGACGAGCATTGCACAATATCTGATTTCCTGAAGTCGCAAGATGTTGATCAGTTAAAGACAATAGTGCTCAAGAAAGTGGATGACTATTTGGTAATCAATATTTGAGACGGAGAGCATTTCTAAAAGGCTTATATCTCGATCAAGCAGATTTCGTCTTGCATCTGATCACTAGGGACTCTGCCGGGGTCGGATAGCTTGGAATTCCGTCAGCCTCGAGGTCGTATGACAGGGAACTAGATAGCTGATGTCCCTTGGGGATACGTGGGTTCAAATCCCACCCCCGGCGCCACGCCCTTAAAATTATAGCTAACCTTTAATTATTCCAAATGAGTAATGTTCACATAGATGGTCGATATAGCATTAGCTGTAACGGCATTAGTTGGACTGATAGTGCTTTCGGGATTTTTCAGCGGTCTTGAAGTGGCTTTTGTTTCGATAAGCAAGGGACAATTGAAGAAATTTCTGAATTATAAGAGGCGTGGAGCAAAGTCCCTTCAAAGACTGAAATCAAATCCTAGCAGAATGTTAACGACGTTGCTAATAGGAAACAATCTAGTAAATGTTGCGGCAGCTGCAATTGCGACTGAACTTGCAATAACTCTGTTTGGTAATCTCGGTCTTGGTATTGCAACCGGAATAATGACATTCATGCTTTTGGTGTTCGGTGAGATCACTCCAAAAGCATACTGTAATGCGCATGCTGAAACCATTTCACTGAGATTTGCAGGACCTATAGTAGCTCTCGAATATGCTATATACCCAATAGTAAGGATGTTTGAAGCCATAACCAAAGGAATCTTCAAGATGATAGGAACGCATGAGCGTCCTCCACCGATAAGTGAGGAGGAGTTAAGAGCGCTAATAGATGTTGGTGTGGAGGAAAAAGTGTTACTGAAGGAAGAGAAGAAACTGCTCGAAGAGGTTCTAGAGTTTCACGATATACCCGTTAGAGCTGTCATGACCCCTAGAAAGAACATGGTTGTGCTTAACGCACGTATGTTGCTTTGGGAAGCACTGCCATTGATAAACAAGAGCGGGTACTCTCGTATACCAATAATAGAAGGAACAAAAGACAACATTGTTGGGATAGTTCACGACAGAGACCTGCTACGAGCATTGGAGACGAAGAGTACAGATCTCATGCTTAAGGATATTGCAAGAAAACCACTATTTGTCTCGCAGGAGAAAAAGATCAGCGAGCTTTTGAAGGAATTCCAGAGCAGACGTATCCACATGGCTGTTGTAGTTGACGAGTTTGGAGGCACTGAAGGTTTGGTCACTCTTGAGGATATTATAGAAGAATTGGTAGGCGAGATAGTTGACGAGACAGACATAATGCGACAATTAATTACGACGATAGATAAGCATACGATAATAGTACACGGCGATGTTGAAATTGATGATGTGAATGAAGCACTGAAAGTCAACATACCTAAGGGCGAAGGTTACTCCACAATTAACGGCCTTCTACATGAAAAACTGCATGATATTCCAAAACTGGGAGATAAGATAAACCTAGACAATGTAATTATAAGTGTGGATGAAGTGAAAGAGAATACACCTTTAAAGATTAAGGTGCAAAAGATGAAAACTGACATAGAATACAAATCTTGAGTTGAGTACTAAACCCTATCAAGTATTTCCTTTTTCTTCGATTGGAACTCTTTCTCTGTAATCACTGCTTGATCCCTTAGTGCCGCTAACTCTGCTAATAAGGCAAGATTTACCTCCGGAGCAGATGTTAATTTTCTTACAGCCAAAAGTCCTTCCTTCCTTAACTTCTCAGCTTTTTCACCAGCTGCTTTCGTGAGTTCGGCTGCCTTTATGCCAGCTATTCTTCCGAAGGTCGTTCCTGATATAGCAGCTACCTTTCCTAGTTCAGACCCTAATTCCTTCACGTCTTTTGTGGCTAACTTTGCCCTAAATGCAAGATCTGACTTTTCCTTATTTTTTTGCTTTTTTCTTTTTTTCATGAGCCCAGATGCGTAATTTTGTACTGCGAAATGCGTTATATGCTTTTCCTCTGAAAATCTTGTTTAACTATAAGTTCTTGCTATTTGGCCGGATATTCTGGGTCACAGATACGTCTTTTTAGAGTTAGCTGCGCTGGATCTTCTTTGGCTTCCCAAGTCCGGCTGGATCAAGGTTAAAGACTATAGTCTTCAAGGTTGTCATCTCCTTAACACTATATCCAATACCCTCCCTGCCAATTCCAGAATACTTCACACCCCCATATGGGAAGTATCCAACACCATGTCTTGGCAGATCGTTGATAGTAACCTCGCCCATCTGCAATCGTTTAGCAATCTTCCACATTCTGTAGAAATTATTTGTAAATACACAAGAGTCCAAACCATACAATGATTTCTTCCCGATTTCAATAGCCTCATCTTCACTCTTTATTCTCAGAATCGTCACAACAGGTCCGAAAGTTTCTTCCCAAGCTATCCTTGCAGTTAATGGCACATTATCAAGAAGAGTGGGTTCATAGTAACTTCCGTGACTGTTTCCTCCTTTTAGCAACTTGGCTCCTTTCTCTACAGCATCCTTGACCAGCTCATCAACGTAAGCTACTGCTCCTTTATTGATCAATGGACCCATGTTAACATCATCTTTCCTTGGGTCTCCAACCTTCCATTTATCAACATAGTTCACAACCTTGCGAACAAAGTCATCTGCAACCTTGTCCATCACAAGCACAGCACTGATGGCATCGCATCTCTGTCCGGAATTTTTGAAGGCGCCGTCAACGCAGCTCTTTGCAGCCAGTTCGAGGTCAGCATCATCAAGTACCATTGCCATTCCCTTGCCTCCAAGTTCAAGATGGAGCTTCTTCAACAGTGCTTTCGAAGCAATACCTTTTCCCGTGCCCGTGCTACCAGTGAAGTTAACCATAGCAATTCTTTCATCAGATACTAAGGCATCCCCAACCTTGCTACCTTCACCACTGAGAACATTGAAAACTCCGTCAGGTACACCTGCCTCCTCCATTATTCTAGAAAAAAGTATCATGGATATCGGATCTGCACTTGGGGGCTTTGTAACGACAGTGTTACCCGCAAGTATAGCTGGAACTACTTTCGCAAGTCCGATGAACAAAGGATAGTTGAATGGTGATATTGTAGCAACAACACCTAATGGTTCCCTTATCACCAAAGCAATCTTACCCACCGTATCTGGGCTCCAGTCCCCTGGAAGATACTCTCCAAATATTCTGCTAGCTTCCTCCATCACTAAACCGATTCTCTCGATTGCTGCATTGACCTCACCTTCTGAATCCTTTCTCGGCTTACCAGCTTCAAGCGTTATCGTATTCACAAAATCTTCCTTGTTCGCTTTAAGAATTTTCTTGACCTCTTCTAGAAATTCTAGTCTACCTATTCCAGGCACATCTCTAATGCTCTGCCTTGCATTGTAAGCTGCACTTATTGCATTATCAACATCTTTATGATTGCAATCAGGAACAATTGCTATTAGGCTACCATCTATCGGACTCCTGACATTCATGAACTCCTTGCTTTTGGATTCAACCCACTTCCCTCCAACCAAGTTCCTAAATTTGGGAACGCCATCTTCAAAATCATAAATTGCATCAAAAATCTTATTCAACTTTATTTTTGAAACCTGCATCTTAACTAGCAGTACGGTATTTTCTCCAATAAATATATTCGTAAAGTTTTTTCACAGAATTACATAGTATAGTTTCACTTGGTACGATTGCTGTCAATTAACTGG
>JBHICH010000019.1:0-31539 GCA_046759465.1 Nitrososphaerales archaeon
ACTCAAAAGAAAACTGCACTGGAATTGGTTGTTGTGAGCTTATAGTGAATACCTTCGCCTTTATTGGCAATGGAAATTCGTCCTTAACCCATAGCTTGCTGTCAACCGCATAGTGGAACCCAATTATCGAAGTATCCCAAGACTGTTCTGCTGCCTGAATGGTTTCAGTACCAGTGGGAGCTACTATAATGCCACCACCACCAATTGCGGCTACTACACCCCAAGCTTTACCTCCTGATAGGGATTCAGGTTCTAATTTGTCTGCATAGCCGCCCAGCCAGCCAAGTGTCTCTTTAATTGCTGCTCTGTAAGGTCTTAATTCTTCAGATACATCTGTGCCCAGCGGTGTGAGTGAAAGTGATGATAGTTTCAGTTTACCTGTTATCACATCTCCATTATCTTCGATTATAGTATCAGTTATCCAATTCCCCTTATCGTCCTGTGATGCAAACCATAAAGTGGCTTCAAATGGGTCTCCCCTGTTAAGATCAAAGCTTGATATTCTATATTTTACGAGCAACCCCTGTTGCACTCCCTCGCCCACGTACCATTCCTGCCCATAAGCCACTTTTGTTACAAATGCACCAGCTGCTATTAACAATCCCATTATGATATATGCCAAATAATTACGCATCATGATGATCCATCAATTTCACATTGATAAATGTTTATTTTAGCGACCTAACAAAAAAATTGAATTTGTACTACTTACGCTTTGTGCTTAGAATTGTGAACCTTGTCAATGCTATCGTTACTGCTACAAGTGAGGCCATTACAATGACCGTACTAATTGGAAACTCGGGAACTACCTTTAGGTCAAATGCAACAGATTCGTTTTGATGCTGAGAAATAGCACCGCCAACACTCAGCACATTTATCATAACACTGAATGAGCCAGATGAGGGAAATTCGACAGTATGTGTTGCCAAACCATTTAATGCAAAAGAGTCTAGAAGCTCCTTGATGGTTTGACCATCCTTGGTAACAGTAAAATCATAGTGCACATTTTCAACAAGTTTATTTGTAACTGGACTTGTGAAGTTGATATCAAATCTTACTATCTGGTTTGGCTTTATCTCGATCGGCTCCCACATTAGCTCTACTTTATACAACCAATTTGGTCTTGTTAATGCTAGAGGTGGCTTTTGTTCATGTTGAGAAATCGAGCTATTGAAAGTATCGGTAATGCTATCATGCATAAACATACTCACTAAATGTGAATTATCTGACTGTCCAAATGATTGTGTCGGGATCAAAAACATAGATAGTAACCCGATCATAACGTATGTGAGATATTCATTGCTCAATAAGGACTAGTTCTTGACCGAACAGATAAATTTTTTGTAATTGTGCTTCACATTAAAGTAAATATATACCGATATTTCAATGAAGATCATGTGCAAGTGCCCGAAGGTTCACTTTTACGAAGTTGAGTTCAAACTCGACGGTATGAGGACAGTACCGTTTCACAAGAATTGCGGTGATGCTTTGTCTGAGGCACAGTTTGTAGAATTTGAAAAGCAGCTTGTAAGGCTGTGGGGCATGGAAACAAAATCGTAACGCCAAATTCTCTTTGTATATTATTTGTTGAAATTTTATTTAAACGGGTATTACATATTCTCTTTAGCGCCTTAACATTAACCATAAAATGTTTATTAACTTCTTTGAACACATATTTCACAGGCGATTAGATGTCAGCAGACTATAATATCGACGTTGGGAAGCAATACGGTGGGGCTGCAAAGTTCAAGCCTGTAAAGGTGGAGCTGGAGGTTTCAGGTGTCAAGACGGAAGAAACGAAGTACTATGTCAATGAGATAGCGAACCAATATGCTGACTTTGTTCTATCAAATGTGAATATAGGCTCAGACAAGATATCATTTGATATAGGATCTCCAAGCATGGAAGATCTGACTGCATCAGACATCAAGTTCAGGATTGAAGAATTCCTTACAATGAATCTGCCACCTTTCCAGCTAAAGAAACTGACTGTAACTTGACGCAAACAAAACTCAATTTTTCTTTTGTTTGATCATATGTCAATTGTTAATTTAGAAATTGTTGGATTACGATCCCTTATAGTGAGATTAAACACTTAAAAGTTATATGTGTGGAAATATTATGTTGTATAAAGTAGCATTAATATCGATAGTGAGCTTGGTTGCAGTTTTATCATCTTATAACGCACAAGGAGCTCCAAGTGTAAAGTTGCTTGAAACAAATGGTTATCTAAACAGTGATGGGCATTATGTTGTCTTAGGTGAAATATTGAATGATGGTAGTATACCGTTGGAATTTGTAGAGGTTATAGCGCAATTCTTTGATCGTGAACTTAATCCCTTGATCAAGTTATCAAGTTCAACAGCCTTGGGAATTATTCATCCAGGTCAGATATCACCATTCGCAGTAATATTAAAGGATGCCACACTCACATCGTCTGTGCAGTCTTTCACCTTAACTATAGGAGACCTTAATCCTGCAGAGGCCAATCCAGCAAAGCTCGCAGTAATATTTCATAAATTGGAAATAGTTGAAGGAAATATCGTAGTGTCCGGAAGAATAGCAAATGATGGAACTATCTTATCTGAAAACACCAAAGCTATGGTTGTATTGTATAACGTGGTTGGTGAACCAATAAGGTACGATTTTGCATTCACAGAACCTAGGAATATTCTGGCTGCCAGTAGTGGTCTATTTTCAATCAAGTTTGATGTTGACAATATAAGCAACATAAGCGGTTATTCTATTTCTGGTGAATCTTCAGTGTATGCCGAGTCTGAACGTATAGTGAAAATACAGCTTCCAACTATAGAACGTATCAAAGAAGTTGTAAACCTTTCTGATCTATCCGTTTTTGATCAAAGTAACAGAGCTACAAACTCGATTGATGCCGGAGAGCCAGCTCTATTCACGATAAACCTTTCCAACAATATGCTAGAAAGGTACCAATACACCTACATACTCCAAATTAAGGATCAGAATGACTTTGTAGTATCGTTATCATGGTTAGTAGGTTCACTTGATGCTAAAGAAAGTAGCACAGCTACAATTGCATGGATCCCTCTTGAGAGAGGAATGTATATAGCTGAAGCCTTTGTGTGGAAGGATCTTAATGATGCCATCCCAATGGCATTCAGAACTCAAAGTGAGAGTTTGAGAGTAAGTTGACATTTGTCGTTAAAATTCTACCTTTTGTACCCTTTCTTCCTTAGAAATTCGGGGCTTTCCTTTTTCTCCTTCTGGAACGTCTAGCTTGACACTTATGATCTACATGTGCTGCAATTGTACGCTAACAATATTTTATTTTTTTAGAAGCATGTTGCATGAATCGAGTAGTTCCTTTGATAGCTTAATCACAAATGATTGATCTGTAGTCAAGTCCATTGCTATGCTGATCATATGCGTGTAATCCCTTAATGCTCTTTGATTTGAGGCTATACTGATTACTGCATTTCTTGAAATATAGCCCAGATAAAAGTAACAGTCCGTGTACATGCCAGAGTGGTAAAGGTGTTGGGCCTTCTTTACAACTATTTTGGTTGAGTAGTCTTGCTTTATCTTGTCGTTCATCCCTATACATGCCTCCATGCACCTAGACACTGACGATCTGTTCGCACGTTCTAGTCCCAAAGAACTACTTGCAAGTGCGATGCCCTCACTGGCCGTTTTGTCAGTTAACGATCTTAACTGTGCAAGCATGTGAGTTGGCATAGGTCTCATGCCATTATAAGCCAATACAGCTTCAAGATAGTAGTATGCCGCACATTTGAGCCACAGCGATGACCTGAGTACATTACTCTTTGCAAATTCCCTCGCCCTAGTTGCATAAAAGAGAGCATCAACTGTTCTATTCCTTGCGTACCAAGACAAAGCCTTCACAATTATTGTGTCAAGCTGCATCTTTAAACTCGCAAGAGTCCAAGACGGGTCGTTTATTATTTGCATGTTGTGCAGTGTAATGACAACTCCATATAGATTGAGTTTTGTGGATATTTTGAGTATCTCTGCATAATCATCGTTTACCTGAAGGAGCTCATTTCCACGCTCGCTGGTTACAATAACGAAATCGTATTCACAACATTTCAAAGCATGATCAGTTGTCATGCAACCAGTCAATGCAATGGGGAACTTTTCATATTTTGATAAAACTGTATTCGTTATATTGTTTGGTAATTTCATTAGCATAGCTAATCATAGTTTGCTTTTGTTTAAATAAAGCGAATAATGATAGTTAACAAGATTATAAATTAGAATGCTTTACAAGCTAGCTTTGTCAAGTACGGCATTATCTATCTGTCTCAAAAACTCACCTTTCCTATTGTTTTTATAGATCTTCAATAAATCGTTTTTACGATTATGGCAAAGAATATACACGCACATTATGCAAAATCTAGAATATTTTATTTTCTTGTAGGATGCTTTAAATTGTACCTCCGTGAGCAAAGGTTCGGTGCTCCGGTGGTGTAGCCCGGTTAAGCATAGCGGCCTCTCGAGCCGCCGATCGCGGGTTCAAATCCTTCATGGTGAAAATCCCGCCCGGAGCACTTGACCACTGTTATGTGACAGAGAAGGAATTTATCCTCATAAGGACATGATCTATTTCTTGTTGAGAGAGCCAAGGTCGAAAGCGCTTTTGCTTTTTATGAACTTCATCTTCGATACCTTGTAGTATATCACTTCACCCCTTCTTTCAATAACAGCAATTACAGCTTCCTTTCCCATCCTGCCTATCTGCTCGATTGCATCATTAATCTTGCTGATGTGCACCTTGGTACCTTCATTTATTCCAAAAACAATGTACTTTGCAGATTTGTTGCCATATTCACCACGTTCGTAAACCCTGAAATCAACCTCAAATCCAAAACCCTCCTTTGCAACATACCCTCTGCTCCTTAGATCGCGATAGATCAGGAATTTAGTCCATGCCTCGCTGTCCTGCTTAAGCGACATATTAACGAGCTTATCAAAATCTAAATTGTTATTTTTGTACTTGATAGTTATCTTGTCGCCATACAAAAGATACAGAGCTTCATAAGATCTTAGTAGATACTTCTTGCCCTCTTTTTCGCCATAGCCTTTCTTCGCAAGCTCGTCTATTGCCTTTTCATCGCTAACAAGCGCCTTACCGTCTACAAGCTCGCCTTGCACAGCATACTCTATCTCTTCGGACACAACGATTAAATCATACCGTCAAGATTTAAGCATTCAACTAGGTCTTAGTTATGAAGGGAAGAAATTATAGAGAACATAGGGGGATGCCTTATGTTAGACGTGAGTTTATCGCTGGGACGCCACAATCAAAGATTGCTAAATTTACTGGAGGTGCAACTGGTGATTACGATTTTAAGTTGGAGTTGATCTCAAACGGGAAGGTTCAGGTAAGGCATAATGCCCTTGAAGCTGCAAGGCTCGCAGCAAATAAGGTGATGTCTGAGATTGGAGAGACAGCTTTCTACAGCTTGCTAAAGGTGTATCCGCATGTTATACTGCGGGAAAACAAGATGATTGCAACCGCTGGTGCTGACAGGTTGCAGGAAGGCATGAGGAATGCCTTTGGAAAAGCGATAGGTTTAGCTGCAAGAGTTACTCCTGGGCAGGTAATACTGGAGCTCCATGTTAAAGCGGATGCGTTGGAAAAGGCTAAAGATGCTATGAAAGCCGCGACAAGCAAGCTGCCCATGACAACTAGCATAAATATAATTCTTCTTAAAGAAGAAATGGCAAAACTGAAGTAAACCTGTTCTCGATTCGTGGAGGTATGTTTGAGAACAAAAACTTCCATGAAAATTGAGTAGGGCTAGCGGAAAATAATTATAGTTTTGCAAAAAATGCTGAATGTTTTGTTCACTTTGATACACGGTAATGAACAAATAAAGCATAAACACAACACCTAACATGAAGTTTGCTTGGTCAAACGTCGATAGGCTAGAGGAAGCTGATATAGTAATCTTTGGTGTGCCGGACGAATCTGGATCGCATTCTAGTAGAAAGAGTGCGTCAAAAGCGCCTGATAGAATAAGACAGGTATCGAGCGAAAGGGATGTATTTGATCGTGAAGGTATGAAGACATTAGCGATGCCAGAATTAAGCACTATAAACAAAAAGGTGTTCGATTTTGGTAATGTGAAGAAAAGTGAAGTCGCTGAAGTTGTTAAGAACATCATTTCTAATGATAAAATTCCTATTGTAATTGGAGGCGACCATTCAATCACTACAAAAGCGGTAAATACTACAAGTGAAGTTATAGACGACGTCAGCGTAGTTTACTTTGATGCCCATCCAGACTTTATATGCTCCACGGAGGAGTATTATGGTTCAGTTTTTTGTGACATAAGCGAAAGAATCAATGTCAGCAGAAGCATGCAGATAGGAATCAGAGCACCAGAACCTGAAGAGATACAGAATCTGAAAAGGATGAATATTACGGTATTGACACCGTTGGATGTTCTTGATATAGGCCTGAGAAACCTAGCTGACCTTGTTGTTAAAAAGATGGGTAGCAATGTGTACATATCATTAGATATGGATTGCATAGATCCAGCATTTGCACCTGGAGTTTCAGCACCAGTGCCAGCAGGTCTGTCAAGCAATGAATTGATTTATTTGATAAAGTCAATTGCCGGCAACGGAATAATTGGGATGGACCTTATGGAGGTCTCTCCAGATTACGATGTTCACGATTCTACTTCACATTTGGCAGCGAGGATAGTTGCTGAATTAATCTCTTCAATAAAGCTCAAGACGGATGTAAAAGCAAACACGTAAAAACATTTATTCACTCAGTTTTTGATATTGCAGTAAGCGGTGGTCGTCTAGCTTGGTCTAGGACGGCAGCCTGCCACGCTGTCGACCCGGGTTCAAAAAGTAGAAAACTGCTTGAATTTCCCGGCCACCGCATTCTTGCTATCTCACAACTGTTATGGAAAGAACCGAAATTATCACGAAGATTATTCCTATGCCTACTACCCAGTTTGGATCTACATCATGCAGGGTTAGACCGTAACCTATTATTGCAATACCTACGATCAGTATTATTATAAAACCAGGCATCCTCGATAGTAGGTGCATCCTTTTCTGGTTCATACTTGCGCTATAATTTTCTCTCACGCACAATAAACTTTTCTCCAACTTTTGTGCTAGCAATTTGTCAGGAGTTGCTTCAGATCTTCAAGGGTATGAATAACTTGCGTACTTGTAGTTTGCTGTCTGTCTATTAAAACAGCGTTCACACCTATAGAACTAGGTTCTTCAAGGTCGTACTTTCGATCATCCCCCACATGAAGCATATGCTCTGGTTTTATACGTAATCTGCTGCATACCTGCAAGTAGAATTCCCTGTTCTTCACGATGTTGTTAAAATCTGATACGGAAGAGAAGGTATAGGATATAGACTGTCTTACATCATTTAGAATGCTCAGTTTTTGCTCCAGTATTGTTCTAGGATTGTTCGTTGATATTATGATCTGGTAGCTTCTTGCAAAGTTCTGCAAAATGCCGACATCATCATAGACACCTGCGGCAGAGTTCACCTCATGCAAAATATCCTGCAACGAAGCCCCTAAATCAAATAGATCAAACCAATATTCGGGAATGTACCATCTGGTATCGCTTGGGCCAACTTTATCATACTCTTTAATAACAAATTTCTGTGCTTCTTCAAAAGTAATTTTGCGCCTTTCGGCAAAAATTTTTGGGATCTGGTGATTCCAGAAGATATCATCGAAACCCTTTTTTATTAACGTACCATCTAGGTCAAACGACAGCACTCTTAACAGAGTAGCATTGATTTTGCGAGCATCAATGCCCTATCAGAATCACTATCCACTATATCTTCATTTTTGTACTTGTGGTTGAAGTATATTAGGTCGATCATCTTGCACTTGTCCATGTTTACCACAGTAGTACCATCTGAACATTCGGTATGAGCATTTGTCAGCACAACGAACCTATCAACACCAAGTCCATTTGTCCTAGCTATCTGCTCTATGCTCTTTCCATGATCCTTGTTTATTACCACTGCAACTGCTACCTTGCTACCAGACGAATCGTTGTATATGGAATCAATAATTATGCCATTCTCTTTGCCATGTCCATTTTGTGGGTCTGGTTTTGACACACTTCCTTGCTCATGTGCAAACATAACCAAGCTCTTCACTGCATCCTTTACATGGTTTTCAAGAATTTCACCATCTGTACATTCCCTCCTTATCCTTATGAATTCCGATATTGGCACATTCATTATACTACCCCTAACCCTGAGACCCGGATATGCTTGCTTTATCGTCTCGTCCAACACATGTTCAGTTATTGTGCTGGTATTCTGCCTGCTTGCTACCTCCATAGCATGGTACATTATGTTGAGCATTGAGCGTATGTTCCTGAATTCTTGGAATTCATCGTAAATCACCCTTAGCTTGCCAATTATGTCGTTTTCGTATTTACCAAACCTTATGTCCTTAACATGCTGCCTTATGTATTCAAGGACTATATCAGATACTTCGTCAAATCTGCTTGAACCTGCCAGATCGATCTTGTAATTTGCTTTTTCAAGCCTGTCAAACACAGAAGCACTGGCATTCCTGATATCATCATATAACGAGGGTGTAGCTATCAGTATCAAAACTGTTGATGGTAAATGAGCATTTACAACTGCCTTCACAAAGTCTATTGAATCTTGATTGGAATCAAACTCATCTATCTCCAACATCGTTATCTTGCCAAGAAATGTTAGGTTTAGTCTTGATATTGCAGACAGCCTTGCCAACATACCTTCTAAACCAGTGACATCTGACACATCCCTAAAGTGGCCAAACACAACACTCTTTATCACCATGCGTTCGTCCACACTGAACTCTCCTATCAGAAGTTCATTTAGAGCACGTATGTCGGGCTCCCTCTTTCCTTGCAAAATTTCTTCTGCCATCTCTTCTATGTTCCTGCCTCCAAAGAATGGCGGTCTAAAGAACTTTTTAGCAATTTTATCATTATCACGTGCTTTCTGCTTAACATAATCAATTATTGCAGTTTTAAACTCCGTTAGATAATCATCACTGAAACCTGCTATTAATGCAGTGTAAAGGCTCTGCATGTTTTTAGGAGATATAGTGCTTAGATCCAGATAAGAGCATATGGTGTCGGTCTGAGTTGACTTCATATGCAGGGCTAGATGCGTTTTACCTGCACCAACATCTTGAATAACAGTGATTAGCCTGAAGTCTCTTTCACTTGCACGTCTTTCATTTGAAACCTTGCTTGTAAGCCCGTTTATGCAGTCCAAGACTGCCTTCTTTGCTTCCTTGTGCCTTGTGCCTCCTAGTACTCTAGAATCCATCAGAGTTGGTGTTGGGCTGCTAGGATATGGGTTGTGGTTTATACCATAGGGGTACAACTAGAGGCACCTCACAAAACCATGCACCAGGCCCCTAAGCATTACTCCCTCATTGCCACCTGAAGATAGCTCGTATCGATTGTTGAACTGATCGAATAACTGTGATGCGAATGTGTAGAAGTTCTGTTTGGATAGATTGTACTTGTCACATATCCTTTCCCTGATCATCGAAAGTTCTACCCAGCCTATTGCTGTTGGTATCTCCGCTATCGTTCTATCGAACTCCATCTTGAACTGATCCAAACTTAAATTGCTTCCATTGTTTCCATTATCCTGAGTTGAAGTAGACACTATATTGGAGACTTTACAGTCTAACTCCTTGCTGATATGTGAAATACTCTTTGAAATAGTGTTATTAGCATTAGAATACATATCGTAAATTAGCTTGAACTTGGGATCGCTATTGATAAGATGTTGCATGAAGTTATCTTTGGACCAATAATAAGCTGCTCCTCCTTTCTTCTCGCCAAATATGAGACCTTGAGAAAGTAACTCTTCAATAGCCTTTCTTGACTTGGCCCCAAACTCACTTCTCAACTTTGTGCTTCGTATGCCTTGGATGCCACAGGATACTATTCGTTTGTATAACTTATCGTTGGACATTGGTGATAACTCAATTTACAAATTATTTATGTAAAGGTGTCATGCAACATGAACAAACTGTTAACAATTTTTACATTATAAGAATTAACTCAGGCAGTCAAACTTGGTAACCTTCTCAAGCTACTTTTGATACTGGTATTACATTATACAGTATTGCAAGGACAAATGAATCAAAACTTACTCAAACTAGGGCTGGATGTTTTCTCCACCCTCAAGCGTTTCGTATTCTTTCAGCTTCTCCTTTCCTCTCTTCATTACAGTGAAGATCATCAATAGTACCGCTATCCATATTGCGCTGAGTACAACATTCTGGAAGCTTACATAGACGTATGGTTGTGCTTCCATTACGTCTTTCTCCAATGAACCAGCTGCCCACCGAAGATCTTGCAGTCCATTCTGATAAGCATCGCTATCCCTAGGCAGTGTTGATAAAGTCCTCAATCTGTCCATCATGCCAGCCATGGTATCCTGCATCAAACCAAAATCTGTTCTAGCAGTAGGAAAAGCCCATACTGGGTTGCCTTCCTTAGGAACCAACGGCTGTGCACTTGCAAGATAATCCATCATCGCTTCTGGAGAAGTTGCAGATGCTACTCTATCTAGATAACCCCTTGCTTTATCTAACGGATATACTGTAGTGCTGTAACCGATGTATGCCATCGATACCCCAAATATCAAGAAGCCAAGTATCCCAACCATAACAGCCTTGTAGTGCTTTCCTACCACGCTTCTATCCCTACCGTTACCTCTTTAGCTTTACCAGTTGGCCCATTTTTAAATGTTGAATGTGCTAAGGTAAGGTAAGCTATGTAGATGAAACCCATAGTCTGTAATGCTAAAATTGGAACATAAACTGGGTTGCCACTAAAGATAGCTATGAATATGCCAAGTATTCCATAAGCACCAAAGAAAATTTCAAGCAGCGTCGTCTTTGTGAATGGTAATGCATAAGCCTTGTCCCTCCAATCCTCGCCCTTCTTTGTTATTCCAAACTTTGGCGTGCGCAGAAACTCTGGTTTGCCGCCGTTCATTGCGTCGAAAACACCAATTGTGTTGTTTACAGATATGCCAGTCACGAACATTATCAGGTATACATATGCTTTAGCTTTTGTCATCCAAGATTGCTGCCAGAGCCGTTTTATGACATAGATGTAAAATGCCGGTCCGAAGAGTATGTAGGCTACTAGTGCAGTTATGGGATAGATACTTACCGGGTAGATTTTAAAGTCCATTGCAAGCAGTTGTGGCAGAAGCAGGAATTGCAGTAGCATCAAGGGATGCACTATATGCCTCGTCAGCTGAATGAATGCCTGGACCTTTGTGTCCGGAGGTAACTTTCTATTCAGAAAAATGTCTCCAATGAGCTTTACTGCACATTGAATCGAGCCTTTTGCCCACCTGTACTGTTGCCTCTTCGCAGCGTTTACCTGTACAGGCAGCTCTCCATTGACAACAACTTCATGTAAAAACAGGCAGCGCCAGCCCTTCATCTGTGCCCTATAACTAAGGTCGAGATCTTCGACAATCGTATTTACATGCCAACCGCCAGCGTCCTCGATGCAAATCTTGCGCCAAATACCAGCTGTGCCGTTGAAGTTCATGAAGAGATGGGACAGACTTTTTGCCTTCTGCTCGATCAAAAAATGGAAGTCCAGATTTAACGCTTGAGCCTGCGTAAGCGTCGAATAATCTTCGTTCAGATGGCCCCACCTGCACTGCACCATTCCAATCTTTTCCGATGAAAAGTATGTCATCCCTTTTTTCAAGAACCATTCTGGAGGTAGAAAGTCTGCATCGAAGATAGCAACAAATTCGCCATTTGCAGTCTTCAAGCCTTCTCTTAGCGCACCTGCTTTGTAGCCTGCTCTGCCCTTTCTTGTTATATGCTCTATATCATAGCCTAATGCCTTGTAGTGCTGAACCAAGTTTTGGCATATCTCTCTGGTATCATCGGTAGAGTCATCTAACACCTGTATCTGTAACCTCTCTTTTGGATAGTCCATCGCGCATACAGACTTTATCAGTCTAGCAGCAACATATCGTTCGTTAAAGATTGGTAACTGAACAGTAACGGTTGGAAAGCCATTTGCAACTGGCCTAATTCGTCTTCTGTTCTTCCATGACAGAAAGACGAGGTAGTAAAAGTTAAAGCTGTAAAGCGACATTATCCAAGAAATCGTTATAAAAATAACGAATGTTATGTAGCTCAGCATTTACCTATGATCTTTTTTGTAAATATTTATACTTATTTTGTGCCTATTCGTAGCAGGAGTGAGTCGAATCCTATAATTTGATGCGCCTATAGTTCTCGTACGAATATCAGATAAAAGATTGTCTTACTTATCGAATGGGTGAACGCCTTGTTTTATCTCTATTGCCACTGGTGGACAGACCGTCTCGCAAGCCATGCAGAATATACATTCTGACTCTCTTGTTGGATCAGCCTTCTTTTCGGAAGCAGGATGTCCCGGAGTTTCGAACCATTCAAATACATTAACAGGACAGGCTTCGATGCACGCACCATCTGCTATACAAATGTCGAAGTCAACAGCAACAGCTGTACCATGTATTCCTAGTAAATCTGGTGAATTTGTTGGTCCCCAAACATGATGTCCAAAGTGGTCTTCCACTACCTGCCTTTTGCTCCTAAAATCTCTATCGATACCGCCTTCAGGTGACGAAGGCGCAGCAGTTGGTGCTGGGGTGGGAGCTGGTTTCTGCGGCTGTGCCTGTGGCTGAGGTGCAGGTTTTTCTACCTGCTTTTGAACCTGTGATTGCTGCTGTGGTACTGGTTTTGCAACTTGTGTCTGCGGTTGTGGTGTAGCTGCTGGCTGTTCTGCAACTGGTTTTGCAACTGGAGGCGCTGCAGGCTTGGCAACTGCCAATGGTTTAGCTAACGGTGTTAAACCCTCAAGTCTCTTTTTGGCCTCTTGCTCACTTACCTTTTGTTTCTTAATCCATTCCTGCTTCCACTTCTCTCCAATTACAGTATTTCTAATTATAGAATCAATAATCATCTTCGCATTTTGATCTGCCTTTGATCTGTAGTTCTTAACCCAATAAGCATCTGGGAAGTATTCGAGGGGCTTAATCTGATATATGATGTCGACAACGTCTCCAGTAACAATTTCTACAGTTATGTCAAGTTCAGTCTCCTTCCAATCTTGAGGTTTTGAAGATGTGACATCTGTCTCCTTCCACTTGTGCGTAACGTAAATCCTATCGGCAAATTCGTCAATCTTGAATGCCTGTTTTAGACCACTAGTAACGGTCTGTATCTCCTTCTTATCGTTTAACTCCGCCGGAATTCTAAATAAGCCATATCTGTAGGCATGTAATGGATATACACCTCGTTTAGCTGTTTCTGAGAGAACGATGTATACCTTATCTTCAAGCAATGAGGACATACAAATCTATGCATATGAACGGGTTGTAAAAAGCTTTACCTTTAGTCAGGGCAGGTCATTTCCCTGATCCTTCTGTACTGCTCTTCCATATCCATCGCCTTCTTTAGCACATGGTCAAAAGAGAACTCTGACTTCGGAAAGTGCCACCGTATCCCTACCTTATGACCTATCCCGTCAATATCATAGATAATACCCTTTTCGGCCTTTACGCCGAACCTTTCGTCCATTGATCGATCTATAACGTTTAATCCTCGCTTTGTCTTGTCCTCTAACAATAGCGTAGACTCTGCATCATAAATAAAAAAAAATTCGCCTTTTTTGAGTAGTTTTTGTTCCTGCCCCATTACCTTCACTTTTCAATCGGGTTGCGTATCATGTTGCCCCATTCTGTCCATGAACCGTCGTAGTTCTTTACGTTCGGATAGCCCAGCAAGTATTTTAGAACAAACCATGAATGCGATGAACGCTCGCCTATTCTGCAGTATGCGATTACATTCTTGTCTTTAGTAACACCTTTTGGTTCGTAAAGCTGCTTCAGATCTTCTACTGACTTGAAAGTGCCATCATCTTTCACTGCTTGGGCCCATGGTATGTTTTGTGCACTTGGAATGTGTCCTCCCCTTTGTGCATGTTCCATTGGATACTCTGGTGGTGCTGTTATCTCTCCAGTAAATTCTTTTGATGATCTAACATCTACGATTGCCCACTTCTGATCTTTCCTGTCAACAATGCTCTTTACTTCTTGTAGATATGCCCGTAATTCATCATTTGGAGGCTTAGACAAATATTTTGTTTGTTGGAAAGTTGGTTCGTCCTTAACATACTGCTTTTGTTCTGTCTCCCACTTCTTTCTGCCACCGTTCATTATCCTTACATCTTGATGTCCGTAGTACTTGAAGACCCAAAATGCAAATGCAGCAAACCAGTTGTTGAAATCTCCATAAAGCACCAGTGTTGTATCAGGATTAACACCGAGCCTGCTCATCAAAGCTTCGAACTGCTCCTTGTTGATTATATCTCTCCTGACTGGATCGTTTATGTCTCTCTTCCACCATGCTAGCCCACTATTATTTATGTGGCCTTGGTTGTATGAATTTTCTGGGTCATAGTCTACCTCAAGTATCCTTACGTTTGCATCTTTGATGTGATCGGCAACCCAATTTGTCTCAACTAACACTTCAGGATTTGCGTAGCTCATAGCATTCTCCTACTTGATATCGTATTTAAATGGTATTTTTTGTTACATCGATTCTCGCAAATGCTTTTTATGGTAATCGTGCCAGATACTATTGCCAATGGAGATACGTGATGTTGCTATCGTAACCAAATACAATAGCACCGACGCAGACAGAGTAGCAAGAATTATTTCAGAAATGTTAAGAAAAAAAGGTGCTAGCGTTTATACAATCGCACCATTATCTGCTGATAAAGCGACAATGCTAAAATCTCTGAAGGAGTTAAAGACTATACACATTGATCTTGCAATAACAGCCGGAGGAGATGGCACTACTCTAAGAACTGTAAGATCATTAGCTAATGGTATACCAGTCTTAAGCGTTAAAGTTGGAGGTAGTAGAGGCGTTTTGTCAGAAATAACTGTGGATACACTCAATGAAGGTATCGAAGGTGTCTTTTCGAACTCCTTTTACCTGGACAAGAGGATGAGGATTTTTGCTTCTATCGATGGGGAAGAATTTCCACCAGCATTAAACGATGTGCTTATCCATCGAATGAATTTTACTCGTACACCATTTTACACTATAAGGTTTAAGGACGATGAGCTAAGAAAGAAAATGGATGGTATGATAATTTCAACTCCTACAGGTTCAACTGGTCATTCATATTCTGCAGGCGGCCCAATTTTGCATGAAAGTATGAATTCTCTTTTGATCTCTCCTTTGAACCCTCTCGACAGAATGCCACAGCTAGTAGTACCAGTGGACTCGATGGAAATTACAACCACGCTTGAAGCTAGTATAATAATTGATGGACAGGCGGGATTTGAAGTAAAACCAGAACAAAATATCAAGATTAAAAGGTATGAACATGATGCTGTAT
Organism: Nitrososphaerales archaeon; assembly: GCA_046759465.1. Taxonomy (GTDB): domain Archaea; phylum Thermoproteota; class Nitrososphaeria; order Nitrososphaerales; family UBA213; genus JBHICH01. Next base: position 15,457 of record JBHICH010000019.1, read on the forward strand.
TATTGCGATTTAAGAGTAAGGGTTTGAGACAACTTGAAAAGCTCGGATTCTAAATTTGTAATTTTAGACGCAAGTGCGTTCTATTCTGGTATCCCGTTTCTTTGTTCTTCCATGTGTTACACAACTGATGATGTGTTCCATGAAGTAAAACATATCAAAAAATCACATTCAGCGCTGGAAGTACTTATCGATGCCGGTAATCTGCAGATAATCGAACCTGAAGCCAAATATGTAAAAGATGCTAGTGAACTAGCAAGAGAGACTGGAGACATTATGAAAATGTCCAAAGCTGATATATCGATTTTGGCTCTCGCAATTCAGTTTAAGAATTCTAATAGTAAACCACTGATAATTACAGATGACTATGCAATTGCTAACGTTGCTAAAACTGCTGGGATCAAAGTTTCATACGTAATGAGCAAAGGTATAAGGAAATCGGGAAGATGGATAAGGTACTGCGCTGCATGTGGAATATCGTATCGTAGCAGTGATAGCATGTGCAAAGTTTGTGGAAATAAACTTATGATGCGCCTAAAGAGCTGAGTGAAGCACTAACATTCTATAGGCAATCTTCTGCCTGCCCAGTCTATGATTGAACCATCGTAGAGCCGGACATTTTGTAATCCAGCAATTTTCAATGCTATAAATGCATGAGATGCTCTTCCTCCGGAGGAGCAGTAGCAAATGACTTCTTTATCATTACTTATACCATTATCTGCAAAGAGATTTTGTAACTCTTCCTTTGACCTAAAGATCTCGTCTTTCTCTCCAATACAATCTGTCCAAGGCAAGCTCGCAGCCTTTGGAATCTTACCCTGCATATATTCCTGAAAACTTCTGTTATCAAGTATGATTAGATTAGTATCGTTAGTCTTTTGAGTTATAAGTTCTGCATTCGCCTGAATCAAAAGATTTGCAGAGGCGGTGAACTTTGCAGATACTGGATTTACCTGCTGTCTGGTTACCGGCAAACCAAGTTTCTGCCAAGCCATAAATCCTATGTCAAGCATATTAGCATCCTTGTAACCATAGTAAAGTAACGTCCACAATATTCGTGCTGCTGATGGGTCTAAGGATTCACCATACACGACAACCTTCTTGTTATCATCTATGCCAAGGCTGCCAAAGAGTTGTTCTGCATCTTTAGCATCCAAAACCTCGTTAGCACCATTGTCTGCTATCTTGATTACTTTTTCAATACCTAATGGGACTGAATTCGGTATATGTGCATATAAGTAGGGAATGAAACCCCTTGCATCAACTATAAGCAGATTCTTGTCTTGCAAATGATCGGCTAACCACTTGTGTTCAAGTATCACAGCAGACACTACTTATTTGACATCATATATTTCAGTTGTGACCGGTATCGTAAACATCCAAAGCCGCTTGTGACTCATCCTTACTATCTGTCTGCACAGAATCAAGAATCTTCCTTAGTTTTAATGCTCTGGTGTAACCCATCCCTTCAACTCGTGCAAGTTCAGATGTTGATGCATTTAATGCCTTGATTGGAGTCTTAAATTTAGCAAGCAGTTTCAATGCTAATTTATCTCCAACACCTGGTAAAGAAGCGAGTACGGATAGCTGCTGTATCTTTGAAGGGTTACTTTTTTTTACTTTCTTCAACAAAGGCCCAGTTTTATTTTCCTTCAATGCTCTATTTGCCATTGCGACTAGTGCTTTTGCTGTGTGTGTTGCAGATGGTGTGTGTATAACTGCAATCCTAAAATCAAGTGCTACAGATGCCAGTGCTCCATAAATAATCATTGGGTTATCGATAGTTCTTTCAAGTTTATCGTTGCTACCTTCCACAATTAAAACTGGCCTTGCATAATGCGTAATAAGCTCAGAACATTGTGTGAACAACCTGCCGTCATAGATCGATTTCACAAGATCACGAACTGATTTGCGTTCAACAGCGCTGTCAGGCGCAACAATATAGTCACCAACACCAAGTTGTGCAAAATCTACGAGTGTGTTCAATCTAGCCAGTTCATCGGGTATGCCACTCTGCCTTTCACGTTCATCCACGACTATCCTCACCCTTTCCCTTTTCGCCACATGCATTTTAGAACTATTTCACCATATTTAATTTGCCTATCCTTGATTGAACCGCTTCCATCAGCATCTTTATAAGTTCATTCTCACCAACTTTTGCTGAAAGAGATGCTGCCGTTGGATGTCCGCCACCGGAATCCGAAAGTTCGGCTGCTATATCAGTTCCCAGATGTATCTTTGATAATTCGTGGAACTGCTGTGTTGCTCGTAAACTAGCTTTTGACTCTTTTTCGTCACCACCAACCACTATAGCAAGATCTGCGCCAAGATCCATCAGTGCCTTTGCAACTGACGCATGAAACGAACCTACTCTAGAAAATGCGACCAAGAAACCATTGACATTATAAATTGATGTTCGCTGGGCAGCTTTAATTCGTGCAATGCACTCCGAAGCGTCTCTCTTACGTGTCAAAGTCTTCTTTGCCATTTCCAAAGATGCTCCAAGCCTGCACAAATTGTTTACAGCCTCGATTGTCTTGTTGCTTGCTAAAAACAGATGTTGGGAATCAGCCATTATTCCTATTAAAAGCACTTGGGCGACTTGCTTCCCTATCTTAACCTTATTTGTTTTGTAGAGTCTGTAAACAATCTCGCATGTTGAAGATGCCTCTTTATCAACAAACAATATGTCTGCCAATCTTTTCGCACGGTTGCCTAAAGGATGATGATCGACCAAAACTTTCTTTGCTCTACTTTTTTCAATCTCTGGCATTGCCTCAGATAACAATGATGGGCTGCTCGTATCAACAACCACAATAAGACTTGCTCTAACGAAATCAGGATCGTTCTCGATGTAAAGCGGAAATTTCTTCCTTACAATCTTCGCAATTGTATTCAATCCGCCAGGAAATACAACTTTGACTCTAGAGTCTTTTGCAAGTGATTTTAGCAACTTAGCAACCCCATATGCTGAGCAATAAGCATCCACATCTGCAAGTCTGTGTGTAACCACATAAACCAATTTGATCTCTTGTTTCGATAACAGAGGGTGCAATGATCTGCTAACTTGTTTCAACAAATATAAATTCACCTAGCATCAGACTAGGTGGGAGTAATTGGAGAACACTTATTACAAATACATGTCAGAACACTAGGAGGATTTTTATCTGTATATGTAAAAATACATGATTACTAACCTATATCTTTCACTTCTGTGATATATTATCTCGTGGAAGTCACACCGGAACGGATGTCACAAATGATACATGAAGCATTTGCTGAAGATGGATTTTCAGTAGAAAAAGGGAAAAGTGAAAAAACAGACTTTGATTGGCAAGTAATTTCAGGCAAAATTGATGTACGTATAGTCAAGTTTAAGGACGTAAATGATTCAATTAGGGTTTATGGTGCAATTGCTTTTGTTGGGCTAAATAATAATCAAAACCTTTCTCAGCCCAGTATTAACAATATTTTCTATGAATTAAGAACAAAGTATCTCGAGATCGGACTAGATTACGCTTTCAGACTAAATCCTGAGCGAAACATGATAGAAATTTTCCATACCATACATTATGATGGTCTCAATAAACATGAATTGATGCGAAGTTTTACGCTTGTCAGAAACATGGTTCTATGGACGCAACAAAAGTTGAGGCATGAAGTTTCCGATATACTGTCCGTACTAGACCCTGATTTAAGGGATGCAACTTACGAATAGCAAAGGATGATGACTTACTCACTATGGCATCTTTTTCATTGTACTGTATCATCTGTAATTATGTTTGTAGTATTGTCAGCTCATTCTTCCTCCCAAAAAAGATAAAGCATGGTTAATCTTCCTAAAAAAACAAATTTATGATGTTCTATTTTGTTTTAGCACTTCGTAATTAGACTAGTTAAGGTGGCAGGAGTGGCGTTAATACCGTCACTTGAAAGCAAATTCATAGCCACAAGAATCGCATTTACCAATCTTCGAATTACATAGCGATCTTTCTAAGGATATTTTACCGATACTTCCCCAACCACATTTTGTATCTAATCCTTCGCATTGTTCATGTCTCTCAAAAATACATGCTAGTGTCATGAGACGAGGACTGCGTTTAAATCTTCTATGCATAAATCTGTAGACTCACAATAGAGTTCTGTGATGTTAACTATCACACATAACCCTCCAATAATTAATATTAGTGAATTGCGTCGTTATACTATGTGCCATACTTTCTTTAATAGGATGAAGTTGAAGTTTAAAATACAGATCGAAATGACTAAGGAGAACCAGGATTTAGTAAATTCTTACATTGGTGCAGTCACCGAGGAAGAGGCTGAAAAGATGTTAGAGAAGATGGACGATACACAAATTTATGCCATATACACTCTTCTCTTTAAACGAGGAAAAAAAGTTCAACATAGAGAACGCGAGGAAGGACAAATATATGCATGAAAGATTTAGATACAACCCTTTTAGCGGTATAATGGTGAATAATAAATCAAAGCTCAATTCTGACAGATTCGTTACTATTTTTCAATGCTAATGATAACAGAAAAATGTTTTGAACCATAAAGGCAAAAGATTATAAACAGATTAGTATTCTGCTGGCATTATGGAACTTTTTGCGAAAATGAGGACTGAAAGAGGCTCCGTAAAATACATTTGCCGTTTGTGCAAAAAGAGAATTCCAACAAAGCTTTTTAACTTTCATCTACGGAATTATCATGAAGAATGGTATTGGTTCTTTTTGGATGGACTAGATAACATTTCTCATTCTGACTTTGATTATGGAAATGATAGGTTAAGCATAATTTATAATAGATTCAGAAATTATTGAATATCTCCGCGCGACTGTCAGTGGAGTAATAAAGCATTGAACTTTACCTCTAGTCAAGAATTTTCTTCAAACTTTCAATAGGTTTTAACCTATCCTTCGGTCTTGATTCAGAGTAGTTAATTAGAATCTCTGGTTGATTCAAGAACCTCAGAACATGTCTTATTCTTCTAATTTGGCAGTTATGCTCTAGAAAAAGGTGCTTGCCCAAGTCGTATTTTTGGCTAAACTCCTTATTACAGTACGGACATTTTATTATGGACTGCATGAGGCAATAATGCTAAAGATATGTGATCTTTTAACTATGTGGTAAAAGACCCTTTACTTATTGTAAGAATATTGCTAACATCGGAATACCGTAAACAATCTTATAAAGGAACTTTTGTGTCCCGGCCGCATCTAGGACAAACGCTTTCGTTAAATTCGTCGCCACAATACATACAAATGTACTTCCTTGTTTTTGGAGTAATTGTAGCGATTTCTTTCGATTTTTTCAACTTTGTAATTACCAAATACCAAATTAATGCTAAGATGACGAGTGCAGCTACGATCCACACAAGTACCATTGCTGAATATCGAGCGCCGAAAGTATTTTAAAGTTTGGATGATATTAGGAATAAAAATGTTACAATATTTAGGGCATAACCCTATGGAGTTTCACTCAATAAGAAATTATTGAAAATTTCATCTATTATTCAGCCCTTGGTTTTGAACCAGGGCCCATTCCTGCTCCTCTTACCATCTCATCTATCTTAGTCTGAACCTCCTTGAGATTCTCCTTTACCCTTGTTTCTTGCTTTGACAAAACCATTAGCCTTGTGTTGGCAAGTTCTTTCTTTTCTTCCAACTCCTTTACAACGTCATCACGATTAACCTTGATCAGTACTGGACCAGCAGTTTTGTAAACCCCATCTTCTGAATTGACCTTCTTTAACTCTTCTAACGCCTTGTCTATCTCTACCGATTCAATTTCGATCTGCTGCTTTTGCATAAGTATTGCTTGCAGGTTTTGCTGCAGCTGATTAAGCCTTGTCAACTGTTCCTTCAACCAAGGTGGGAGTTCTTGTTCGCTCATACACGAAGCCTATGTATGACCTCAATAAATCTATAACGTTGTTGCTTCGAGACAGCCAAAAGCAGCTCTTGCAAGTCTAAGATCGGAGTTCAAACTTGCTCTCAAATGTCGAAGATCGCTTGAGTTAATATCAATCATGATAGTCTCCTTGACTAACCTGATATGTGTACTGATCCGTCTTTCTGGAGAAGATACTATGTCTGGTTTTAGAGCTGAATAGATGACACTTGCTGAACTTTTTGCATATATCTCTATCTTCGCACTAAACGTTCTTACTGGCATAATATAATGACACCAAGAACAACTTAAATTGTGTGCGGTGTAAGGAGCTTTGTGGATGCCTGCAGCACAAAGCCACGGCGATATAGTAAGCCATTCGAAGAGTACAGACAGCGTGCAGGTGCTCTAGCGAATAAGTTGGAGGCAGAGATAGAAACGAGAGGTAGGATAACTTGGGAGAGAATCATGCAGGCTGCAGATCGTGACGAAGTAGTTTACAAACTTGCATTGAAGTACTTAAGGCAGGACGGCTATGATATAGGTAACTATAAGCAGCCTTTTGTAACGAAGAAGTAATAGGAAAGAATATTCTAGTGCTGTGTCATGTAAAATGTAAGGCTATCCTGTCACTAAACCTTCTTTGTGACAAGATCGTATGCGCCGCCAGCAACTGTGTACTGACACTTTGGACACTTCCATACGCCTAATGCCTTTCGTCTGAACCTCTTAGAGCCACATCTTGGGCATCTGCGCTTCTGTTTTAATGTCAGGTATGCCTTTGTGTATCTACGTCGCAAAGTTGCACCATACTTTTGCGTTAATCCAGTTAGTGATTCTTTGCTTCTAGACTTAGCCACTTTCTGTCACCTTCTTTATTAGAGCTCTTATTTCTTCACCTTTTGATATTGCTCTTTCCACCACATCATGTATCTGCTCTACAGTAAATGCACCAGTGCCTCCCTTCTGCACTGCGCAGACATGACCGTCAGCATCTGTTGTCATTGTTACTCTTGCGTCCATACAAGCTTCCTCTTCTGACGTAGGATCGGCTATTATGGTATCTCCAATTCTAACCATTGTCACTGATACTGGTACTGTCTTTATCGGTGCTGCCATAAGTTTGCCTGTATCAACAATCTTGCCATCCCTTACATCAAGTGTGGGCAGCTTTGCCGTTAACAACGCACTTACAACGGCATACGATGTTGCATCAAATAAGTTACCATCAACATTTAACACACCTACATCAACGAACACAGCATAAACCTTCTGCCCCTCAATCAAGACAAGTTTCCCCAGGTCTATCATCTCTGATTCCCTGATACCTCTATCAACTACTCTTGCAAGCTCAATGGCATTTTCGTCTGGTGGACCTGGCTCGGCATATGCTGATGACAAAGGTAGGACTTCTGCATTACATATTAGTAAACCCTTGTCAGGAAGTTCTTCATATGGTTCATCTGTTTCAACCTTGACTCCGGCAACCACTTGCGTATTACCAAGATTGACCAGAGCAGATCCATTTGCCTTCTTTATTACATTTGTTTCGATCTTTACTGGTCTGGTTTCAGTCAGACCCCTTCCATCCAGCCTCTTTCTTTCTGCTAGCAGCTCCTTCATCTGAGCTCTTCTCAGATGCTCAACAATCATGTTGGACTTCCTTGCTGAACTCATGCTAAATTACTCATCTCGACTTCTGTGCCAAAATATTTTTTTTTCAAAGCTTCTTTCTGCAGCTGATACACCCTCTTGCAGCCTTCAATTGCAGCGTCTAAACACTTCTTGTATTCATCCTCTGAAACTATTCCGTCCATTTGCATGAGTGTGATCTGGTTAAGGTTTGGCAGCAACGCCAAAGGCATATCTGCTTGCCCTTCTTTGTCTTCCTCATCATTTATGTCCAAAACAATTCTATCATCAACCTTGCCTGCGGCACATGAGGCAACTAGATCCTTCATAGTTACACCAGCATCTGCCAATGCTAGTGATGCAGCTGTTATACCAGCACACCTTGAACCACCATCAGCTTGCAGAACTTCAATATATACATCGATTGCAGTTCTAGGATAATCATCAAGCACCAATGCTGGTTCTAAAGCTTCCCTTGTAACCTTCGAAATTTCTATTTCTCTCCTAGAAGGGGCAGGATTCTTTCTCTCTTCAACGGAAAATGGTGACATGTGATACCTGCATCTTAATACGCTTCTGTCTGGCAAGGCCATGTGCTTTGGATGCACTTCTTTTGGACCGTAAACGGCAACAACTATCTTGTTCTTGCCAAATTCGATATATGAAGAACCATCTGCATTCTTCAATACTCCAACCTCTATCTTTATAGGTCTTAATTCATCTACCCTTCTTCCATCTATTCTTATGCCTTGCTCATTGATCAATTTACCCAATACTTTCACCCATTGAACTTTGTAACATATCCTTAACTCTTTGAGTCAGGTTAGCCCTATGAGCCTCTTCTTCTACCATCTTTATAGCCTTAACTGCAAGCACTACTCCACCGGCTGACGCGCCTGAAACTACCGTTATTCCGTTTTGCCCAATTATTATCTTGCATCCGGTGCTCTGCTCTATCGTCTGAATCATCGAACCCTTCTTGCCAATCAATCTAGGCACTCTAGTAGGAGAAATTCTTACTACTTCGCCTTTTGGTATCTTACCAAGATCATTGTCAGCAACTGTCAGCAAGGGATCACGTGATCTGTCAAACGCAGCTATCTTGCATGCAATCAAGTCTCCAGTCTTAAATCTACTCCTCAAATCGTCTCTTGAAGGCGAAAACTCCTTGCCAAACACATCTTGCGCAGGCATGTGACCAGAGAAGCACGAGTTTATGTCAAGCTCCCATGCCATGGCAGAGTGATCTATTACCTTGCCAATCACCAAGTCACCAACTCTTGGAAAATATATGCCTGATAAAGGAATTACCTTTGCCCCGTCTATTGCAACTTCAGCAATGCCAATTCTAGTAGCATATATTTTACTCCCAATTTTTATGACATTTGACACTGGCCTAACGTTATCATGAGTTATCAGATCTCCTGGCACAACGTACTTGCGCTTAATCTCTTGCATTACTTGACCACCAGTGCTTGTGCAGAACCTTTTGTAACTGAACCCAATCTATCCACGAAGATAGACTGCATAGCAGCGGGTATTTCAATTATTGCTTTGAGCGAACCATCAGCCTGCCATTCCTCGTTTTGAAGATCACCTATGCTCTTTAAAACGCTGTATGACTGGGCAGCAAATTGAGGCGGAATTGTAACTGATAGTTTTAATCTCTCAGATTTTAACGGTAAAATGGTTCTTAAATCGTCTATGATCGTTTTTGTCTGATCTTCTGCTCGCTTGAAAGGATCTATTACAGTTCTGGCCTCTTCAATTGCTTGTTCAATTCTCAACGGTGGGTGCGGCAAGTGTGTTTTCGGATCGACGTAACTTCTTGATATTATTTGCACGATCTGCTTCCGTTTATCCTCAACAAGCCTCTTTCTCTGTTCGGCTGTCATATTCAATTCACCCCTCTCAAGTATCATGCGAGCGATTGCACTAGGATCGGTTGTCTTGAAATGCTTCATTAGTTTCTCGCTCGGGATCCTTGTCCCCTTGTTTGCGTCAGCATAAATTTCATCTGAAGCTAAAATGCTAGAAATATCAGTGCGTTTACCCGTCTTGAATTCAAGAGCTGGATCTGGCTTGACCAGGAGTTCAAACTTTTCACCTTCAATGGCAAGTCTTACAACTGTTAATTTTGCAGCCATAATAACAAGTCGTTCTACCGTGTATATATAATGTATGCAAAATTCTGAAATGTTTCGGTAGATTTTTAAATGAGCCAAAGTGAGGTTGTATGAAAGTAATTGGCATCGATCGATATTATTGAACAATCAAATGAGAAGATAGTAGTTAAACTAAAAGGTATAGCAATACAGTATGCTAACGCATTGAGGAGAATAGCAATAAGCGAAGTTCCTATAATGGCCATCGATGATGTAGTTATACTTGAAAACTCATCTGTAATGCATGACGAAGCAATTGCACACAGATTGGGCTTGATTCCGTTACGTACAGAATTGGATAGATTTGTCATGGCAGATGAATGCGACTGCAAGAGCACGTTAGGTTGCTCGAAGTGCAGGGTTTTGTTGTACCTTGAGGGTGAAGCGCAGGATAAGAGCAGACCAGTGTTGTCTGGTGAATTGAATTCTGATGATGATTATGTTAAGCCTGTTAGTACCGATATTCCTATAATCGTTCTTGCTCCGACACAGAAACTAAAGTTGGAAGCATATGCGAGACTTGGCACTAGCAAGATGCATGCGAAGTGGCAACCAGTGTCTGCCGCGGTACTTAAGGAGGTTGACAGTGATAAGGAAGAGTACATTTTGCATTTAGAGTCAGTGGGTTCTTTGACACCATCAGAAGTCCTTCTCCAGTCACTCAAGATACTTGACGAGAAGATAAAGATATTTGGGGAAAATGTTAAGGAGTTAAAGGCCTATGTTAAGCAATCCAGTCCTAAATGATGCTATTTGGAGTTTCAGGAATGCCTACAAGAAGAGTAAGGCACCAGTATGGATAGCATTGCAGGAAATGCTTGAGAGACATAGATCCAGACGGATTGAGGTTAATTTAAGCAAGATTGCAAAGCATACAGAGCAGGGAAGCGTTGTTATTGTGCCTGGAAAGGTTCTTGGTTCAGGATCTATAAATCACAAAGTCACACTCTGTGCATTTTCGTTATCGCAGAATGCGGCCAAAAAGATAATTGATTCTGGTGGGAAAGTTTTAAGCATAAACCAGTTTGTTGAAAAATTTCCTGAGGGTAGCAAGGTGAAGATAATTGGCTGAGCAAGTAGTCGTTGATGCAACGAACCACATAGCTGGAAGGTTATGCTCCTATGTTGCAAAGATGCTCCTCAAGGGTGATAATGTTATTGTGCTTAATTCAGAAAAGGCCATGCTGAGTGGGAACAGATACGCCATAATAAGAGAGTGGCATGAATATCTAGAGATCGGAAGTATAGTGAATCCCGTCCATGGACCATTTCATGCCAGAAGGCCAGATAGAATAATAACAAGGATGGTCAGAGGTATGGTTCCAAAACAGAAAGCTAAAGGTGTTAGTGCCATGAAGCGATTGAGGGTGTATATCGGCGTGCCAAAGAACTATCAGGCTACAAAAGCAAAGGAATTTGATGATGCAAAGATAAGAAAGCCTGCAGCATATTACACAAGCGTGCATGAACTGGCAAAATCGATAGGATGGAACGAGTAATGGTTAAAGTTGAAATTTATCCGGCATCAAGAAAGACAGCGAAGGCCGCTGCAAGTATAATCAAGGGTTCTGGAAGGGTTAGGGTTAACAATATACCTGTGGAACTTATCACACCAGAACTAGCTAGAGAGATAATTCTAACACCAGTCGAACTTGCTGGAGAAGCTAGGAACAAGGTCGACATAAATGTTAGAGTTAAGGGTGGTGGCTTTGTTGGCAGGGCATTTGCCAGTGCGATTGCTATATCAAGGGCATTAACTGGATATACAAAGAGTAGGAAGGATCCCAAAGATCACCCATTGCAGAAATCGATTAGAGCGGAAATTAAGGAGAGATTGGTGGATTATGATAGACACTTGCTAATAGGCGATCCGAGACAGACAGAGCCTAAAAAATTCGGAGGCCCTGGTGCTAGAAGGAGACGCCAGAAATCTTATCGTTAGGTTTCCTGTAACTTTTATCTTTCTATAATAATATCTAATTTTTTCGTTATCTACTTTTTTACAATATCAAGTAGCCTTTTTGTATAAGGTTTTGTTCAACCTCTTTATAGATACAATTCTACTTGCCGGTATTGTCTGAAAGTCTTCCGATATCTGCAGGAACTCTGGAAGAAAAACTTCCTTGATTTCGTTAAAATCTCTATATCCAACTGTGTATAGTTTCGGATCATCTGCGTAGATAGCCTTACTTATTATCTCCTGCAGTCTGCCTTTTCTAACCATACAAGTTAACTGTTAAATGGTTTGTATTAAATCCTGTTCGTAGTGGAAAGAAAGGAAAGGAGATAGCTGGCAAGGTGATAGAACATTACAACAATATCATAAACAAGGCGAAGGATGCGGACTATGTATTTGAAATTGTAGGCGATATATTATCTGAAGACGTTAAGGAAGAACAAGATGTAGAAGATATACTGACGAAGCGTGAAATTTAGGGAGTGTAATTAAGAAGTCCCCCTGCCTCAATTATTTTTCTTATGAGTTCTGGGAAAGGTTTCATAGTATAGGCTTTGCTTTTTGTAATATTCTTTATTTCCGCCTTGCTGATATCGATCTCCAACTCATCCTTGTCACTAATGTTTTCGTAAGCATCCTTTTCTATTTGAATTGGAAGCAAGTGTGCTCCGTCAACAGAATTTCTATAGAATATTCTGGCAAATGATAGTGCTAGAACTGCACTAATTCCTGCATGTTTTAGTGCAATTGGTGCGTGCTCCCTGCTTGATCCACAGCCGAAGTTTTCTCCAGCGACAACGAAGTCGCCCGGGTTTACCTTCGTCACAAAAGCCTTGTCAAGACTTTCCATCGCATGTTTTGCAAGTTCTTTTGGATCCATTATCTTGAGATAAGGTCCTGGTATTATAACATCAGTATCGATATTGTCCTTTTCATACTTGTGTACAATACCCCTCAAGTTATCACCTTATATCTCTAGGATCTGTGATCTTGCCAGTTATCGCGGATGCTGCAACAACCTTTGGTGATGCCAGATATGTCTTTGACTCAACATGACCCATTCTTCCTGGAAAGTTTCTGTTAGTTGTGCTAACGCAAACCTCATCTTTTGCAAGAACGCCCATATGTGCACCACAGCACGCACCGCACGTTGGAGGTCCGATAACTGCTCCAGCCTCCATGAAGATATTTATCAAACCTTCCTTTAACGCTCGCATGTATATACTCTGTGCGGCTGGCAAAACTTCCATTCTAACCTTGGACTTCCTACCATTGATTACACCAGCAGCCGCAAGCAGATCAGTATATTTTGCTCCAGTGCAGGAACCGATGTATGCTTTGTCGATTGTAACGTTACTCAATTCCCTTGCGACGGAAATGTTTGCAGGTGAGTATGGTTTTGCAACTATTGGTTCAAGTTTGTCAACATCATAAGCGTGAACATCAACGTACTCTGCATTTCTATCGCCAACTACCGGTGTAAAAGGAGCATCTGTCCTCTCCTTCAGATAATCAATTGTCGTTTGGTCAGCCTCGATTATACCATTTTTTGCGCCCGCCTCTGTTGTCATGTTTGTTAGTGTACAGCGTTCGTCCATAGGCATCTCCCTAACTGCAGAACCTGTAAACTGCATGGTTTTGTAGTTTCCAAGGTCTGTGCCATGTTCTGCGATTATCTTTAGTATTATGTCCTTAGCCATCAGGTAATCCGGCAATTTGCCTTCGAGCTTGAACAGGATAGTCTCTGGCACCTTAAACCAGATCTTGCCATTAAGCAGAACATATGCTACATCTGTATGGCCCATTCCGGTTGCAAATGCTCCAAGTGCACCTGTTGTGTTTGTGTGCGAGTCGCCTCCAACGTAAACTTCACCCGGAAGCACCAGTGCTTCCTCATGCGATAGAGTGTGGCAGATACCGTATTGACCTAAACCGTACCTGAAGTACTTACTAATACGGAACTTGTTTACAAAGTTCTGGACCGTAACTATGTTTTCAGCTGCCATTTTATCAACTGCAGGAACAAAGTGATCTTCTGCTACCCAAACTCTGCTTGGATCCCATATCTCCTCTATCTTTCGACCCCTTTTCTCTAATTCCTTGAATACTGTCATCACGCCAGGACCAGAGACATCATGTAGCATAACCTTGTCTACCTTGGCGAAAACGACATCACCAGCAGAAACTCCATCCCTATCAGATGCTCTTGCAAGAATCTTTTCAGTTACCGTCATACCCAAAATAGATTCACTGCTATTCAGCGTATTACCCGCGAATTAAAATGTTTTGTGTACTACGATATGAGATGCACCAATTCTGCAAAGTCGATGGCGAAGAGATACGGTCATATAGCTTGTGCAAAGAATGGAGGCATCGTTACGTAAGGGTAAATGGACAGAACTTGCAGAACCGTTCTGACAGTAACCTTCTACTCTCTTTTATCAATAAAATAATCTTAAAGTATGGTATAGAATCATCCAGTGCTGTGAGTGTGGAGTTAAGACCAGTTAAGATTAAGCCAATGAAAGAAAGATTCGATCTATTTCAGATAATTGTTCGGTATATCGAGGAGAATAAACAGTACGTATCTAATGGTGACATCATTGTAGTATCGAGCAAGTTCGTCTCCATGAGCCAAGGTTCTTTAGTTACATTAAAGAAGATCAAGGCGAGCAGAAAAGCATCACAAATAGCAGAAAAGCTTAACATGGATGCCAGACTTGCTGAAATGGTTTTAAGAGAGTCAGATTTTGTGTTTAGCGGTGTTCCAGGATTCATTCTTGCTGTTAGGGATGGTGTCGTAGCACCAAATGCAGGTATAGATAGATCGAATGTTGAGTACGGATATGTAATCATGCATCCAAGAGAACCATTCAAGGTAGCAGAATTGTTAAGGCGGAAGTTTTTAGCATATTTAGGAAAAAAAGTTGGAATTGTGATAAATGACAGTAGATTGATGCCTACAAGAATTGGTACTATCGGCATAGCAGTAGCTGTATCTGGGTTTGAGCCGGTGCAGGATCTGCGAGGACGCAGGGACTTGTTTGGCAACACATTGAAGGTTACCCTCAAAGCTACCGCTGACAGTATAGCAACTGCAAGCAATATGCTGATGGGTGAAAGCAATGAATCAATACCAGTAGTTATAGTTAAGAATCTAGATGTAAAGATGAGTGATCGATCATTAAACTGGAAAGATCTGGCAATTGAGCCAGATCAGTGCATTTACGTAAGAGGGTTGAGGAAATAATATGGAACTCTTTTAAATTTGCTAGAAACCTTCTAGTGTTATTAAACATTTTAACATAGCATTTTAATAGTACGTGTAAAGTAAGCATGCTGTGAGCGATTATTCGTTACTCTATCCAAAGACTGTTGGATTGATGAGAGGCCTAGTGCACTTCATCACAAGGGATCAGGTAGAGAAGGAATCTCTGAACCTCATAGTAAAAAAGAGTGCTGAAGATATAATTCGAATTTTACGTTCTGAAGGTTTTCACAAACTCCTCTTCTGCGAGCATAAGAAGCCATTTCAGATTGGCAGTGGCTTTACAAAGATGCTGAACAAAACATGGGAAATACATGTTAGGCTCATTGAGATGAAGGAAGGTTTGATTGCCATACAGGGTGAGGTTGAAATTTCACGGAGGTACTTCCAGCATATGTTTAGCCAGAGGGCACCCGTTGTGTACGAGATTGCGAACATATTGAAGAAGAACAGTATTGATTATACGATATGGAATGAAAAGCTAAATGAGTATGTCTCAAACGTTATCGATAACCATCAGATACGGCTAAAAGGAATTCCGTGGCCTTTACCATGGATACCGACTTGTGTTGTGACAAGCGCATATGGACTTTGGCTTCTCTTAAGATTTCTTGGTATGATCTAGAAAAGATTCTTAACTCTACTGTGCGAAATTAATTATAATGAGCCAAAATGCTCAAGTGATAAGGTTAAGGTATTCGTGGCTGTCACAAGGAGAAGTTGAGATACTCTACAGCCTGCTCAAGAATCCATTTGAAGTTGATGAAGAGGTTAGTGAAGAGACTGATAATAGTTATGTTAGTTTAATACACATAGAATTTCCAATTACATATGGAAAGAACTTCTTCAAAGAGCTTGGAATGGACAGATGGGAAAGGATAAAGGATGTTTTGAAGAATATTAAGTGGAGGAGGGGCAAGAAGAGTTTAATGTTGATACTGCAATTTAGTAATCCAATCATAACATTTTCGATAAATAGCGACGATGATAAAACGTTTGGAAAGTCATTGGATACAATAGAATATCTGATGGACGTAATTTTGTTCCAGATAGACGCTAAGAGGTTGCCAACTGATGCTACTGAAATAAAATACGAATTTGATGAAGAAAATTTCAGATGGTATCCAGATAAGGCGATTGGCAATAATGTAGAGTATAGTTATATTAAT
>JBHICH010000020.1:0-30881 GCA_046759465.1 Nitrososphaerales archaeon
AATGGGAAGACTATCTGCAGGAAGACTATGATATTATCGTATCAGAGAAGTAAGAAAGATTCGACAGCAACAATAACAATCGATCTTAAATCATATCCTCTTCTTTCTGTTATCTAATAGAATGTACCAACAGATTTCAAGTCTACACACCTGATAGTCCAAATCTTATTTGAAATGGTTTAACCTCTCCTTCTAAGAGGACTTCACTATTAAGATCGAATGCCTTCCAGTAGACTAGATCAACGGCATGCTTGACGCTAAATAGGAATCTTCCTGTCTGCTCAGCTTTTATGGGATTATTTTCCGTGAAGAGGAGGAGTTCATTGTCAATCTGTTTACTATCCCATCGCAATTTTGTCTTCAACGTATCGACACTTGTTTCGTTGATCGATATTTGAATACCGTATATACTGCCCGTGCTGTTAGTTAGATTGTTTATAACTAGACCCAGGAGACCTTCACGCTGCTTCGATCTGATATTTACTAGAGTCTGGTTCTGGATCTGAGCAGGCATGGATTCAGGACTTTCTAATTCTTTCTCTTTTTCTTCTTCTATCGGCTCGATGACTTTCCATCCTTCAATCACAAACTGTTTCGATTCGGCATAGAGATCGAAGGATGACGGTTTGAAAGATAGAGGTAAGGCAATCTCAATTGAGAATGGCTCTACCCGTTTGGGATTCGACGCTCTGGGTTGCTTATCCAGTATAGAGAAGCCACCAACACCTATTACAGAACCCTCTGAATCATAAAGTGACGCCATGATGTGAGTGTGGGTACTTCTAACATCACCATTGTTCATCAGCCGGCCATTGATCTGCCACAACACATACTCTGATAGTGGAGTTGGTTTCGATGCTTGTACTAATTCAGCGTCACTTATGAGTAGTGCAGCACTCTTTTCATCGGTGAGGGAGTATCGTGAAGATAGTTCGTAAGAGCGTATATTCGCTATCGAGGTTTTGGAGATATGAAAATTCACAAAGAAAGGAAGCTTCGAATCAGAAGCTAGCTTCGTAGGCTCAGATGATAGAAAGTTTCTCAAAATATGATCAAGCTCGGAGAGAACAGCACCTGAGCTATCCTTTAGCACCACATGAATTTGAATGTCGGTTACAAAGTTTCCAGAATCGTTCGACACCTCTCCCAATATCTTGTATCCTCCACTAAACGGATCAGCGTATGCATTATGCTTACTTATCTTGATCAAATCATCAGTGTTATCGATGATCTTACCCGTTACCTCTGACGAAACAAAGGGAACGAACTTTCCTGTAGCAAAATAAGAACCAGTGATATCATCGTATATGAGCATGAATAATCCAGATTCCTTCCCAACATCGAAGGCAATCTTTCCCCTTATTCGCGATCCAGGCTGAAGAGTTCCAGAATCGATCTTTGCTTCCACATCCGCATAAAGATCTACAGGAAATATGAAACCAGAAGCGCTCTTAAGGTAAGCATAGAGAGCGTTATAATCAACCACTCCCTTTCCCTTGTTCAGAATCGATATATCCAGAACGTAGCGATCCTTGGCCACCGTTTCATCATAGATCTTGAGTTCTATTCTAGAATCTGAAAGAGTCGTGCCTTTATTTCTGGTCAATCTCCATTCGCTGACAGGAGGCTTATCGGCCGGATCTTTTGTTGAGGATAGATCTACGAGGAAGTCGGAACCAGGTTCGTTGTATACTAGCTGTGTTGCGTTCTCTAATTTAGGTATAACAAAGGTCAGACTTCCCTGCACTATATCCCGTGCTGGTACCCTTGCTGCCATTATTCTTGATTCAGCAAGCTTCGCTTGGTAATCATTACCCGATGTATCAACTAAAGAAAAGAAGAAGATATCTACACACCAGCTAGGTTCTTTGAGCAGATTTTTGCATATCAAATTCACGTTGATCTTCTGCTCTTCTGTATCTGCAATTTCAGACGAAGTTATTTTATCAACATACAACTCTCTAGTGTCATCCAGCAGCAGCTCCCTAACCATCCCTGAAGCCGAGAATGCAGGCGGGATCTGAGCAGCATTACTAAGGATCGATAAGGCGAGCAGTAAAGATAGGGAGACCGATCTGATTCTGGGCATCTGTAACTCAGCTCATTCATTTCATTAAAGAACTTTATATTTTATGAACCTTAATTACTCTTAAGTTTTTGTAATCTATTATACCATCGACCAACTAACTCCCATTCTCATGACTTTGGGAGTAATTCAAGTCAACATCATTAATATACTTCGCTAATTGATTTTAGAGGGATATGAATAATGTGTTGCCGCTTCTTTTACTGTTTGGCACTATTTTATCTACGGGATTGACAACCACTTCTGCACAAACTTCTGAAACGTTAACTACGGAAAGGATACCACGTGATATTATTTTCGATACCGGTATGCAGATAAACCTTGTCTTGATAGGAGACAGTTGGTCAGAAGAAGATAAGAATCAGATCACTACAAGGCTTTTACAATCTTATACACCAATTATATCCTCAAAGGATGAGCCAGCTGGTGTTAGGTACAATTATACCTACAACTTCAAAAGTGAGCCAGAGCAGGTCTCAGAAGAACTTTTCGAGTTCATTGACAGCATTGGAGTAAAGACTACTGTCCCAGCTCCAATAGAGAGTTCGATCTTTGCTCAGCAACCAGAGCTTGCAACGGAAGGCCTAGTTTACAAATTAATTAACGCCTATCGTGTTGAAGAGAAGCTTGCAGATCTGGAACGCGAAGAGGGATATACAATATACTTCTTTAAGCCATCGAAGCAAGAACTAGGTTACCTACACTCCTACGGTGCCTTTACCACCGATCCTGATACAAACAGGGCGTTTGTGCAGGAGGGCATGATGGGATTTGGGGGCAAGCATCGCTTCTACTTCATCGATCTCACGTCTGGTCCATGGATCTACCCGTATCTACCGATATCCGAAACGCAGGCCTTCTCAGAGTATCATGAAAACATTCACGATCTGGAAGAGAAGGAGGAATACTACAATCTGATAGCAGACTTGGTGAATGATGCGATAAGGCTGCTCTTCACACCAAGCTACCTCTACCCACCTGTTTACAAACTGAATTACAGGATGCAGGTATTCCTCATCGATATGACGAGCGGTCGCATCTTTCACGATATAGCAGAAGATTACATAAAGAAGGAGTCAATAGAGCAAGCGTTCGTTAAACTGATTCCTTACGCTCAGTGGCAAAGTGAGATCAAGGGTCAGACCTTTGACTCTCTGCCACGGGAGTTGCAGCGGGCAATCCTAAAGTCACTATCTTTTCCTTCAGGAAGTGGCAAGGCCACTCTAATAAAGAGCTCAGATTTTATTATAGAACTTAGGAAGTGGGTCCAAGAAACACTAACCGAAGAAGAGATTCGCCTTCAAGAAGAAGAATCCAAAACAACTGTCTTTGTACCTACAATTCTGTTTGTTTTTGATACAGATGCCTATGTGGATAGGGTTCCGGTGGTAGGAGCTGCTATACCAGATCCTGCAGATAATAAAAGACCATGCTGTGCAATAGTAGCTGTCAATAAGCATGCCTTGACCGATTTTGGAACTGGATTATCTACCCTTGCAGTTCATGAGATGGGACATGTCTTGGGTCTAAGACATCCCCATGATGGATACGGTGAATTAAAAGGCGAATTCAATAGTTGGTTCTTTGATTGGAGCTATACTCCTATGACATATGCCTCTCCTACAATTTTGGGATGTGGATTGGCAGGCGAAAGATGCGGGCTAGTAGTTACTGAGTTCGGTAGATTTAACATCGATGCTATGGATAGAGGGCTTGTACTTTCCCTGCTCGATCAGGTGCAGTTTAACTTGTATGATTTCTTACTAGAGTTGGAGGGTAAAGGCTATGATAAAGATAACCTCCCTTCAGATATCGAGTCAAACTTGACCAGTATAGACAGTGATGTAGAAAGATCCAAGGAGTTATTTACGGAAATGAATTACTTCAAGTTTGAAACACTGGAAGTTACTGGAGAACCTTCAGACCTGATGGACGACGCATTTGATTTTGCGCTAAATGCCTTCACAAACTCAGAGTCATTACTGGAGGAATCAGGAAGGTTGCCAGAAATTGGACCGAAATCTTCTGTGAGTGGAATAAACACTCTGGATATATCTGAACCATTATTTGTAGATGACAATGGTGTAGAGTCTAATATTCAGGAGATTTCAGAATCTGTATTGATCAAGTCGAGCGTCTCTAGCAGACTGGCTCAGAAGATCAACTTTACGGCGATAATTCAGATCAAGGATAGTGAGGGATTTACCATTTCATTAACAGCACGAGACTTTTCTATTTCTTCCAATGAAAATGCGGAACCTTCCTTATCATGGATATTCGAAAGGCCTGGACAATTCAGTATTGAAATCTTCCTTTGGGAGAGACTTGATAAGCCCGTACCACTTTCTCCGGTCCAAAAAGCTGAAGTCATCTTGGTCCGTTGAAGAAGATTAGGTTATTGCTAAAATGGAATTCCATCGCTAGTGGGTTATGTGAAAATTGAAAAA
The DNA here is from genome assembly GCA_046759465.1 of Nitrososphaerales archaeon. Lineage (GTDB taxonomy): Archaea > Thermoproteota > Nitrososphaeria > Nitrososphaerales > UBA213 > JBHICH01. The sequence continues at coordinate 4,534 of JBHICH010000020.1, forward strand.
TATAGAGGAAGCACACAGGTATCAGTTAGATAGTCTTGATTTCCTCGCCTAATAGATTATGGTTTAGTTCTTTCATTAAATCTGCGTGCTGGCTTAGGAGATTCTTGCCCTTTTCGGTAAGACCGTATAGCTTTCTGCGGAAACTGTGTTTTGACTCCTCAACTAGGCCTTGTGTGAGCAAGTAGCTTAAACACTCCTGGAGAGGCGCCCATGAAAGATTTGTTCTGTACATAAGTCTAGTTGGACTTTTAGGACCGTCAGTTAGGGCTGTCATTATATCAACGTTAACTTCTAGTCTTGATCGCCTATTCATACAAATTCACAAGCCAGTGTATCTAAAATGTATTTGTAAGATACTGATGTTACAAATATTTCTATTACTTGGTTAGGAACATCCGAAGTAATTTAGGGTGACAGAAAACAGATTTCAAGTTCATAAGATTTTTATAGCAAATGCATAGTCCTTTTTGACTAGGTTATTTTGGATAGATTGTATAGGAAAACTTTCTCTGTGTCTACATTTCTTAACTCATTGTTGCCGATACCTTGATCAAACCATCTTTGAAAATTGGTTGGAGCAATCAACAGAGTCTTAGCATAAGTTTTGATTCCTCGAGATCCCAGCAGGCGCTGTAAAGCGACTTTGCAAAGGCGTTCGATTTGATAGTAAATGCAATGAATTCTCCAGGTATCAACGGATCATCTTCAGCGCTGAATTGAACTCTATCTAATTCAGTATTGATGCTACTAGTCCAGCTTTGGGGTAGCTTGAAATCAATCCTATCGATATTAGCAAGGGAAAAAGTAATCAAATCAAGCTGGAGACTACTGATGTCACGATTCTTTATTATGATCTTCATGGAATCCCCTTTCTGTATTGTGCTAACCTTTAGAGGGCTATCAACTGGGAGAACGTCTATCTTGTAGTTGAAGACCTTCTTCAGTGGTATGAAGTCATCAGCGTTTCCTATGCCAACTAATCGAACCTGTACAAGATGCAAACCGGCTTCCTTGAAGTTATATCGAAATGTGGCCTTGCCGTCCTCCGTCTGAATCTGGGTTAGATCTGCTACTGCTCTGCGATCCTTGACTATCCTAAGGTCGTAGTCTAGGCTGCCCAACATTTCTTTGTAGGCACCAGTAAAGGTTATTTCGAATCTAGTTGGTTCGTCCTGCATTACCTTGCTTGGGGACCATTTCAGACTGGCCCTTATTCTTAAGGATTCTGACTCCTCTACCTTTAGGTTCATTACATCGCTTGAAGCTTCTTCGGTAAGGACTCCGGACGATGTAACCCTAAGCCTCAAGTCTCCGTCCATTGGCTTGAACTTGAGGTTCACTACTCCCGGGCGATCGTTTTGCACAAGAACAAACTTCGAGTCCGCATCTAACCATTCATTACCATAAAGACTGTACTGCAGTTTGACCTTGACCCTATCGTATTCAAACTTGTCAGTTGCTTCAGCCGCCACAGACGCTGTGACTATTACATCATTTCCTGTAAAGACAGTTTGCGGGTCTGATTGTTTGAGATTGCTGCAGACTTCGTTTGTGCAGACTTTTGCATTTTCGATACTTACTATAGTCCTAGTCTTCAATTCATCTGGACCGTTCAGCCTGGCCTTGGCCCATGTTTCAGGGAGCACAGAAATTGCCCCTACTGGCCATGCCTTTCTGTACACATCAAAGATCCTTACAGAATTTGGATTGTCAATATTTTGTGGCATATGATCGCCGTATGTTCCCTCTGCAAGGTATATGCCGAACGTATCGCTCTTTGCAAATAACGGTATCGCTACCTCAGCAATCCAGTGTGTAGCTTTCGCCTCTCCTGGAAGATCCGCAACATAGACCCTGCCTTGCGCATCTACAGCTATTCCCTCAGTGCTTGGGTTATCGAACTGCCTAGCGGAAGAACCCTTCGAGCCCCACTCAATGATGAAGTTACCATCGCTATCAAACTTCTGTACCCTGTTGTTTCCATTATCAAGCACGTATACGTTGTCTTGACTATCAACCGCTATTCCTCGAGGATCATAGAACTGGCTGGTTCCCTGTCCGAGCGTACCCCACACTGATATGAAGTTACCATCGCTATCGAATTTCTGTATCCTGTTGTTGCCTGTGTCCACTATGTACAGGTTGTTTTGTGAATCGATGGCCATAGCTGTAGGTTTCGAGAACTCGCCGTCACCACTGCCAGTCGATCCCCACTTCGAGACTAACCTGCCATCGCTATCGAACTTCTTTGCTATTTCATTCTCCCTATCAACGATGTACACATTGCCATAGGGATCAACGTCGATTCCATCTGGTGTCCATGATAGTATAGCCTGATCATTTCTTACATAGCTAACGGGTTTAACATAGATCGTATCCTTGAAGATGTGCTGGATCTTCCATATCTTACCACTCTCGATGAAGTGGGAACCCACTCCTTGCTCATTAATAAGGTTCGCATCTACCACTCCAATCGGCTCATGGGAATCACTATCCAAAGCAATGTAGTGTGCTCCCTTTGCAATATCCTCGATTGAAGGAGCTTCCTTGACCTCACTGCTTCCCCATCTTAGCAGGAGATTACCGCTTGTATCGAATTTTTGGACTCTTCTGTTGAAGGGATCTGTGATGTATATGTTGTCAGATTCATCGATCGCTATGCCAAAGGGTGCTCTGAACTCTCCTGCTCCAACACCCTCAGAACCCCATCCTGATACGAATAGGCCATCAGGAGTGAACTTCTGAATTCTCTTGTTGTAAACGTCTGTCACGTAACTGTAGCCCTCAGAATCTATCGCTATCCCTTCGGGGTTCATGAAGTTGCCAGGGCCAGAACCCTTGGAGCCCCATTCAGTGATGAAGGTACCATCACTATCAAACTTCTGAATTCTAAAGTTGCCAGTATCTACTACGTATAGGTTGTCTGAAGAATCAAGCACAAGATTATGGGGAGCTCTGAACTGTCCCTCCGCGGTTCCTCTTGTTCCCCACTTCGCTATGAAACTTCCATCGCTATCGAACTTCTGTATCCTGTTGCCAATGCTGTCAGCAACGTATACATTGTCGCTCGAGTCTATAGTGATGCCATAAGGAGCCTTAAACATTCCATCATCAATTCCAAATGTTCCCCATCTCTTCAGCACATTTCCTTTTTCATCAAACTTTATCACCCTATTATTTCCCTGCTCAACAACGTAGATCTTTCCTTGTGAGTCTCTTGCGATCCCGGCAGGGGTTACGAGTGAGCCGAAAGACTCGATGTAGTTTCCATTATCGTCAAAGATACTTACATTGCCAGCCCTTCTGTCGACAACATACATGTTGCCAGAGAGACCAACTACAATATTCTCTGGACTCTCAAACAACTCGTGACGTTTGCTTTCTTCAGACTGATCTCCAAGCTCCATCATTCCAAGAGAGAGAAGGCCCATCGAGCCAAAGGCTCCTATGAATCTACCACTGCTATCAAACTTCTGAACCCTTGCATTGCCGGTATCAGCGACGTAGAGGTTTTCTTTCGAATCCAGAGCAATCCCGGTCGGATCTATGAACTGCTTCAAGGCAGTTCCTAGGGAACCAAAGCTGTTCAGAAATTCTCCATCTGGGCTGAACTTGCTTATCATTCCGCTGTCGCTGTCGAGCACGTAAAGGTTACCTGCGTTATCAACTTCTATTCCAGCTATGCCAAGCATACCCTTGTATGATGTTGATGTTGCATGTCTTAGCGAGTTCAAGACATTCAACAGGTTACCATCGTCATCAAATACTTGTAGCCTAATATCACCAGCCTCTTGTGCTCTAGCGCTAAAGTGATGCTTTACAGATTTCTCTCCAGAAAGGTGTTCAGTGCCTAATCTGAACGAGTCAGATGTTCCGTCCCTGAATATCCTGAATATGTAGACGTCATCTCCTGTCGTGAACTTTTCTCCTAAATTATCGATATCGAGTCCTATCTCAACAAAATCCTTAGAATCAAATTTCTTGTCTGGTATATCGAAAACCGCGTACAGGACGCCGTTAATGTAGTATGAATTAAACGCAATATCGCCCTCGATCTTACTTGGATCGTGAGCAAATGGTTTCCAGTATTTTGTATCATACTTGTGTGACCATTCTGCAGATGTGGAATCTATGCTACCATCTACAAAAACTTTGAGAAATGGTGATGCTAGTATATCTATGCTGTCACTAACCCTGAACGAAATAACATCTCTAGCATAAACCATATACTTGCTTTGATACTTTGCATCGATGGTCCAGAGCCCAACCGGCGCATCCTCATCTATTATGAAGAATACGGTGATATCTTCATTGGTTTGTGGCAGGAATTTTGTGGCTGCATATACATTGTCATATGGATCGATGATCTCGATCGTCAATGGAACATTTTCCTTAAAATGGTTTATCGTTCCTGAAAGCTTGACGGTCTCTCCCAGCAAGTATCTATCTTTGTCAAGCTGCATGGTCAAGGAGTAGTAGTTGTTAATATTGTATGCAGCAACGCTTTGTGAAGATATTAGCGCAAATGCTAGAACGACAGTCACTGCTATTGCTGCCGTTTTGATTACCATGACCTAGATAAATTATAGATTCAAGTTATTTATTATTGTACGATCCGCAAATACATATTACTAATATGGATTTAGGATTCTTGATTTTTGTTAATTGAAAAAGCCTTGACTGGAATTTTATGTATACTTTAATCGTAGTCCGTACTTGATAATAGAGCAACATAATAATAAAAAAGTTAACTCAACCACCCACACTCATGACAAACCAAGTCTCCATAATCATCTCGTTGATGGAATGTGGAACCTTTACATCTTGTACACCATTCTTTCCACCAGCTCTTTAGATGGCTTACATTATATGCTGCTAGCAATACGAGCTTCCCTAGAGTGTCTCCCGTCAACAAATGAGATTTCAATGCCAGGGAAGCCAAGTCAAGATCCTCTTGCATAGGACATCTCATATTATTCCTTGCTGTCATTCTTTATAAGATCATCCAAAGTTCTTCTCTTCTCCGCTATGCTTTTCTTGATCTTCTGAAGTTCTTCAAAATGCCTAACAAACTCCAGACCCTTCCCTGTAATGATATATCTATTGTTCTCAACAGTAAGTAGCTCTGCTTCTAGAGCAAAGGTAAGGTATTTCTGCAGCTGAGGAAAGCTCAAGTATGAAGAATACATTATGTGTGTCTTACTTGCCCCATTATTAGCACCAGAAAGTATGCATGCTATCAATTCTTCTTTAGTACGCTTCTTTCTGAAAGAATTGTTCGAGGTCATTTGCTACACTCTGATGGTCTCTTCACTATCGATACAGACAACAAATTTCTTTACTAGATCTATCTCCGGATTTTGTATGGGAACAAAGTCATAGCAAGATGCACAGTAGTAGCCAACAGTTACGCCATCAAGTACCTTGCAGGAGAGCATAGGCTGTGGCTCCGAATGCTTGTAACAGTATCGCATCTTCATCGGTTCATCCATACCTCGCATCGTAAGATCATCGGGCTTATGCATGGACCATCCCATCGCATCGCCTTGCTATGACCATCCTCTGACAATAGTATGCAGAAAGCCCAAGGAACCTTATGTAGTTCAGGTCATCCTTCCATCCCAGGGCATGCTTATTTCCATGTGAGTAAGCTGCAGCGGAATTTATTTCTGCAATGGGTCTGCCCATCCTCTCTACCATATCCAAGAACGCATTCTTTATTGCAGCTATCAGCTTTACAATCATTCTCGCAACTACTGTAGCTAGTGTAGCATTCTTGACTATCTTGACGTGTCTTGTTATCAAGCCTGTTAGGATCCTTTCTTGAAGGTTCAATGCACCGTACCATACCCTCTTTCTTAGAGCCCTTGTTCTTAGATCTGACAGAGATTCTACGAGATTTTGCGGCCCTTGGCCCAGTCTAGACATTACTATACATTCTTGTGTAATATTTATTAGTATTATGACACATAATTTGTAGAATTTAAATTATATCATTGGAGTTACATAAGATATGCAATCTATTCATTTCACTCTAATTACATTCCCTATACTGTTATTGTACCATTCATACGATCCGCTACCACATCCACTTCAAAAGTCTGCCTAACCAACCTTGTCAACCTGACATTTCTTTCTCCTTTAAGCTCAAGAAAGCCGGAATCAACTAGGAACTTTATTATAAATTGCAAGAGATTGTCTCTGATACCTAATCTTTCCTCAATTGCATCGATACCTATTTCACCAGAATCGTAAATCAGAAAGATAATTTTGTCGATGATCGATTCATAATTTACTTGCATAGTTTAGTGCGCAAGAGCTTTAAATTAAGCATTGTGTCACCGGAGTACTTTATAATTATGTTAGCTAAATATGGGAATATTTAAGGCATAATCGAGTAGCGCGCATTACTTGGTCCAGACCAGTGATCTGATCACTTGTTTGAACTGCGTAAATGATTAATTGTTAATATATATTAGTATTACATATTGAACAGTAATACATCTTACCAAGGATTGGGCCAGAACTCGAGGAATATAAAGCGTGATAAGTTCGATATAGTATTTAAGATCTTAGATGTAGCGAGGGAGCCAACAAGAAAGACTCACGTCATATACAAGGCCAACATAAACTTTTACCAGCTTGTAAGATACTTGGATCTCTTGGTTTCACATGAAATGATCGAAAGCATAGATTCACCTTTTAAGGGCTATAGGACAACGGAGAAAGGCTTGCAACTACTTCAGCTCTTTAATTATTTCGATAATATTATGTGACCGAAGCAGGAGACTTTCCGCCAATGATCTTCAAAAGCTTATCTGGATGCATCATCTTCTTATCCTGTTCGGTTTAGAAATTTGAGTGCGCTCTACAGAACGTTAGATTATGCACTAACGGTCTCACCCTTGAGAATATTCACTAATGCTTGATAATTCGTTAGAAAATACTTTCCCTTCTGGGTGATCCTGAAGTAAACGGAATTTTCACCCTCTTTACTGCATGACTGGATCAACTCAAGATTCTTTAACATCTCCATGTACCTGCTTAGTGATCGAAAATCAAGGTTAGCTTTGTAGCTTAAATGTGTCTTCTTTACTGGGTCCTCAGACAATGCGTTAAGTATACTTCCTGTTATGTCCATAAGACCCCTCCTAGTAATTGTCAACCTACAATGAATTAAGTTTGCAAATATTTATAGATGGTAATCTAATGAATCTATATTTTAAACAGCGATTTCAAACCCATATCGTTAAATGATTTTGATTTTCCAGTCATCGCACTTATTCAAAGAGCGACTTTCATCATCCTTGTCATGGTTGCCATCAAGTAAAGTCATAAAAAAATCTCCCCATCTTATACAACATCCTCATTTTTGAATAACTATCATTTACTAAAATTCGCAAGTATTTCCTTGAGCTCTTTAACCTTGACATTTACTTCTCAGGTAGGAACTAGGAAAAGTGAGGTAGTTACATAATGCATGTCAGCAATGTGTATTATATAATCGTAGTTACATAATACATATTAGAAATATGTATTACTAAATAACAGGATGAAATATAACGTAATGAGCAGTAGAGTAGTATTGTCTGCTTTGCTCAGTATAAGCTTATTTTTGGCTTCTACTGCCTCTGTGCCAGCCACAAGTCATATAGTGGAGGCAGAAGACTTTCCGGACCAACACAGAGTTGTTTTCGGCGATAGTGTCTCAAATCCAGGAGAGCGCACCGCCGCAGACAGATCCCGATCTGCACCAACACCTATTGATTATATTGTAGGTTTTAAGAAATTACCCGAAGAATCAACGGCTGGAGTTTATCAGGGCGAGAAGATCAAGGGTATCAATAAGGATATTAACTTCATAGTGGTTGAGGTTAGAAATCCCAAAGCCTTTGAGCATAAAGCTAGAAGTGATCAGGGGGTCAGATACTTCCATCAGGACCTTCTTGCTCTCCACATTATGTTAAGCCCGACAGACCCCAAGTGGTCTCAGCAGTATGGCCCACAAAGCATCAACGCTCCAGCTGCATGGGATACAACTATAGGCGACACTTCCGCGATCATCGCGATTGTGGATACTGGAGTTCAGTGCAATCACGAAGATCTGGAAAGATGCATGCAGGGTAAGGACTTCGTGAATAACGATAAGAAGGCTAATGATGATCACGGTCATGGAACCCATGTTGCAGGCACAGCAGCAGCAACGATCAATAATGCGAAAGGAATTGCGGGTATGGCTCAGGGAAAGATCCTCCCCGTGAAGGTCTTGAACAGTAAGGGATCCGGTACGTGGTCTCAGGTTGCCAACGGAATTACCTTCGCTGCAAATAAAGGGGCTACAGTGATCAACCTGAGCCTAGGCGGATCCTCGGGCTCCACTGCCCTTCAGGATGCAGTAAATTACGCCCTTGGAAAGGGTTCATTAGTGGTAGCAGCAGCGGGAAATTCTGGTCCCTGCTCTGACTGTATAATATATCCAGCTGCATATTCTGGCGTAATAGCTGTGACATGCACAGACCAAACCGATAAACAGTGTAGCTTCTCCAGTTCAGGACCAGAGGCAGATCTAGCTGCTCCAGGCTACAGTATCCTCTCAACCTACATTGGTAATTCATACAAGCAAATGAGTGGAACAAGCATGTCAACTCCTCACGTTTCAGGTGTGGCTGCTCTTATAAAATCAGCATTATTTCCGAGTGATCCAACCAATTCCCGCATGATTGAGATTAGGGATAAGCTCATCACCACCGCTACCGATCTTGGAGCAAAAGGACATGACGAAATCTTTGGACATGGTCTTGTAAATGCATTCGATGCTGTGCAGGGAGGGACTGGAAATAAGCTTCCAACTGCAGATTTTACATGGAGTAGTGCCAGTCTTGACGTAAGTTTCGATGCAAGTACTTCCAGCGACCCTGACGGAACGATCGTATCTTATGATTGGACATTTGGCGATGGCGCAACTGGTACGGGTAAACAGATAACGCACACATATCCAAAGGATACTGTTTATGAGGCTACACTGAAGGTGACGGATGATAAGGGCGGGAGTTCAACTGTCAAGAAGCTTGTAAGCGCAGGTACCCCTGGAAACTTTGCAGAAGACTTTAACTCGGGGCAAGCAATTGGATGGACCTTTAACGGTCTTTGGCACGTTGGAAAATGCTATGTGAACAGCCCTCAATACTCTTTAGAATACAATAAAGCATCAACTTGCAGTTATGATACTGGTTCCACGAATTTTGGTGATGCTACCTTTGGTGTTGATCTTACAGGCATAAGTGATGCAACCCTTAGCTTCCAGCATAGATATGAGACAGAGCAGGTTGCAAGCCCCACACCGTACGACTCCAGAGATGTCCAGATCTCCGTAGATGTGGGCGGAAGCTGGACTACGCTAAAGCACTGGGATGCCAACGATCCAAATCAACTAAGCTGGAAACAGGAAAGCATAGACCTCACACCGTATGTTGGGAGCATAGTATTGGTCGGGTTCCACTTCGATACCGTTGATTCTCTGTACAACAACTATGATGGTTGGTCAATAGATGATGTGCAAGTTACTTCTAGCAGTTCTCCAGCCCCTCCACCACCATCACCGCCTCCTCCTAGCGGAACCACTATACATGTGCATAGCATCGATCAATCCAAGTATGGCAACGATGGTGTGAAGGCTACGGTCACCATAAACGACCAAGATGAGGTGGCTGTTTCCGGCGCGAGCGTTTGTGTGACCATTACAAAGCAGGCAAAGGGCAAGCAGCAACAACAGAAGAGCATCAGTGAATGTAAAAATACTGATAGTAACGGTGAGGCCACCTTTACTTGGGTAAATCCTGGCCTCCCAGGAAACTTCGAGACATGTGTGGTAAGCGTTAGCCACAGCAACACCGATTACCAGTATGATCCAAATTCAAACCATGTAACATGTGTTAAGCAGAGGATAAAGTAAAGGGCTAAAGACACAGCGATAATCCACCCTCTATTTTTGTTGTTGAATTGAGTGGTTACATATATGAGCTCGATTCCGATCGGGCTTGGTACTAAGATCCATGCTTATGACCTTCGTAAATGACTACAGGAATTAGCTGCTTCGCTGTATTACAATATTGGAAGAATAGAGTTTCCGTGCTGGTAAATTAATTTATTTTATTCTTGCAAGTTTTCCTTGGTACATATAGAGCTATATAGCTCACAAGCAGTTATCGAGTTTGTTCAAAAAGAAGGGGGATTCAGGTTCGTTCAAACCTGATAGTTCTATTCTAAACTTCTGCATCGTTTGCGAACTTGTCTGGTTCAACCAGCAGGATATTCTTTCCTACTATTGCTGTAGCTGTAGCTTCGCTACCAGAGGTGGAGCTAGTTTCTTCTACTACTGTGGCATTTACCTCTATAGTGTGCAATCCTTGTCCAACATTCAATGCTATCCAAGCAAATCCATGTGTGGACTTCGTTTCAATGAATGTGTCCAAGAATGGCTCGCCACCCGTGCATCCCTCAATTTCTTCTGTTAGGGGATCGTCAAAGACAGCAGTACACAACTCCGCTATCTGGTTCAAGATGTTGGTCTTCATATAATATGTTCTGTCACAGAACGTCACTGCTCCGCGATCACGACCTTGCGGCTCTGCTGAACTTACTGCTACAACGTTAGTACCGTCTATTGTAATCTGTATATCTATTGCTGCTTGCGATTTGGCTTCACTGTACGTACCCTCCGTGTTCTTCTTTAGCTTCATACCCGTGTATAGACCACATTCCATGAAGTATGTGATCTTAAGATCCGTTGGGTTGTTGGCTTTGAAGGTACCAGTAGCCAGAACTACGCCACCTTGTGCTTCTATCGTTGCTGCATCAAGCACTTGTACACCGTTGGAAGCTACTGCGATCTTATTAGCTGGTTTGTGCTCTGCAAGGACTGGAACTGTTGACCAGTTTGCTGTCACGAGCGATACTGCAAGCGCGATTGCAATTGCAGCAGCACCTATTGTTGCTATATTTCCTTTCTTACTTCTGTATGCCATAGCCTTGATGTCAGATTATAATATTACAGATAATAAGACTTGTGGATGAAAGACATAGATCAGAAATACAGATTGACATTATAAAAAAACTTTAAAACTTAGCTTGAGATCCATTTTCGTAAAACAAATGATCAAATCATAAACGCATTATACTACTTAGAAAATTGTTAGAAAAATATTCTTTTGAACCAGAGGTCAAACAAAGAGCCATAGTATGGATTCTAGCTCCATAATACTTTTCAATACATACTACTACTATAGATTATAGTTTAGTTATGAAAAAACATAAAAAACATGATACGGTCTATCTTCACTTCTGCACAAATTGCCTTTGGACCGAATCCCGTGAATCTCTAGATGACAACATGAACAGCTGCCCTTCCTGCAAATCTAGCATATTGGTCCGCAAGGATCGTCCACCAATGTTCATGCATCTTCAAGGGTTGTTCGGAAGATCCAGCAGTTAGATAATCGTCAGGGGCATAACAAGCAATTCGTGAGAAATAAATGCTATAAGTGCTTCAATACATTCTTGAATCAAACGGCAAGATTCAGTGATAGAAACAACTTCCAGGTTATAGTATCTGTTTGAATCGCCTTTTGCCATGAAAGAGCTTCATGAGAGATTAATGAGAGATTATTAAGAACCTAAGATTCAATTTCCCTGGCCGCATCTGTCCTGTATTTAATTGATCTGGTCATATGTTCGTCATATTCTTCGAGTATCGACTGCTGCACCTCTGGATCATCTGTTTGAAGATATTCCTTTAGCTTCAGAAATGCTTGCTTCTGTTGATCAAGAGAATCTATAGAGAGGCGTTTATAGTCATCATACATTGGATTCAAGTTTAGTGATAAATATTCTTCACGTAAAGCATCAGTATCGATTGTAGATTCTTCTATTGCTGCAATAAACTGTTCATCATCAATGAGACCTTTATCCCAAGATACAGTTGCTCTAGCAATAATCTCTAACTTCTGCTGGCGCTTATTTTCTATATCACCGATCTTGCTTCTATCTGTCGGAACGCTCATGGCACCAACTATGGATGTGAGCATAATTACGCCCAGACCAATTCCAACTATTGCTTTCTTCTTCTTCACAATCCTTACTATAAGATCATCATATTAATAACTGACTGTCAATCAAGTTTCATCACATGAGGTTAATTCTTAAAATTAAGGATGAGTGATAAAAGTTTTTTAGACAAATTCTTAGTATAACGACATCGATAATAATCATATTATAAAAAACTATTAACGATCATGGTAGTATTTGAATCAAGACTTCTGACGGAATTTTACAGCACAAAAGATCACGCGAAAAGTTGCTACAACCAAGATTGTTAATATATTATGAAACCTGAACAACATCCCTCAGAAAATTTTTATACCTGCCCATTATTTCAGTGCCGGTATTTGTAAGAGCGTAGAGCCTTCTGCGGTAAGTAGTTCGCGACTCCTCAACCAACCCCTTGTCAATCACAATCCTAAGACATTGTTGAAGTGGTGCCCAGGAAAGGTTTGTTATGTACATAAGCCTTGTCGGGCTTTTCGCACCGTCAGATAGGGCCATCATTAAATCCATGTATATCTCCAGTCTTGATCTCCTGCTCACGCAATTTCATTGATAGATGTACTTAAAAGGTATTTGTTACGCAGGTCTATGACTAAGATTTTATCATCAAATTCATAAATACTGATTAATATTTGAACAAAATCTTAGGCGCCATACGGCGTAGTCACAAGGATTTTAAATGAATATTTCAAATATATACAAAATTCAAACACAGTTTTGAAACACTTGTTTGCAGATTAGTGTTTTAGCAAAGTCTTTAAGCCAAAGACATTGCTAGAATCTTAGAAGTGTCATGTCTAAAAATGTAACCAAATTGGTAGACAAGATAACTTGGGAGATATTAATTGTGTTAAAACAAAGTAGAGACGGTTTACTTTTTAGCGAACTTAGTAGAGTTGTAAGTGCTACGGATCCAACAATATCTAATAGACTAAAACTCTTGAAAAGATACGACCTCGTACGAGTAATCCTTAGAATTGATGATCGCACAAAAAGAAGGTATTTTGTACACGTCATTACTCCGAAAGGCAGTAAGATTCTAGAAAAATATCGCGCATTCGTTTTGGCGCTTCAAAATAATTTCGGCATTCAAGTTGCACCAACGGAACCGATCACTTTGCAAAAGAAAGGTCGCTGAAATAGTAGACATCACAATAAATTTGAAAACTTGAAACTTTCGTCCAAACTGTTTTGCATTATGAATTCTAAAGATAGATCTATAGTAAGTATTATTGTTGCCATTTTATTTATTTAGCTGATCGAACTGATAATAACATAGGCCATGGTAAGATGACAATCAGCTATAAGCAAAGCCTCACATCATTATCAAGAGAGATGGGGAGAGAGTTGAGTCGTTCATGTTTTATTCGTGCGCACAAAGATTGCAGCGGTTATAGAAGGCATCAAGATGTAGAGAGAAACACAAGGATCAGAGAAATATGTGAATGTCTCTGTCATGCCGATCACTCTATATGATATTAGATCTTCACGCGTAGTAAAGAGACAGTTTCTAATATTTTCAGCTTGATGATATGTTTACAGATCGAAAGTGTTATTTTTACAGATTGGTAATATGTATTACAATTGCCATAAAGCTAATTAGCCCTGCCGTGAAGTACTTCTAGGGCCATGAGTAAAGAAGCAGGTAGTAAGGGAAAGACTGTGATCAAGTATAAGATGTCAGATCTTTTCTTCATCTATGCGTATCACCGTATTAGAAATCCGTCTAAGGATAAGAATGGCGACGTTGATGACATTCTGAACTCGTTTATGTTTTTATTTGGTGTGAGCAGAGATGTATGTAGAAATTACCTGAACGCTTTGCTGAGTTCTGAGGGTTACTTTTCCATAAAGGGATATGATGCATATGACTCGGAACACGGTAATCTAATAATTAGACCTGAGAAGAATGAAACTGCCACGAAAGCTTACAATCGATTAATCTCAGATAAGGATTTTGTGGAATTCATCGGTAGAAGCGTATCTGCGCCTGCAAGAAGAGGAGAGATCACCGAATAAAGCGCAGTTAGCTACAATTTCTACCATGAGCACTATAGAGTAAATCTTCTCATACGACGGCGAGAAACAGAAGTGCATCTCCTATGGAGTGCATGTGGACGGTTTCACAGTTACCCACCAAGTAGCTAGCCAACTACAAACATGATATAATTGGAAGAAAAAATATAGGGGAATGTTGCAACTACTCACTGCGATATGAGGAAGGTCACTACAACGCTGATACTCACTTGCTGCTCAGCTTCAAATATCGGAGTTGGCGCGGCCACATCGGCTGCAAATCTTTCAAAGGTAACCGGTCGTGGTACTACAAAATGCTCCAATGAAACGAGCTTGACACCAATTATCTGCTGCCCCAATGGTTCTAATGCCATTTCAGCCTTCATCTTCGCGTCCTTGACAGCCTCCCCGATCAGTTGATCACTCAATTTCTTCTTTAGATCATCGGAGAGTGTGAAGAATAAGCTGTTCACCCTGTTTGCTCCAGCACCTACAGCAGTATCTATTATCTCTCCTGCCATCTCTAACTTATCTGTCTTGACGGTAACTATGTTTGATGTTCTGTATCCCGTAACGAACTGTCTAGTCTTATCGTAGATTGGAGATACCGAAAAGCTTGATGTGCTGATATCTTTTTCATTTATCCCCAGCTCCTTTACAGCATTAACTACAGCATTCATCCTTTGTGCATTTTCTTGAGTTGCTTGTGAGGCAGTTGATGCCTGTGTTTCCAGTCCAAAGCTTATGACCAGCTGATTTGGATCAGTACTTGTTGAAGCAGAGCCTGATACCGTTATTACATTCTGCCTGATCCCTATTATGGGACTGTACTGTCCGTATGCTTCCAGTTCGTTATTGATTAAACTGGTTTCAGGGTTGTTTGTGTAGATACTTGTCATGGCAATCACAGATAGACCTGCAAATATAGCTGCTGCAATCACGTATGTCGTTTTATTATCTGCCATGCACTAGGGTCATTATGTAGGCATGTAAGTCTTACTCGCATAAATTCATGAGACGAATTGCCAATCTACAAAGTTAAGGAACCCTGCGAAGAGAGTGGAACCTCATAGGAATTTAGAGGGAAGCATGTCTCATTTTACGGTATCCATCAAGAATTCATCTCACGTGTTGCTGAAAGAAAAAAATTGTAGGGGCTTAGTGGGTTAGCGAGTTAGGGGGTCAGTGGGTTTGTGAGTTAGTGGGTTAGTTGCTGTACTCTTTCTTTTGCTCTGAATCCCAGTATCACTGCCAGAGATACAGCAGTGATCAGTAGGGGGTATGTCATCTCTGCTGCGCTAGTAACCACTCCATGCCATGCCAAGCCAGACATGACGACGAGTGTACCGTCGATGTATTTCTTCAGTTTCGATATACGTTCGTTCATGACTGAGCATGCTATTCCAGCAAGTCTTGATTTAAGGAATCCGTCGAACTGGTACGGAACGCTCATTCCATAAAATTATGAGATCGTCAGAATAATCTCGTGTAGAATTCAATCTCTTGTCCAAAATCATCTCATTGTGAGTTAATGATAAGAACTCATTTGACAGAATTTTTCCAAGCTTTTCGGTTCACAAGAGAGGTACGAAAGTTTCATAGGGATGGCCCCATATCCTCTCACAATTGACCATATCTGTTAAAGCATTGGACATTGATACAGTAAGGCACAAAATAGGCTACTCTCTTCCGATCACACTTGTGTTCCTGCTTGCTGCCCAGTACGTTATACCTGTGTTTGCTCAACAGCAGACTGTCGAAGAAAGAGTGATAGTCCTCCTTGCTGAATTTCCAGATACAAAGTTTAACAGAAGTGCAGAGGAGATCGAGCAGCTAGTATTTGAGGATGCAGACACGATCTTTAAGCAAGCATCGTTCAACAAGGTGTCGATCAATGGCGCTGTGATACCGACCAAGTATATGATGCCAAACACATTATCATATTATGGGAGGAACAATTTTGACAACAGCCTTTTCCTAAATGATTTGATAGCCATGGCAGATCATGATGTTGATTTTAACAAATCATGGGTCTTGGTCTATCATGCCGGAAAGACAAGGCCAACCGGCAATGCAATCTTTAAGCAGGGAATCACTGGCGATGGTGAGATGATACGAGGTTTCGCGAGGATAGATTCCACTTTTTCTGAACCTGTAACTGTACATGAGCTTGCACACCTTTTTGGAAGGCTACCCGATCTTTATGACACATCGAGACCGGTCGATAACATCAGGAGCCAGTTCCAGAGCGATATATTCTACTATGATCTTGATATAATGGGAGCAAAAAGGCACGGGGGTTTCTCGGCTTACAGCAGGCTGAAACTAGGCTGGATGGATCAAAATTTTGTTGAGGTGAGACCTGGTCAGGATAGAATGGTCACATTGAGACCGGTAGAATCATGCGATGAGGGAGTCTGCGCGGTGAAGATAACTGTAGATGATGAACGGTATTACCTCATAGAAGCTAGAGAGATATTGGAGCAGAATCCAGCACTGAACCCGAAGTTCGAGGGTCTGGTTATAACATACGTTGATGAGAGTATCCCAAGTGGTCGTGGTCCCGTTCGGCTCCTAAATATAAATGGTTATTCAACAGAATTCGTGAAGAGACATGCATATGTGCAGAATACCAACTCTCTTTTTGTCTCTCCAGAAGATGGATTTATGGTAGAATTACTTTCAAGTGATGATAAAGACTACAATGTAAGGATCGCCCCTCCTGAAAGCATCTCATACTATACCCCTAGGGAGGTTACGATAACTGTAAATGACTTTCTTAACAGAGCGCAGGGAGGTATTCCGATCGATATTTCAAAGGAAGATTATACTGTTACACGCCTTAGAACTGATCAGCATGGAGTTGCAAGGTTTAATGCTCTTCAGCCAGGTCTATATGGAATCACACTCGATGACTGTTTCAGATGTGTTACATACGAACCAAATGCAGTTATCGATCCGAGCAAAGATTCAGAGATCGAACTCGTGATAAACGTCTTCATCTTTCAAGTAGCTGTCATCCTTGTTGTTGTATTCATAGTTGGGGGCATAGTAGGATTTTTGCTATTGAGGAAGCATGAACGTGAGGCCAGAATGAGGTATGAAGCAAGTCTGGGAAAGATCGATGAACGGGATAAAGAGACAGAATAGTAGATGGTTAGGACCTTGAACATTTCCGTAAGTTCTAGTAAATTCATCTTGACTCGCTACACACAATAGAGAACGATAATACTTAAAAATCAATAACAGCATTCAAGCTGTAGAAAAGTATGCGAACCAGTGTAATTAGAACACTTGGCATCCTGACCGGCATTATCCTTATCACAGGTATTGTAGGAATTTCTGCTTCTGCTGCGCCACCAGAAAAAACACCTCCAGATATTAAGAAGATAGTATTTATCCATAAGGAAAAGCCCGGTAAAGCTGCAAAGCCAGATAAGGGTGGGAAGCCTCCGAAGGAGGGTGAAGTGGAAGGATGTGATGGATACAAGCTGATGAGGCTAAGAGGTAACTTTGTAAAATGGGGGAGCACACCTGTAGAATGGGAAGTTAATACTTCCGCCAGCGGTCTTAACAATGCAGACGCTATAGCCGCATTAAAGATGGCATTTGATGAATGGGACGATGGTACCTATAGTGGTTGGGGTGGAGTATCAGTAAATCTTTACGTTAACGAACCGAGCAGTACGAATGCAGTGGCTGCTGATCTTGATGGAGAGCGAAGTCTTGTATGGGAGGATCTCGATGCAGGAGTTATAGCGTCAACATCCCTTTGGATGAGCACCTTAACTGGTGAGATAGTTGATGCTGATATTCGCTTCAACACAGATTTTGACTGGAGCAGCAGCGGAGAAGCAGGCAAGATGGATTTGCTAAACATAGCCGTGCATGAAATTGGGCACTTTGGAGGAATGTTCCATCCTAATAATGAGTACTACAACGAGTCTATGTATCGCTATAGCGAGTTGGGTGAAATCATAAAGAGAGATCTGTGTGATGGAGATCAAGAAGGTATAACGAAACTTTACCGCTAGAGTTCAAATTATCTTCAACCTAGATATCATTTTATGTATATTGATTTTAGATTTTTACAATATAGATTTCCTACAAATATACTCGACTCCAAAAACTGATTAACCTGATCCCAGATCTACATTTCGTACTATGTTTGCAATAGTGGGGCGAATAAATATGCTAGGATTAAGAAAGAGAGAACATGAGCACAGAGATGGAGAAGAGACTACAGAATCTGACAAGGAGTGGTTTTTGTACAAGCCTGAAGTTCTATCTGCAAAAACGAAGTGGATCGATACATTGTATGGTAAACTGAAATTAGATGAAAAAGAGATTCTCTACCTGAATGAATTTTTGCAAAGATATAACATGATCGATTCTAGTGATGATACCATTCTGAAGATACTCGTTCCATTTGCCTTATCCAGAAAAGATGAATTTTTATGTATTCAAATTCCGTATCAAGAAAACAGGGAGAAGCATTACGTGCAGCACCAGGTCAAAATTCTAGAAAAGGAATCGGTGTTAAGCAAAATATGTTAGGATTGAGAAAGAACGAACGTGAGCAAAGTAGGAATGGAGAATTTGGCAAGGATTGGTTTTCGTACGAGTTTGAAGATTTAGTCTTAAAGAAGAAGTGGATCGATACATTGTATGGTAAACTGAAATTGGATAAAAGAGAGCTCTTGTACCTGAATGAATTATTGCAAACGAGCAACATGGTCGATGGAAGTGATAATAGCTTTCTGAAGATACTCGTTCCGTTTGCCTTATCCAGAAAAGACGAATTTATATGTATTCAAATTCCATTCCAAGATTCCGAAAGGAAGGGGGCAGTGCAGCTCCTCATCAGGATTCTAGATCAGTGATATTAGGTTCTGAAATAATAGAGATATCCAATTGAAATTAATATCATATCTAAAATAGATCGTAGGGAAGGACTGATTTTTCTTGGCTTAGGCAAACACAGTTATGTATCCAGTCAGCCACCTTAGGCGTAATGCTGTTGAAATACTAATACATCATAGATATTTGAGCTCGATAAGGTATTTGAGCTCCACACTCAGTACTTCTATCTATGGGCCAGATGACAAAGGAAGAAGTAATGGAAAGCATGATCTCTAAGCTTAAGGAAGATGTTACGTATTCAGAGGAATTCCTGAAAAGCCAGATGCCAGATAACAAAAGGATAGATGGTCTGATCAAAGATCTTCACGAACTTGTAGAAGATGACGGGATGGAGAAGGATCAAAAAGGAAGATTAGCTTTGGTACTGCACGACTTGGAGCAGCTACGGGATCACTACACATACTATACAAATACTGTTTCTCGAGCTGCGAAGGATTACAATGCCTATCTGCATGTACTCGAAACCTTGTACGATGGATCTAGAGAGAGCACAAATGAACCAAGAACAGTAAAGGTGGTAAGTGAAACTATATCAAGTCAAGCATCGAGACGAAAAGTTGAAGATCAGCAAAAGGAGAAAGAGTCAGAAAGCAAGGTTAAAACAGCGAAAGAATCAGGAAGTGATGCCGAGTTGTGGAGCCAAACGAACAGTAAGGAACGTGGGTTTAAGATCAAACTTCCGGTATGATACTCCATTAGAAACTCATATCATATTGTCTTAATACGGTATGTAAAGTCCTGGGTGCAGTGGGGTGGGGTTTTCTAACTCAGTCCAAGCAAAGACATGCAAGTATCCATTTGGCTTTCCATCGATCATCCTTGGTACAAATGTCGGAACAATGTAATGCTTCTCGAAAGGCTTCAGCGTGACCTCCTTCCAGGAGATATGTTTCGTATTCTCATATGCATCAAATTCGGCCAGCATGAGATAGAAGGCTATCGTTTGTTTCATATTATTTCTAATGAATACAGCATTACTAGTCAAGTCTAGATCGACTGGGTACTTGTTGTCATCCTTGAGAAAGTCAGATAAGATCTTTGCATTTATCACTTCTGCTTTGCCACCGCTTAGTTCATCTTGAGAAACAGCAAGATTGAACTTCATCAAGGCCTTGCCCTTTCCATAATGTGCGGTTATCTTATACTCTCCCTCGATGCCGCAGAAGGCTCCTGTAAGCTTCACAGGCTGAGCTTTAAACTTCATATCCTTATCAAGAGGAAGTTGGTCAAAGCTGCAGGCAGAGTTCTTGGGGTTGAAGACCTTCAGTAGTAGAGGGGAACCACTTCTTAACGCATGCACCTCCCCAGTTATTAAGACAGTCTCTCCGTAATCAAAATTGTACCTTTGTGGAACTATGGAGATCAGTATGCCGAATCTATCATCAACGTGATGCGCACTTGCAGAGTGTAAGGTTAGAAGCATGACTGCCAGTATGGGAAGAATCATTATTCCAAACTTATAGTTGAGAGTTGGATTCAACGGATGCCTTGTCAGCTCTTTAGTATTTATCGCTCAGGTTTACAATGTATTCAAGAATATGCAGGAATATACAAGAAAATACAAGATAATACGATTAGGCATCTATCATTTTTGTTGATAATCAGGGTGTTTTACTACCCCTACATACAGTGATAAAGCGTAATGGTTCAAAATATGATGATTACAGCTTCTGGCTTTAGCGCTTCTGTCAAATCTTATGCTGTTTGCTATTTGTGGAATTCACAGTTGCTAAAGGTATCTGAGCCATCTCCGCCAATACATACGTCAAAGTCTTTCTCAGCATCTATGGAATCATTACCTGATCCGCCAAAGATGGCATCGTCGCCGTCACCACCACAGATGATATCGTCACCAGTCAGGCCCACGATTTCATCGTTACCTCCCAAGCCAGAGATGACATCGTCGCCATACGTACCGTCTAGGAGATCGTCACCTGCCGTACCAATAATAGTCGGTTCCTGCCCTTGGCATGCAGGTACTTGAGTATACCCAGGTACTACAACTCCTGTTACAACGCCTACACCTAATGTTATCACGAGAATAGCAGAAATTGAGAGTTTCCTCACGGCTCTAACACAGAACGACCTCACCTTAATATTTTTCGGTGAGAACACAGATTGTTACCTCTGCTAGTTAAACTTAAATAAAAAGAAGATTTTGTTTCTAGACGGTTCCTGAAAGGATTAGTGTAGTTTTGCAATCTGTACCCTCAACTACATCAACAGAAACTCCCGGTATTGTTATACTTTCGACTCCAGTTAGGCTTTTTCTAAGGTGTCCAATGTATAGTCCCAGCTCTTCAGATGCATGTATTATCGTAAGTTCTCCTATATACTGTCCGTCTAAGCATGCACTCAACTTATCGACTGGCTGATCGGTTAGTATATTCAGTACTGCTCTAAACATTGGTTCTCTCTCCCCAAACTTTATGAGGACAAGATGTGCCGACCCGAAGCCTATTGAATCGACATCGTCAGACTCCAACCCTATTTTCAGTGCGACAACAGCCTTGTCAGCCTTTCCCAAGTACCTTTCGGCCTTGTCTATGCCTTTCACAAACTCAGGCTTGCCTTCTGTTTGTATAGCTTCCTTAGCTTTCTGAGCCATCTTTGCTGCTCTTGCTTTAGCTCCTAATTCTTTAGCTTCCTCTTCAGGCTGTAATTCTTGAGCACCAACCGTTAACGTAAATTCTCCCACAGGCTCAAATCCTGGAAATGTTAGGGCGCACTGAGCGTAATCTCCAGATAGTGCACTGGCTTCGAGCTTAAGCTCACCTTCCGAATTTTCGACTATCAAGGTTCCGCTCAAAATCGGATTCTCTTGCCCTTCTGGTCTAACGTTACAATCGAGAGTGATCTCGTATGACCCATCTAGTATACCCGAATCATCATCGACCTCGAGCTTTAGTCTGATCTCCTCGTCTTGAGCCTTGATATCAAACTTAAATTCACCTGAATCCATATCTTGTTCATCCTTATCCGACTGAACCGGTATTGATAGTGATAAGATGCTCAATGCAAGTACAGCAATTATGGTACCAGCAACTAAGCTTCTCCCTTTCTTGATTTCTACGTTCATCCCTTATAATTGAGGGCAAAGATTATTTTATTGATGTAAGTAATTCGGATTACAGACATCTTCTTTCTTTCAGACATACAAAAAAATTAAAAAAAGGGATGGGTCAGTGTGTCAGTTGTTGCATTGTTGCCTCAGCCTTAGCTCCGAGAATCACTGCCAGAGAGACTACAGTGATTATCACAGGATATGTCATCTCTGCACCGCTAGTTACGACTCCATGCCATGCTAACCCTGACATGACAATGAGCGTACCATCGATGTAACTCTTGAACTTCGACAGATGTACATTCATCCTGCATACTATTACGGGGATTGTTGACTTAAGGAACCCTCCGAACCAATTTTGGAACTTCTGTTCCGATAATTTTTTTGATTTGGGTTTACTATAACATGAGTTTGGAATACATATTCTAGGCATCAAAAACGAGTAAATTAGATGCATTTATTGGTAAAAATTATGGGTTATAGTTTGCCAGGTCCAAATCAAATCACTGAATTCTTCTAAATATTTTTCTCAGGTTAATTCGTTTTTTTGAAATAGATTCTTGCTCCACAAGTCTTATTTTCTGTCAAATGACAATCTGATGGCAAGGCCCAAGCCCAGCACAAGAAATTACTAGCATTCTGACAAAAAACAGAATGCTAGTAATGGTCTTCATATATGCCCAGCGACTAGATCAAGTTGTAAAAAAGTGCAGATTTCTAATACATGTTATAGACCTTAATTCTATGAACACAATGCTAATATCGATAAGAACATCTTTTATGATGGTGTCAGAGTCTGTGAGCGAAGATAAACTGATTTGTGAGAATTGCAATAATCCGCTTAACGAATGCGATTGTCCAGAAGTATTGGAAGAGGAGTTTTAATAAAACTCCGGCACATGACATAGGATTAACAAAGCACTATAGCAAATAGCATAGCTAGCCTCTTTTCATCTCTGCTTGCGTATAATTACCCATTCTCTGTGACATGGACCGCACCAAAAATAGCTAGGCTTACCCTTCAAATGACGGTCTGAATGGTACGTCAAAACCTGGACAATTCTGAGCAAATTCTTTGACAAGTATTATCTTGCATATCTTATCTTGTGCGCTAGAATGTTCAGACAAGGGCTTTCGGCAAATAGGACATCTATCCTGTTCTTTCAATGCTATAATGATCCTTAAATTGACCACTATAAGAAACACTCGAAGTATCTTTAAGGTTAATGTACCAAACTTCAGGCTCTACCAATAGCTCTAGAGTAACATGACTATATTCGATGAGACAGAATATTTGATACTCACTAGATATTCGACAAAAGATGATATTTAGAGATACGAAATGCTGGCATGAATATCAGATGTGTGAAATGCGGTTCCTTGTTTGAGACTGGGAGACCTGAAGAAACCGTATTTTGTCTTTTTTGTACGAACCCTGATAGTCCAAGAACTCCTGGTTAGGTAAACTACACTTTCCTAGATGTGGACATTGCAACTACAAATCAAAAAATTCCCTGTTTTGGGATAACGAATTCAGGTGCTTCGTTAAGTACAGTTCAAACACATATAAAAAAATAAGAGTATGCAATCTCTCCGTGGGATAATCAAATTCCTATTGAGATCACCGAGACAAAAGGACAAATACTAAAGAAAATACAAGACGTGAAAATAATGGTTAGGCAAGCTTAATCGCTATAACTGGGCTAATGCCATGACGTCTTCTTACTTTCCTGTAGGAATAAAGTCTGGAGCCCATGCATTAGACCCCCCCTACGGTAAGGTGCCTGGCGATACTGTTACGCTTCTTGTTAGGTCTACGCCGCTCTTCATCTTTATAGTCATTGTAATCTGCTGGCCTATTACTGGTGGTACCAAGTCAGGATCTGCTGTGGTTGTCAATGCAGCAATTGGTAAGCATATTGCAGCCTCGGCGTTAGCTTGGATTACCGGATCTTCATTAGTGCAAGCACCAGTATTAGGATCAATTAGGAATATAGTTCCTGTAATTGGGTCCGCAGTTGCCGCATCGAATGGTGGAATCTGTGCTGATACGACAGAATCTGATTTAGAGCCTACATTCTTTATAATCATGCTACCAGATCCGTCTTCATACACAACGACATCACGTAGTTCTATACTTCCTGTAGCAGAGTATGTTCCGAATAGGCTTGAAGAGAATCCAGCTAGTGCTGCAGCGATTACGACTGCTACTGCGACGAGTATTACAGTTGCAACGACTGGCGAAATTCCTTTCTTTGACCTGTTTAAATCTTTGGTTTGGGATCTATCTTTGGTCATTCCGTTTGTCATTGAATATGGAAGAAGGCTGTGACGATATAAGTATTGCTACCGTCCCAATGTTACACAGACATCTTTTCACACGAGATTAAAGGTATGGATAAAAAATGTTGATCTCAAATATGTATTATAGCTCTATACAAACCCATCTCCTTAAAAGATACGTATAGCCTTGAGGTTTAAAATGTCAGTACTTATATCAATCAGATCCATCTTGAGATTACCCTCACTCCTCTTCTACGTAAAGCATAAACCCTGATGGTATACCGTCGTCAAGCACCATGCTAATCTTCATGTCTTGCTCATCTTTAAAGAGAGGAAGTAACTCCTTGGTTTTTTCAAACGCATTGAGTTTTTCTTGAAGTGAAGAAATTACATTCTCCAACAAAGATAGCTCATATTCAGCAGAAGGGTTGATGAGCACCTTAAAGCCAGCCACTTCAAGCTGTTTAGTATCACCAACAACATCCTTCTTTCCGCCCATCAGCTTCTTTAGCGTATCATGCCTTTTCTTAATCTTGTCGTATCGACCTCTGATTTCTTCGACCTTCTTCATATGAGCCCCAAGGTTACTCTTTACCTCCATAATCGCCTGATCAACATACTTGATAAATTCTGGTGGGGATTGGAAATTCACGGAAGTCAGTGCCATTGACTGAATTTTGAGTAAAGTGGTTAAAAATTGTTTTGGTGAAGCTCTTCAGAACTGACTGGGCGGTCTGTCAATATATGTCACAAATTTCTTCTTTTTATGGTTGAAGCAGAATGATTTCAGCCATCTTGTTCTGATAAAAAAAGTTTAAGTTCTCCAAAGGTTCTTGAACCTACTTACTGCTATGGCGGTAGCAATCATTGCGCCCATCACTGCTATGACTGCGATTGGAAATTCTGGGACTACTTGTGTGCCAAATATTTCAACTTCTTCAGCACCCGCGAATACAGGTACTGTTAGTGCTCTTTCGGAAGTAGTTGCGCTGTGTTCCTCATAATCTGTTTCTTTACCATTAACTAGTATTGTGAAGTCATGATCAGCACCGTTAGCTCTTGAGTCAATCAAAGCCCTAGGCAAGGTTATCATTAGCTCTCCATCACTCACACTTGTCTCTAACATCAGTATTATGCTAGTAAAGTCTGGAACAACTTCAATGCTCTTAACACTTCCATTGGATAGAGAAGTCATGACATCGAAACTGCTCTCTTGATAGGTTACCGTAACCTTTTCTTGTATACTCGGGACCTCTTCTGAAATATATATCTCTATAGTAGCTGGAGGCGAGCTCGATGCTTCGTAAAAAGCATCTCCGGCAAAGTTGGCAGTTACCGTCTTACCCGCTCCAACATTATCCGCACCCACTGCTGTCAAGGTTACTGCTGCTGACAAGCTGCCACCAGCAACGGTAGTACCGTTAACGTTCTTCAAAGCAGCTGTACCGGAATAGGTTATTGTCTTACCTTCTATTCCCATGCCTGTCTCCGCATCAATTAAGGTGTTGGCGATTATACTAAATTCTTCGCCAGCAATTACAGATACGGCGCTCAAGGTTGGTGTGTCGAGAGAAGTTGCATGTTTCCGCACATCAAGGAGGGATGGTATGCTACTTGATTTTTCGTCACCAAATGTATCCAGCAGTCTTGCAACTATTTCGTTAGGACCAACGTCTGATGAACCGTATTTATGGCTGACTGGTCCCCATGAACCACCGGAATGTGAAATCCCTGCTGTTGAGGTACCATCGCCCCAGTACACGGATATCGTGTCCGTATCATCTCCATTAGTTCTGCCAGATAAAGTAACTATATCCAAATCCCATGAGGGCATAGCATTACTTAACGAGTCGATAGTTATCCACGTGGTTTCGCTGAAGAATATCTCATCGTTTGCTGCGAAGTTATCCTGCCATACTAGATAGATATTGTTACCAGATACAGCAATACGTGGTTCGAA